>CAYRNC010000029.1:7442-18182 GCA_964425645.1 uncultured Oscillospiraceae bacterium | reverse complement strand
CGAAAAATAAAGCGAAAACCGTACCTGCAATACATGCTATTATGACGGATATCATTTTCCAGTTAAAATCGGTATTGTATTCCCCCGCCATATTAAGGGACTCAAAAAATAGTGGCAGATCCGCAGCAAGCAGCGGATCGTCTCTGATTATCAATTTCCAATAGTTTGCAAAGGACAAAGTGACAAACACGGCGGAGGATATTAAAAAGCTTAGCCACACCTTATTGAAAATAAAATATAAGAGAAAAACGACTAAAAAGACAGGAAACAGATTGAGAACCACCAAATATAAATCATTAAAATATGAAACAAACATCGGCATAAAATAATATGCGGCACCGAAGTACATGCTCACTAATCCAAGGCATAAAGCCATCATGAACAATACAAAAAAAGTATAGATCATTTGAATGTCTTTATGCATGGGTTTTCCTAAAGCGTCAATACGAGATCGCAATTATCCATTATCCTCAGTTCTTTAAAATATCTGTTCTCCAATGGTATCCATTCCTCAATGAAACGCTTATGCATTTCCGGACCGTTTCTGTCCAATATTCTGCGGCTTTGCTCCGCCTCATCAACCGAAAGAAAAACTGCAAGATCATAAAAACCCGAAAGCTCCGGGTGCATGCTGTATACACCTTCAACGACATTCAGTTTTTTAGGATAAATTCTTTTCGACGGATGAAGGCTTTGGCCTTTGCAATCATAAATTTTATAAATAAAGCTTTTATTCTTGCGAATATTGTCGAGAATCTCTTCCCTGAAACGCTCCCTGTCTACATTTCCGCCTGCCTCGCTTAAACGTTCCTTTGTCTTTTTGTGAAGAGGCAAATAGTAATCATCCATATGAAATACATTGCAGTGATATTCTTCTGCTATCAATGCGGCAAGAGTACTTTTGCCCGATGCACAGTTTCCATCTATTGCGATAGTTTTAACATCCGGAGTCTTCAGCATATCGTTGATCAGCATTCTAAGGGGCTCAATATGTACCATGAATTTTTCCGATGTGCCTTTCAACTGCAAGAACTATAACAGGTATGATCAATATCTGTATTATTATGCCGGGTATAGCGTTAAAAAACGCGCCTGCCGCGAAAATCTTCCAAGTGAATATTGTTTTTCCGAATCCAAGCAATATGTAGTTGACCGCACCCCATACAATTCTTCCCGACAGCATTGATAATAGCAATGAGATGTATACAAAAATCTTTTTACCGGGGAAAACGTGATAAAGCAGGCCCGCGACAAAACCGTAGGCCGCAAGCTCGAAGGCCATAGCTGTAGCCATAGGAAACAGCACAGGCATGGTAAATATAAAACTTCTCAGAAGAGGGGTTAAAAAACCGACCGCTAAACCCGGTCCGGCCCCGCAGATAAACCCGCAAAGCAGCACAGGGATGTGCATGGGCAGCAATCGGCTTCCTATCTCGGGTATCTGACCTGTAAGAAACGGTAAAGCGAGACCGAGGGCTAAAAAAAGACCTGACAATGTCAGTTTCAGCGTTGCATTTGATTTCATCATGTCGTTCCTCCCAATTTGATGTTAACCCCATTATATTACACCTTTTATTGCCGGGCAAGCAAAGGGTGCGCCGCGACGATCGAAAAATGCCGCTGCAGAATTGAAATTGAAGCCGTTCTGCGTTTCCGCAAAATATCGTATCAGGCCGAAATACAGACATAAACAAACAAAACCAAAATAAGCTATTGGAATTTTAACATCGCTGTTCAATGATTAATTGCCAGGCGATACCTTTTCCCGTTTAAGGCTGTTAAGCCGTATCTTTGCATTTTGCAGGAACTTATGAGGGCATTTGTTGAAGCGGAAGAGTTATCCGGGTATAATGAACATTACAAGAAAAGCGAAGGGGGACGATTGAAATGGCAAACAAATTGATAGTCATCGGTGGAGTGGCTGCAGGTATGAGCGCCGCATCAAAGGCCCGAAGAACAGATCCTGATTTGGATATCACCGTATATACCGACGATGAATATATATCATATGCGGGGTGCGGGCTCCCCTATTTTATAGGGGGTATAATAGAAAAAAAAGAGAAGCTTTTAGCAAGAAGCGTCAAAGATTTTGCTTCCCAAAATATAGCCGTCAAAACATTTTCAAAAGTGGAGTCCATCGATCCGAATGACAGAAAAATATCCGTAAGGGATGTCCACGGCAACAAAATCTTCAACGACCATTTTGACAGGCTTGTAATCGCAACCGGGGCAAGGCCTCTTGTTCCCCCTCTTAAAGGGAAAGAACTTGAGGGTGTATTCACTTTGCGGACCGTGAATGACAGTCTGAACATAAAGAACTTTCTTGACAGGGTAAGACCGCAGAAAATCGCAATAGTAGGAGGCGGTTACATCGGACTTGAAATGGCGGAAGGGTTTATCAATAAGGAGTGCCGGGTATCGTTAATTGAAAGGGCCCCCCATATTATTCCTAACATGGATGAGGATATGGCATCGGTTTTAACAAGGTATTTGCTCGATAAGGGAATGGATATCCATACAGGTGAAACGGTACAGGGCTTCACAGGGAATTCAAAAGTTGAAAGTGTCATAACCGATAAAGGCGAAATACCCGCGGATTTCGTTTTGCTTTCTATAGGCGTGGTTCCGAATTCCGAAATTGCCAAAGAATGCGGTATAAAACTGGGTCCCGGAAATGCCGTTTTAGTTGATCGGAAAATGAACACAAACAAAGAAGGTATCTTTGCCGCCGGAGATTGCGCCACGACATATCATGCCGTTAAGGAGAAAGATACCTATATACCCCTTGGCACCACTGCCAACAAACAGGGAAGAACGGCAGGAGAAAATGCCGCCATGGGCGATGCATATTTCAGCGGAGTCATAGGTACCGGCATAGCCAGAGTGATGGAAATGGAGGTCTCCCGCACCGGTCTTAGCGAAAATGAATGTAAAGCGGAAGGGATACAATTTGAATCAAGGAAAATTAAATCAAGGACAGCCGCCCATTATTGCCCCCAATCCAAGGAAATACATCTTAAATTGATAGCCGAAAAAAATACCGGCAGACTGCTTGGAGCACAGATTGCGGGTTATGCGGGTGCCGCCGCGCGAATCGATATGATGGCCGTAGCCATAACGGCGCGTTCAACCATATATCAGCTCACAGATATGGATTTAGCCTATTCCCCGCCTTTTAGCCCGGTATGGGATCCGGTTCTGATAGCTTTAAATCAGTTCTGATTCCTTTGCACCATAAGACAAAAAGGCTTTTTCCCAGCTCAAAACATATGATCCGACAGCCCATTCAGCCATAACCACAACCGCTTCTTCAGACAGCTCAATCTCGGCAAAAGGACTCTCTTCCAGCTGCTGTATACCGATCCTGTAGACCGCCAATTTATTCTTCGTTCTTACCAAGGCTATATCCTTGTCCGGCGAGGTAAAGGCATCCACAGCGTTGGGAACCCGGTCTTTTATCTTGTGCCAGTTCGGATCCAGGCTGTCGTAGAATATCAGACTAGGAGGGGGAAGGGTTCTGCCGTCAAAATCAAAACAGACCGGATCCTTCCCATCTTTGTAATTGACTCTGCCGATAAGAATCCAGTGACCGTTTTTTCGGATCAGACCAAAATTTTTACCCAAATCATCTTTTTCATACAGCCTTATTCCTTTATCCTCCAACGCCTGCTCCCTTGCAGCAACAAACGATTTCAGACCCTCTGCACCCATCAAATCGGATATCTTTATTTCCACATGATCAGGCAGCTTATCTACAGATAAAAGGCGTAAAACATTTCGATTTGCAACCCTTTTTTCTACCCCGATATAATCATTGCTTATATACTCAATAACAGTATCACCGGAATAACCGACATCAGGTTCTGTATTATCTGTTTGCTTTATCGCCACATCGTTTGAAATGATAATGTTCCCGCTTCCTTCTGCTGCGGTAATATTTTTAATATCGACATCCCAAAATCCGCTCCTGCGCGGGAAAAAAATCTTATCACAAACGAGCACGGGATGAAGGCCATTATGATCGGATGCAATCCAAAGCGTCTTGTATACGCAGCCCTCTTTTTCCGGAACTCTTAACCCAAGCAATATGCCCTGAGCCTTTGCGATACTGCATTCAGCCGCGGCACCGGAAGCAGGCAGCATCAAAATGCCGGTCTCATCGGATACCTTTTTAACGAGAAAATCAGCCCCATCAAAAAAAAGAACTATATTTGACTCATCTATTTTTGCAAATTCGGCCAGGTAATTACCTTCGGAATAAACTGTAATAACCTCTGTTTCTGAATCTTTAAAAGGTGCAAAACAGGCAGCGGGTTTCAGTTCCATATATCTGGCTGTCTCTACCCGCTTTATCTTATAGGTGACTTCCTCCCATACCGAATCACCAAAGGAGGCAATTCCTTCAGCAAACTGTACGCCGTCCGAAGGCTTCAGCTTTGCCTCCCGTTTATCCAGCTGATCCGCCACCTCCCATTTACCGTAGTAGGAACCGTTTTTAAAGGGCCCTGTGATTTTACCTGCCTTGTCGCCGATGCCGATTAAATCGGAAAAATCGGTGCAGGCAAAAAGAAAAAGCAGGGCAACCGCAAGCAGGCATATGAAAATTTTTTTACGCATCCTCATCCACCTCTTTCGGCAGGAAGACCGTTACGGTCGTCCCCGTCCCTACTTCACTTTGTATATCCAAATGGCCGTTCATCAAAGTCACGATTTCCTGGCAGATGGACAGTCCGATACCGTTTTTAGATTTACTCCCCTCTCCTTTATAGAATTTTTCCCTTACCCGGGGCAGCTCATCTTTGGATATACCGCATCCGGTATCTTCTATTGCAAACAGAAACCCTTTTTCTGTCGCAATGGCACTTAGACTCACACTCCCCCCCGCGGGGGTAAAATTGAATGCATTATCAAGAATATTTATGAAAAGCTGCTTTAACCTGTATCCGTCCGACATTATATTTGAAAGATCATCCCTGCAGCCCACTGTGAAATTAATCCCGTCTCTCATGGCCCTCGGCCTTAACTGCTTCCTTATATCATCAAGCAGCCGCACCGTATTCACATTTTGGTAATTCAACCTTACCCTTTCGGACACAAATTTTGAAAAATCAAGAAGCTCTTCAACCATATGGGTGAGCCGTTCGCTTTCTTTTGCTATGATTTCAAGGCCGTCATTTAAAGTTTCTTTCTGCCGAAACTTTTCATTTTGAAGCGTTATAGACCAACCCATGATAGAGGTAAGAGGCGTGCGCAGTTCATGCGATACGGAAGATATGAAATCATTTTTCATCTCCTCCCTTTTCACAATCTCATCCGCCATATAATTCAGGGTATCGGAAAGCTCCCCTATTTCATCATCCCTCTTCCTGCTGCTTCTCGTTTGAAAATTACCTGCCGCCATGCTCTTTGCCGCATCGGTCACTTCCTTCAGGGGTATTAAAATGGTGTTTGCCAGAAATATGCTTAAAAACCCGACGGCGAAGACGACAAATATACCTATTGCAATAAAAATGCTTATCGTGCTTTTAATATCGCTTGCTATTTCATCGGTGGAAGCGATAAAGCGCAAAGCCCCGACTACTTGATCTTCGGATTTTAACGGATAGGAAAGAGCCATTACACCCCGGCCGTCCATTTTACCTGTCCATTCCCCCATTTTACCGTTCAGTGCATCCCCGATATCCGCCTTCGGCTCCTTTGGGTTCGGAAACGACCCTGAGGAGTCCATTATAATCTTTCCTTCACGATCCACTATTTCAACTCGGGCATTGCTTTGATTCCAGAATGCGTCCACATTGTAAAGGATATTATCTTCAAGCGCCGTGTCGGAATAATATCTTGAATACATATCCGCGCTGATCTTAATCTGATTCGAAAGATTACCCCTCAGGCTGCCGTAATAGTTCTGCTTCACGATATAGATCAGCATCACTTCCAAGATGATAACCGAGACTAGAATTACGACTATGAAGCTTGCTGTCAGCCTTCCCCTGATCCCTTTCATCGCATGCTCCTGTCTGAACACCAGCGATAACCCGAACCCCAGATCGTTTTAATAAATTCAGGTTGTGAGGGCCTGGGCTCTATTTTTTTCCTCAACCTTCTGATGTGCACGTCTAAAGTCTTTGTGTCGCCGTAATAATCCTCTCCCCAAACCGCGTCCAAAAGATCATTTCTTTTAAATGCCTTTCCCGGGTTCTCCATAAAAAGCTTAAGAAGCGAATATTCAATCGGTGTTAAATCGACCTCAACATCATCTTTCAGCAACCTGTTTCCTTTCACATCCAGACAAAGGTTTCCGAAGCGGTATATCTTTTCGGGTCTTTTTTGTCTCCTTTGCAATGCCTTGATTCTGGCGATGAGTTCAAAAGGGTTAAACGGCTTTACCATATAGTCATCCGCCCCTAATTCAAGACCGGTAATCTTATCTGAGTCCTGTCCCTTGGCGGTAAGCATAATTATTAAGGCCTGAGGATTTTTTACCCGTATGCTGCTGCAAACTTCAAGTCCGTCCATACCGGGGAGCATAAGATCCAAAACGACTACATCGGGGGAGCACTCCTCAAGCATTTTAAGCGCCGCCTCCCCGCTGATTGCCTCTAAAACTTCATAGCCCGCCATCTCAAGATTAAGCTTTATAAAACTCCTGATGGAGTCTTCATCCTCCACCGTCAGCACCTTTGCCCCGAAATCCATACTCGCTTTCTCCGTTTTTAAGACAGAGCCTCCTTTATCATTTTGCAGTAAGCCTCTGCACCTTTTCGGTTCAGATGAACGCCATCCTTATAAAAATATTCATCGTGACCGCTGCTTACGTTGTGCCAATCTATAAGCCTTACGTTTGAATACTCTTCGGCCGCCTTTTTAAGCGCTTTGTTCACTGCAGCCTCCCAGGGCTTGGGAACGCGCGAATTCACAAGCAGAATCTCCCTTGCACCTTCCAGACAATTCAAGGTTTTACAGAGTTGTTTTTCTGTAAAGGCACCGTTTGTTCCTAGCCCTACTATTACCGTATCCTTGAGCATGCCCTTTTCGCGAAGACCGTCAATGATCTCCGGTGCATCGTACATCTGTCTTCCTATTTCTGCATCAATTATGATACCCGGTAAAGATTCTTCCAACACAGGCGCCAAATCTATTTGAAGAGAATCCCCTATTACGGTCACACTTTCGCCGACGGGGCTTTCCGCCTCATAAGAATCCTCCGAAGGCACATTTACCGTTATAATATTTTCTTCTTCAATGATGTCATCTTCAATGTTCTTTGCCAATATCTGTCCGCCACCGCCGTAAGCTATGATCGTCACTATAAAAACCATGCTGACCGAAACACCTGCATAGCGAATCAACGGCCTCATTTTTCTGTACCGTATCGGCTTTTCCACAAAATAATAGGAAAGCGCCGCTAAAAGAATGCTTGCAGCAATTTGGCAAATTGAGCGCAGCGGATCCTGCCCTGCAGTATTGATTAGGGGTCTTGATAATATAATAACCGGAAAATGCCATAAGTAAATACCATAGGACAATTTACCGATCAGACGAAGCGGAGCCCACCCGAACAATCCGGCAAGCCTGCTCGACGGATGAGCAAGGACGACGACCAAAATGACACCGGCAACGGAAAAAATCAAAAACCCGAAATGATACAGTGATGCATCATATTGATCGGTTTTAACGATCATCCATAAAACAATTGCCAGGCCTGAAACCCCCGCCGCATCCAGGGCAAATCTTTTTTTACAGGGGAGTTTGAACGTCATTTTGTCAAAAGGACATATCATAGCCGCCAAAGCGCCAAGCATTAATGCAAAAGCTCTCGTATCCGTACCGTAATATACCCGGCTGGGATCGTGACCCGGTATATAAAGCAAAGCCATGGCTGCAGCGGACATCAGTACGATAAGCGACGTACCCGCTATCAACCATTTGCGGTGCCTGAACAAACGCGCCCCAAGACCCAACAGCAGCGGCCAAACGAGGTAGAACTGAGCCTCTATAGCAAGAGACCACAGATGACCCAGCGGCGAGGGAGGACTGAAGCTGTCGAAATAGGATACTTCATGGAAGATGAGATACCAGTTGCTCGCGTAAAAAACCGAAGCCAAAATCTCCTGTTTCCATGATACGAGCCTTGCAGGATCAAATACCAGCGCCCATGCCGCAACCCCTGTCAGCATCGCAAAAAATGCAGGATAAAGCCGCCTGATCCTTCTTCGCCAGAAGTCGGCCAAATCTATCTTCCCATGAGATTCAATCCCGGAAAGAAGTATGCCGGTTATCAAGTATCCGGAGAGCACAAAAAATAGATTTACACCTAAAAGCCCTCCCGGAGCCGCATCCAAACCCAAGTGATATGCAATTACGGCGAATACCGAAAGCGCCCTTAAGCCGTCCAGACCGGGCATATAGTTTTGTGATCCATTCTTATGTAAAGCGGTATGCATAAATTTTTTCTACTTTCTTTAAGCGTACAAAAGCTTCTTTCTACATCATAGTAGGTATTCTGCAAAGATGATTTACAAAAATATTAAATTTGTCAAAGCCACATGATTCTCAGCGAAAATTAAAACCCGGATTATGCCTGTGTTTAAAACGCCTGTAACAATTACATTTATCCTGCAGTATTAAAGAATAATTGCTATCTGCCGAATAAAAGGATGATGAAAGCAAAGGCAGTTGTTTTATGACATGCCTATGCTGTACCACGACAAAAATGAAAGGAGACAAGAATGGCCGAATCAAAGACACAGGATTGGTTAGAGCAGGAAGAAGACACCCAAAAAGATAAATTCCTTACATTTATATTGGGTAACGAATCTTACGGAATCGAAATCAAATATGTAACAGAAATCATAAAGGTACAGCCTGTTACAAAGGTACCGGAATTTCCGAATTACATCCGAGGAATTATAAATTTAAGGGGGAAAATAGTCCCGGTAATGGATGTCAGATTGAGATTCAAAAAAGATTTCAAAGAATACAATGACAGAACGTGCGTAATAGTCATAGATGTATTCGGCGTACCCACCGGACTCATAGTAGACAGCGTGTCGGAGGTTTTATCAATACCCGCTGCAGAAATTGTCCCGCCGCCTGACATAAACCGCACAAGCAATAAATTCATTAAAGGCATAGGCAAAACGGAAGACGACGTGAAACTTATTCTTGATTGCAGCAAGCTGCTCACAGAGGATGAGATTGAAAGCTTAAGCGATAAATCCATAGGAGGTCTGGATTAATGAAATGGTTCTTAAATAAAAAAATAGCAGTGAAATTAATTTCATCTTTTCTCATAGTAGCGGTAATCGCAGGAATCGTAGGCGGTGTAGGGCTAATCAACATTAACAGAATAGCCAATGCCGATGTATTGCTGTATGAGGAGAACCTGTTGGGCGTTGATTATTCAGGCGAAGCTGCCGAATATTTTCAAAGGATCAGATTCAACACTATAAAAATGATAGCCGTTGACGATATAAATGAACTGCCGGGCCTGTTCAACAATGTTGACAATTATATTATAAAGGTGGATGAATTATTGCAGCAATACGAGGATGGCATCGTCTCGGAAACGGATCGCATGCTTTTTGCTGAGGCAAAACCCTGCTGGGAAAAATATAAAGCCATAACAGGCGATTATCTTAAATTAATACAGGCATCACAAATTGAAGAAGCAAAGAAATTAAACTTCGGTGAAATGGGAGCAGCCGGGGACGATGTAAGAATAGCATTTGGAAAATTGAACGAGTTTAACGTAGAAGGAGCCAAAGAAAGATCGGCTGATAACGGTATGCTCGCAAGGACATCTTCCATAATAATGTTAATTGTTGTAGCTGTCGGAGCAATAATCGCAATATTGCTTGGAACATTTATCTCCAGGATTATCAGCAAACCCATTAAGGAAATGGTTAAGACGGCGGATGCATTGGCGCAAGGCGATATAAACGTAGATGTAAAAACAGATACAAGGGATGAAGTTGGAAATTTAGCGGAATCCTTTAGACACATGATCGCAAATATTCGCAATCAGGCTAAAATAGCAGAGAGCATTGCAGCCGGGGATTTAAGCATAAACGTACAAGTAAGATCGAAAAAAGATCTGCTGAATATAAAATTTAAAGAAATAGTGGTAAAGAACAACGAAATTATGTCTAACATCGCCAGCGCAGCCGAGCAGGTGGCTACGGGCTCAGAACAAGTATCCAATTCCAGTATGGCCTTATCCCAAGGTGCGGCCGAACAGGCAAGTTCGGTTGAGGAGCTTACTGCTTCATTAGAAGAAGTATCTTCTCAGACTAACCTTAACGCAGAAAAATCTAACGAAGCAAACGAATTAGCAGAGAATACAAAGACCCATGCGGAAGAAGGCAATGATAAAATGACAGCTATGCTGACAGCCATGAAGGAGATAAACGATTCCTCCGCCAATATTTCAAAGATCATTAAAGTGATCGATGAAATAGCATTCCAAACAAACATACTTGCCTTGAACGCTGCAGTTGAGGCGGCAAGAGCAGGTCAGCACGGCAAAGGATTTGCCGTTGTAGCCGAAGAAGTCAGGAATCTTGCTGCAAGATCGGCGGATGCGGCAAAAGAAACTACTGAGATGATAGAAAGCTCTATAAAAAAATCCGAAGGGGGCACACATATTGCCAATGAGACAGCTGAAGCTTTGAATAAAATTGTTGAAGAAGTTGCAAAGGCTGCTGATTTGGTAGGAGATATAGCAATAGCCTCCAATGA
>CAYRNC010000029.1:0-7432 GCA_964425645.1 uncultured Oscillospiraceae bacterium | reverse complement strand
TGACCCGGGCTGCGTGAACGTTGACGCCCTCAATGGTGGAGTCCGGGCGCGCAAAGTAGATGTATTCAAAAATACAGGTCTTCTTTGGCGCAGTGTTGCAGCGGCGCTGGTCGCTGAACAGGCCGCTGCCATCGAACAGATCAACCAAGGCATTATGCAGGTATCACAAGTCGTGCAGGCAAACTCGGCCACTTCTGAAGAAGGCGCCGCAGCGAGCGAAGAGCTGGCAGGGCAAGCTGAATTCCTAAAAGAAAGTGTCGCTAAATTCAAACTGGTAAATGATACATATAAAGCCGAAAGCAGGTACGACAGCTATGAAGCGAAGGATATTAAGCTGATTGAAAATATAGCAGATAAAAATGGCGATAAAGAAAAGGCCCGCACTGTTGAAGAAAAAACGACTATATCAGCCGATGATAAAGAATTCGGCAAATACTGACAAAACCGTACATCGGGGGGCGATCAATTTCGCCCCCTATATAATGATACACATATGCTGCAGCTATTCCGATTCTATGGTGATCACCGAAACCGGGCAGCTTTCCTCCGCTTCCTTAGCAGAGTCAAGGTTCTCATCGGTAACTTCTCCATGGACCTCCGCCAGGCCATCATCAGCCATGGTGAAAACCGAAGGGCATATTTCTGCACATAAAGCGCAACCTATGCAGCCATCGCGGTCAATAACAGCTTTCATTCCCATCTTTTTTCCTCCGCATCAATATTAATCCGTTGACGATAATGCGCAATGGTTCAAACCATTACGCTTTCATTTTACCCATGTATCAATATCGTCACTCAGATAATTCATGACACTTTTCCCAAAAATGACCTCAACTTCTTTGTAATCCTCTTTATTCGGGATTGTTTTATCTGCATTAAAGCTTTTCCAAGGCTTCGGTGACAATTTTTTATGTACTTTTAATAAAACCGACTGTCTGTGTCAAATAAATAATTATGAAATATAATAGATTAAGACAATAATCAAGGAGGAGGAAGATGGGATATATTAATGGTGTCGAATGCTATACACCGACGGGGATAAACATATTTTTCGATACAAGACTGTTTTGGAGAGAGTTTGTATATTGGACCAGGGCTTTTTTCAGAAGTGTCTTCCTCGGTGTCGAAAATACACAGGATGTATTTACAAAACTGTATTATATACCGGATTCTTATGCTTTTATGCTTAGGTTGATACTGCCGAGGCATGTTGCAAACGAGTATGGGGAACTGTTTACGAGGTACATTATAATATTGCGAGAATTAACTTCGGCCGTTGTCGAAGGTCAAACCGAAACGATAAACGAAAAGGTTGCCGAGCTATACAGAAATTCTGAAGAAAGGGCTGTTTTTTTATCCGGGGTTTTCCCAAGCCTGGATAAAGACGTGCTTGAAGAAATGTTAAATGCATTCGTGCGGTGCGAAATCGCAGAAATCAATGCATACGTAACGCGGGATTTCAGCAGCTTGGTTCAAATTTATGATAATTTAATAGCGCAGATGGATATTATTGCAGACTATATTTCCAAAGGGATAATAAACCTTATAACCGCAGCACCAAGAAACGAGGATGTTTTCCCCTGCGTGACGTCAGAACAGTTGAACATTATTCTTGATATCGCATTGTTTTGGATCGATCTGGTTTCCTGGTTCAGAGCATACAGGATCAGCGTAGCAACAAATATAGGTGATCAGGATGAGCTTTATGAAAGATTGATAAGATCTGTTACCGATTTCGGTGATTTAATGAAAATGTTTATTGATCCTGCGATCGTAGATGTACAGGTACGGCTTCTTCGTGAATATATTGATCTCATGGATCAAATGCTTTCGGCACGCATAAGCGGCAATGTCGATGAAATGAATCGCATATTTATGTTGACAATAGATAACATTAACGAGAGAGCAGCCTTTCTAGGTGAATCTTTTCCCGGCTTGAATACAACGGAATGGAGAAATCAATTGCTTAGAATGCACAGCCTGTTTATCGATATGGCAGGAGAATTTTTATCAGGCAATTACGATAGAAGCATAGCCATGTTCGATGGCTTGATAAACTTGGCTGAAGATATGGGATTCATTTTTGTAGACGCCATATTCTGCTTATGCCTGCCGGGCGAGCTGCAAGTAATACTGTAGCTTTCTCAAGTCACAGCCTATATTGAATTCAAGCGCCGTCATAACAGTTGACGGCCTTTTCAAATATAACTTTGACTTAGGTAAAGCAGCCGCTTTAAAGCGATATTTGCGGTTGTATTATTGAACCTGCTGCATTAAACTGAATGTAACCTGCCGTATTTAATGGTAATGAGGTGAAAGTGATATGAAATACAGCAACAGATGTCGATTTTTCATTCTTCCGGCCCTGGTCATCGCCGCAGGTATGCTGTTCGCAGCCTGCGAACAGTCCGCCGCTCCGCCGGAAATGCCCTCTATCGATGAAAACGTTCGCAATATGGTGCTTAACTATTTGCGCGATGAACATGCCTACGACAGCGCCGCCTACTTCGCAGCTGACGAGCCTGACGCGCCGAAGGAGAATGACCTTCGCATAGACAGCATGGCCTTCGCAGGCGAAGCGCCCTTATATGAGGGCATCGGTGTTGCCTATGAGGTGGAATACAGCCGCTATCATTTTTACATGAAAGACGCCGATGATGAAGGCGGCTATACCTGGAATGTCGGTCAACCCTGCTATGTTATTCTTAAGCGTTACGACGACAGCCCGGACAGCGTGCTCGGTATATCCTATTCCGGCGGCACAGATAAGAAAATAGAAGATGCGATTGTGGAAGTCGCCTACGGACTGATGGATATTGAAGTCTCTCTCAAACTTGACGGTAGTTCCAGACCGGTCGGACCGCTTTCAAGCCCTGATTTCATTAACGAAGAACCTGAAAAAGAAATTCTGAAGGAATATGATCCCATTTATAACGAAGGGGATTATTGGCTGCGTCTCCGCTACAAACACCTTACCGCCGACTGCTATTACAGTGCACAGGAAGATACTGTCCGGATAAACAGCATTGAAACAACACGTACCGATGCGGCAACCTATCGCGGTCTCAGGGTCAATATGACACGGGAAGCGGTGCTTTCCGCCTACCCGGCCATTTATGATTCACAGTACTGGGGCTATGAAGGGAATTATCTTTGGTACTGCAGCAACGACGAAGGCTTAGGGGCTGCGTTACTGTTTTGGTTCCAAGGCGATGTTGTCACAAAAATTCAGCTTATAAACATGTTTGACTGATCCACAGCCTCGGATAAACTGCTGAATCAACGGCCGTTGATTCAGAATACTTATATTCACCTCCGGAAACAATATATTTTGGAGGTGCTTTTATATGATATCACGCAAATCAGTAATAACGTTCGGAATGGTTGCCATTCCTATCGCCATGTACACCACAAAGCAGGACAATGACATACGTTTCAACCAGCTGCATAAAGAGGACAACAGTCGGGTTCGCTATAAAAAAACATGCGCTCATTGCGGCAAAGAACTGGGCTCTGATGACATAGTAAAGGGTTTCGAGTATGATAAAGATAAATACGTAGTCATCACGGATGAAGAAATAGAGAACATAAAGACAGAAAAGGAGAAATCAATTCAAATTCTTCATTTTGCCCAATTGAATCAAATATCGCCCGTTTACTATAACAAAACGTATCAGGCTGCACCCGGGGCGGGAGGAGAAAAGGCCTTCGAGCTTCTGAGAGCCTCTCTAATGGCCGAACAGAAGGTGGCTATAGGTAAGACCGTCATGGGCACGAAAGATACGCTTATGGCCATAATACCCAGAGAAGAAGGAATACTGATTTCAACGATGCACTACGCAGATGATATAAAGGGTCTTCAAAAGCAGTATGAAAAACCCCCGGTATCCGATCAGGAACTCAACATGGCAAAAACCTTGATAAATTCCATGGATACACCCTTTGATCCGTCCGCTTACAAAGATGAATATCAGGTAAAACTGCGCGAACTGATTGAAACAAAGATCTCCGGAAAAGAGGTGGTCGCACCTGCACAGGAAAGCGACGTAAAGGTAATAGATTTGATGGAGGCCCTGAAAGCCAGCGTCGAAAAAGCCCAAAAAGATAAGGAAACGGCATAATTATATGGTAGAGCTTAAAGAATACAAGGGAAAAAGAGATTTTGAAAGAACGGCGGAGCCGGAAGGAACGGTTGAGGAATCAACAGCAGGCTTGAAGTTCGTTATACAACACCACTTAGCCAGCCGTGATCACTATGATTTGCGTTTGGAATGGGGCGGCGTCCTTTTAAGCTGGGCAATACCGAAGGGCCCCTCCTATAACACCAAGGACAGAAGGTTGGCTGTAAAAGTAGAGGATCACCCCTTGGATTACAGAAATTTTGAAGGCACAATTCCAAAAGGAGAATACGGCGGCGGCACCGTCATGATCTGGGATGAAGGCTTTTGGGAACCCCACAGCAACGTGGATGAAGCCATAAAAAAGGGCGAATTAAAGATGATTCTGAAAGGAAGCAGACTTAAAGGGAAATGGGCTTTGATACGCTGGAAAGCAAAGTCTGACGATAAAAGGGAAAACTGGTTGCTTCTTAAGGAAAGAGACGAATACACAAAAGAAACGGCGGGAATAAAAGACCATATAACGAGCATAAGGACAGGGCGCACCGTCAAGGAGATAGAAAGGGGAGAGGATGGAAGAATAACAGCAAACCCATTTGATACCGCACAGGTACAGCTTGCCAGATCCGTAAACGGGATACCCGATCCGGAAGATGGTTGGGTCTACGAACTTAAATATGACGGCTACAGGATAATCTCATATATTGAATGCGGTGAAGTCAGGCTTGTCACAAGAAACGATAACGATTATACGAAAAGATTCGGGGATATTGAAATTGCCCTTACAGAATTGGCCTCAGGAAGATCTATGGTGCTGGACGGTGAAATTGCGGTTATAGATAAAGATGGTAGATCGGATTTCCATAGCCTGCAAAATTACATGAGAAACCCAAAGCCAAAGATGCTTACCTACATTATCTTTGATATCCTTGCCCTGGACGGGACAGATCTGAGAAAAGAACCGCTTGGCGACAGAAAAAAAATACTTCAGGATCTTATGCAGGATGCACCTGCCAACCTTTTCTACAGCCGCCACATTGAAGGCAGGGGCAAAGAAAGCCTTAAAGCGGCCTGCGATGCAGGCACGGAGGGGATAATAGGCAAAAGGATTGACTCTGTCTACAGCGGAACAAGAAACGGCGACTGGATCAAACTAAAATGCAATAACATGCAGGAATTCGTAATAGGAGGATATACTGTTTCAGATAAGAAAAACAGAGGTGTCAGCTCACTTCTTTTAGGCGTATATGAGAACAGGGAATTAATGTATGCAGGCAGAGCAGGCACTGGGATAAGTGAAGCGGAAATGAAGCACCTTGAAAACGAATTCCGGGATATTAAAGCGAATGCATCGCCGTTTAAGAATGCGCCAAAAGGAAATTCCAAAGAAAAGATAATTTGGCTTAAACCCGAATTGGTGGCTTTAATAAGGTTTGCAGAATGGACCGAAAATAATCTGCTCAGACATGCAAGCTATAAGGGGCTGCGCAAAGATAAAGCGCCAAAAGATGTCATAAAAGAAAAGCCTACACATTCGGATGAAGGAGGCACGTCCATGAAAAACAACCGAGACTTCCTCACAATTGAAGGTGTTAAAATTACAAATCCCGATAAAATTATATTTAACGATCCGGAAATTACAAAGGCGGATATAGTCAGCTATTATGCTGCTGTAGGCGAACGCATGCTGCCGTACATGGAAAACAGGATTCTAAGCATTATACGCTGCCCTAAAGGAATTGCGCAGCCCTGCTTTTATAAAAAACATCCGGGACCCGGAAGTAAAAAAGTAAAGACAGTAGAGATAATAAACAGTGAGGGCGAAAAGGATGAATACTTCTATATCGACGATATAACAGGCCTTATCTATGAGGCGCAGATGGGAACCTTGGAATTTCATACGTGGGGCAGCAGCATCGACACCATTGAAAGGCCTGATATGATGGTCTTTGATTTGGATCCTGATGAAAATATGAACATCGACAGAGTACGTCAGGGAGCGATGGATATGAAAGCCATACTTGAGGAGCTTTCGCTTTTATCCTACATTAAAACAAGCGGCGGCAAAGGCTATCACGTTGTCGTTCCGTTAAAACCCACAGCAACATGGGAAACCTTTTACGAATTTGCCCGAAAAGTGGCCGAGGTAATGGAAAAGAAGTGGCCGGACCTCTATACGAGCAACATCAGAAAAATCAAAAGAAAGAACAGGATATTCATAGACTGGCTTCGGAATGGAAGAGGAGCCACCAGCATATCTCCTTATTCCATCCGCGCAAGAACTGGCGCCCGCGTATCCATGCCGATTACATGGGATGAGCTTTTTACAGTTTCCCCTGACGAAATAACTATGCAGGAGGCCGTAAAGCGAATTGCATATAAAGATCCCTGGGAGGGATTCTTTTTAAATAGGCAGATGCTTACATGATTTATTATTGTTTTTTCAGGCATAATATCAGGCGTTGTAAAAGTTGAAAATAACGAATTTTGTCATCACTATTCATCAGCGCGGGAAGGCTCTTGCAGAACTTTTCCTAACGTGTTAAGCTTTCCTGTATAATAGGTTGCCTCGACAGTCGCTGTTTCTGTTTTAAAGGGCGCCGGAATGGAGATGTATTTATGAAAAAGATAGCAATGTTGGCCTTATCTGTATTTATCCTCTGTTTTACGGCTTCGTGCGGCGACCCGTCTAATACAAAGGTATTTAACGAGGAAAAGTTTCTTGAGGATATTTCCCCCAATATAGCGTGTCTTGACTCCTGTGTACATGAGATATTTGGGGCAGAGGTGGATTCTGACGATAGCTATTTAGCTGTATATGAAAGCGAAAGCGCTTATGCAGATGGCATGGGCAATATAACATTGCTTTTTAAACCGGGCGAAGAAAACAAATATACCGGCTACTTCCCAGATCCAACGGACTCTTTATATTACAGGGTGACGAATTTCAAAACAAATTCCGAGGTAAGGGATAATTTGAAAAAATACTTATCAGATAACGTCATCGACAAATGGTTTTTCAACGATTTTCTTGAGTATGAGGAACAACTGTACCTCATTAGAGGCTCAAGGGGCTATGGGGCGGAAACGATTGATTTTGACAGTGTTAAATACGTGGAGGAAAAAGACGCCAAACAATATGTTACCGTTGATTTTAAGCTGTTTGACGGGTTTGACCGTACAGAAAAATTAGAATTTACGAAGATCAATGATGTATGGATTATGACAGATGAAGAAGAAGCATGAAATGTCTTCGGCTAATCCAATGAACCGCTGTACCGATGTTAACGCTAGGAATTTCCGCATACATAATA
>CAYRNC010000028.1:0-19135 GCA_964425645.1 uncultured Oscillospiraceae bacterium | reverse complement strand
TTGGTAAATTTATCAGGGTTCACCCGGTAAAACCCGTTAAAAAGATCACGGCTTATAATGCGGCTGTGTAGTTCTGATACACCGTTTACTGTATGTGAAGCAGTTACACAGAGATTAGCCATGTGCATACTTCCGTTTTGAATGATGCTCATACTGCGGCGCAGACCTTCCTCATATGGGAGGGCTTCCAGTATACGAACGTTTTCCCTTCGGTTAATTTCCTGTACTATGCTGTGTATCCTCGGAAGGATTTCACAAAATAAATCTTCAGGCCATTGTTCCAAAGCTTCCGGCATAATGGTGTGATTTGTATATGAGATACTCTCGGTAACGATGTCCCAGGCATCCTCCCAGCGATATCCATATTCGTCAACCAAAATTCTTTGAAGTTCAGGGATTGCCATGGCTGGGTGAGTGTCGTTGATATGAATGGCTACCTTTTCGGGAAAGTTTTTCAAGGTGCCAAAACGTGACATATGATTTTTTACTATGGTTTGTATTGATGCGGATATAAAAAAATATTGCTGCATGATCCGCAGTGATTTCCCTTCAGTATGAGCATCCTCCGGATAAAGAATTTTCGATATAACCTCAGCCATGTGCTTTTGCTCCATAGCCTGAAGGTATTTCCCCTGTGAAAATAAATCCATATCTATGCTAATCGGTGAGGCCGACTGCCAAAGCCTTAATGTGTTGACGGCTTTGCTGTCATAACCGGATATAAGCAGGTCCTTCGGTATCGCCAAAACAGTAGTATAATCTTTGTGAATCAGCTTCATTTCGCCGTTTTCATTCCAGATCTCTGATAGCTTTCCCCCAAAGCGGACCTTCTTTGTTTCGTCTTCACGATCCTGTAGCCATACACCGCCTAAATCAAACCAGCTGTCCGGAAGCTCCACCTGTTTCCCATCTTTAATTTCCTGCTTGAATATCCCGTATTCATAGCATATTGACATGCCATGACCTGCCATGCCCATCGATGCAATAGCATCCAAATAGCATGATGCCAAGCGGCCAAGCCCCCCGTTTCCAAGACCGGCATCCGGTTCCATTTCATAAAGAACCTCCAAATCCTTTCCCATATCGGAAAGCGCCTCGGACAGTGAGTGCTCAAGACCGAGATTAAAGACATTGTTCCGTAAAGAAGTACCGGGTAGAAATTCCATTGAAAGATAAAATACTTCCTTCTTTTCGTGTGCATTTTTTTCTTCACAATTCATTAACTTGAGCTCCGACATAATGTCCCTGATAACCATACAGGAAGCCTTATAAATCTCATGGATTCTTGCGCTTTCAGGTTCCTGGCCGAAAGTACGCAACAGTTTTCCTTTTATCCTTTTTTTTAATTCGGCAGCATCTATGCCTACGTCCATATCAGTACCTTCCTTCCAACAGCTCATCGTATATCTTTATGTATTTGATCGCGGAATTTTTCCAGGAATAATTCGACATGAATGCGTTTTTAACCAGAATACGCCAGTCGCTTTCATCATTAAAAAAAGCCTGTCCTCTTCTGACGGCGTAAAGCATGTCATGTGCATTAATGCTTGAAAAAGTGATGCCGTTTCCTTTCCCGGTTTCTTTATTAAAAGCCTTCACGGTATCTTTTAAACCGCCTGTTTCCCTTACAATGGGCACAGTCCCATAACGGAGTGCTATCATCTGCGCTAATCCGCAGGGTTCACTTATAGAAGGCATTAAAAATAAGTCGGATCCTGCGTAAATTCTGCTGGCCATCTTTGTGGAAAATGCAGTATTAACCGACATCCTACCGTGATATTCTTCCCTTTTTCTATGGAAAAACTCCTCATAAACAGCCTCCCCTGTCCCGAGCATAACAAATTGCATAGGCTCTTTCATCATATCGTCAAATGCTCTTATCACAAGTTCTATACCTTTGTGCTCCGCCATCCTTCCGACCATAGCTACTATAGGCGTATCTGCATCCTCAATAAGGCCTAATTCCTGCTGTAACGCCCTTTTGTTTAATATCTTCTTATCAACTGAGTTAACAGAGTATTTAAATGCCAGATTTCTGTCCCATGAAGGATTATAGTGTCTTCTGTCTATACCGTTTAAAATGCCGGTAAGCTTGTACCTGTTCTCTCCTAGTATTTTTTCCATCCCGTGAGCATAAAAAGGATAAAGTATTTCTTCGGCGTAGGTAGGGCTTACTGTAGTTAAGTGATCACAGGTAACTATGGCCCCTTTCATGAAGTTTAAATCTCCATTCATCTCCAACAGGCTTTCATGGGATTTTGTCAGGCCCAAAAGATCAGCGAGGATCTCTTTGCCGAATCTTCCCTGGTATTCAATGTTATGGATTGTAAAGACTACAGGGATTCTATCGTAATAGGGATCATTGCCAAACAAGGTTTTCCTGTAAACAGGAACCATGGCGGTCTGCCATTCATTGCAATGAAGTATGTCCGGTTCAAAATCTGATTCTTTTATCGCCGCCAGGACCCCCATACTGTAAAAAGCAAAGCGTTCGCCATCATCGTAATACCCATAATTCCTATCCCGATCAAAATATTGTTCATTATCCAGGAAATAAAAAATAACGCCTTTGTATTCTGTTTTAAAAAGCCCGCAATATACATTGCGCCATGCCAGGGGAACAGTGAAGCTTTTCACATAAGATATCGATGAGCCAAATTGATCCTTAATACCTTTGTAGAAAGGAAGAATGACCCTAGCATTAATTCCTTGCCTGTTCAGTTCCCTCGGAAGGGAGCCAACCACATCGCCCAGGCCGCCTGTTTTGGAAAAAGGAACCGCTTCCGTGCTTGCAAATAATATATTCAATTCATCTCCCCTAAACGATGCTGGCCTTTTCTACCACAACCGGATATGTTACATGTCCCGCCAGTTTCCGGTTTTCCCTTACGATTACGTCTTTATCGAGAATTACATGGTCCAACATA
Organism: uncultured Oscillospiraceae bacterium; assembly: GCA_964425645.1. Lineage (GTDB taxonomy): Bacteria > Bacillota > Clostridia > Peptostreptococcales > Anaerovoracaceae > CAYRNC01. The sequence continues at coordinate 16,208 of CAYRNC010000028.1, read as the reverse complement.
ACTCCCTCTAAGATTTCCGTGTTTTGCATTATAATTGAATTCCTTATTACGGCCCCTTCCTTTATTCTTACTTCCCTCGATATGATAGAGTTCTCGACCTCTCCGCTTATGCGACATCCATCGGATATTATGGAATTATGCACCTTGCATCCATCGTAATAACGAGTGGGAACGCTATCCTTGGTCTTTGTGTAAATCGACCTGCGAAACGCTTTCTCTCTGAAATCACGGTTTAAAAAGTTCATATTTGCCTGCATATAGCCTGCCACACTGCTAACCTCAAGCAAATGTCCCCTATATTCATATCCCCGAATAGTTAAATTATTCGCTAATCTCTTTAAAATATCCTCAAAAAAATCATATCTCCCATAAGCCATTGCGTCCGCAACAAGAGATTCCAGCAGTGATTTTCTAATGACAAATACTTCAGTGCTCCATGTTACCCCTTCCTGGATTATATCATCCATGTTGATAACGGTATCGTAAAGGCGGTTTTCACCGTTAAAGCGAAGTATCGCCACACCCATCGGAACTGTTGGATGACCGTTCAGCTCTCTTGTATACACAGCCGTGATATCCGTGTTTGCTTCAATATGCGTCTTTACAAGGTGGTTGAAATCCATGCTGTAAAGAATACTGCTTCCCGATAAAATGACATATTCAGCGATGGATCTTTTTATAGAATGCATGTTACTTGCCAGGGCCTCGATGGTCCCTCTGTACAGACCAAGCTTTTCGTTCTCGGATCTTGCAAACGGTGTCAATATTCTGAGGCCACCTCTTTTTCTCATAAGGTCCCATTCCTTACCGGCACCTAAATGATCCATAAGTGAATGGTAATTGTCCCTTGCTATGACCGACACATCATATATATTATCGTTCACGAAGTTAGACACTATAAAATCTATCATACGATATTTACCGGCCATCGGCAAGGATGCGAGAGTCCTTCTTTTCGTCAATTCCCTTAGGTTCTCTCTGTCAGAATAAGAAAAGATAATTCCAAGAATATTCATGATCCCACCTCCCCTGCAATATCCTTCTCCACCACTGCACCGGCGGGAACTACAACCTTAGGCCCTACTTTAACTTCCTGCCCTACGACAGAAATATCCCGATGAACATTATCCGTCTCGGGAAGTTTAGAATATCCGATATGAGAATTATTTAATATTCTGGCCCCGGAGGCTATTAAAGCGTATTCAACCACAGTATTTTGCTCCACTATCACTTGCGGCATCAATATGGAGTTAGAAACCACAGCACCTTCTAGGACTTCAACTCCCGGGAAAATAATGCTGTTTTCAACCGTTCCATCCACAAAACAACCCTCGGCAATGCTGGAATTTGATAACGATGCCCGATTTCCTATAAATTGAGGGGGAAGATTGGTACTTCTTGAATAGATTCTCCATGGCGGATCGTCAAGTTCAATCGGAACATCGGGATTAAGGGTGTCCATATTGGCTTCCCAAAGGGATTCCACGGTGCCCACGTCCTTCCAATAGCCCTTGAACTCATAGGCAAACAGCCGATCACCTCGCTTTAGCATTGCAGGAATTACATTCTTTCCAAAATCATTTTGCGATTCCTTATCATCCTCATCCTGCCTTAAATATTCTTTCAGCCTTTCCCAACAAAAAATATATACCCCCATAGATGCCAGGTTGCTTGCGGGCTGATTTGGTTTTTCTTCAAATTCATAAATTTTTAGATTATCATCCACGTTCATAACCCCGAATCGACCGGCCTCCTCCCACGGGACCTGAATGACGGCTATGGTGCAGTCAGCCTGCTTTTCTTTATGATATGACAGCATATATTCATAATTCATCTTATAAACATGATCGCCTGACAGAATAAGCACATATGCAGGATTGTAAAGGTCTATGAAGTTAATATTTTGATAGATTGCGTTTGCGGTACCCTTATACCATTCTCCTGCCTTCCCTTTTACATACGGCGGCAAAATAAATGAGCCTCCATACAATCTGTCAAGGTCCCAAGGCTGACCGCTTCCTATATAAGCATTCAGCTCCAACGGCTGATACTGAGTGAGCACGCCTATAGTGTCTATTCCGGAGTTAACGCAATTGGATAGAGGAAAATCTATAATCCTGTATCTTCCTCCAAAAGGAATTGCCGGCTTTGCAACATTGTTGGTAAGGACCCCCAACCTGCTCCCCTGACCTCCCGCAAGCAGCATGGCAATTATCTCTTTCCTCTGTCTGTACATCATTTACCTCACCCCTTTTTTAATGTACAGTGTCGATAAAGGCGGTAAATCTACACAGGCCTTATCATTATCCGTGTATACTTCCCCTTCTCCGATACCTGTGCCGCCATATATTTCATCATCTGTGTCCAGAACTATTTCATAAAAATGCATGTCGGATGGCTCAATAACGAATTTTTTCCTAAATACCGGAGCGAAATTACATACTACAATTAGTTCCCGCCCGTCTATATCTATTCGCTTAAAAGATAGTATATTCCTTTCGCAATCGTCTTGAGAAACCCATTGAAACCCTTTCCAATTCTGATCTTGCTGCCATAGGGCAGGTATGTTGAGGTAGAAATGATTAAGCTGCTTTAAAAAAGAATGCATTCTTTTATGCATTTCAAAATCCAAAAGGTTCCAATCCAATTCTTTTTTATAGTCCCACTCCGAAAATTGGGCTATCTCAGCCCCCATAAATAGCAGCTTCTTGCCGGGATGCGCCATCATATATGCAAGATAGGCCCTCAACCCCGCAAATTTCTCCTCATAACTGCCCGGCATTCTGCCAAGCAAAGAACCCTTTCCGTGGACTACCTCATCATGGGAAAGGGGAAGGATATAGTTTTCAGAAAAAGCATATGTTAAAGGAAATGTCAGGGCATAGTGCTTGCCCTTTCGAAACAGCGGATCGGTTTTCATATAGTCTAAGCTGTCATTCATCCATCCCATGTTCCATTTGAAATTAAATCCCAGTCCCCCTGCATCGACAGGACTTGTTACTAAGGGCCAGGCTGTAGATTCTTCAGCGATCATTAACGCGTGGGGATATCTGTGAAATATCGCCTTGTTCAAATCCTTTAAAAAAGATGCAGCCTCTAAATTTTCCCTGCCTCCGTAGCAGTTTGGATTCCATTGCCCTTTTTCCCTTCCGTAATCGAGATAAAGCATGGAGGCCACCGCATCAACCCGCAGGCCGTCAATGTGATATCGATCAAACCAGAACATAGCGTTGGATATTAAAAAGCTTCTGACCTCATTGCGGCCCCAGTCAAAAATTAGGGTACCCCATTCCTTATGCTCTCCTTTTACTGTGTCTCCGTATTCATAGCAAGGTGAGCCATCAAAAAACGCCAACCCATCTTCGTTTTTCGGAAAATGACCGGGAACCCAGTCTAAAATTACACCCAACCCCGCCTGGTGACAGCTATCGATGAAATACATAAAGTCTGAGGGAGTACCGTACCTGGATGTTGGAGCATAGTAACCTATAGCCTGATAGCCCCAGGAACCATCATAGGGATATTCACTTACCGGCATAAGCTCAATATGTGTAAATCCCATATCTTTGACGTAAGGAATTAATTCCGAAGCAAGTTTACGATAGTCAAAACAGTTGCCGTCGGGATACCTTCTCCAAGAGCCTAAATGAATTTCATATATATTAATGGGCATATTATAGGGAACCCGATGTTTGCCTTGCCTTTGCCATGCCCCATCGCACCATGCATAATTATCCAGGCTGTACAATTTTGACGCCGTTCCCGGACTGGTTTCCATATGAAAACCATAAGGATCGGCTTTCGCGATTCTTTTCCCCTTCTCTGTCTCTATAATATATTTATAAAGGTCATATTCCTTGCCGCCGCAATAAAATATCTCCCAAATACCCTGATCATTAATCTTTTTCATTGGTGTGCTGCTATGAGACCACCCATTAAAATCTCCCGATAAAAAAACATTCTTTGCCCTGGGAGCCCAGACACGAAACATATAACCATCCCGGTCATTAAAACACATTTTATGAGCACCCATTAATTCATATGCATGGGTCGCTGTACCTTGGTGAAACAGATAAACGGGCAGTTCCAATCGACTGTCCATATCAGCTACTCCTCCCATCAAGGCATCCGATTGCATTTTTCGTAGTATTCATTTCTCAGCATGGATAAAAGATGAAGATTTATATATTTCCCATCCTTTTTCCCGGAGTTGCGCATCACTCCTTCATACTGGAATCCAAGCTTCAGAAACAATGCAGCCGCCCTGCTATTCTTGGGCAAATGATCCATCGTTACCCGTTCCATATGAAGATGAATAAAACAATATTCAAGCATCAGGCGCATAGCCTCTTCTCCCAGGCCATGCCCTAAAAATGCTTCTTCACCGATATAGATTCGCGTTATATCCAAAGAATTTGTAATGTGATCAATCCGACTGATATAAATCCGTCCGATAGGCTTGTTTTCTTCTCGCAATACGATTGTAAATTGAAGCTTGTCCATATCCAGTTTTCGTGTGATAAATTCTGTTGTTATTTCCTCGTAATTTCTGTCGGAAGACATGGTGAAACTGTCCCTGATATAGTGTTTTTTCTCCCAATCAGAGAATAATGTACAATCTGAAAAAACCGTTTCTCTGATTATAAGGCTCGCCGATTCCATCATACTTCCATCTCCTTTAGCTTCTAAATATTTTCCCCTTCGGCCCGGCCTTCTTCCCATAAACGTTTTGAAATCACGGCCCACTCAGCCGCTTTTTCTACACATTTATCGCATAGTTTATTGACATCTTCAGGCGCCAATATATCTGTAGACCTGGCATCGCTTTCTGTTACCATTTCTCTTAACTTTTCAGGATTATCAAGAAGCGGACAAGGCCTGAGATGATTGCTGTTAAACGGTTGGTTATGGCGATAGGCCTGGAACAAAGGCGCCCTGTAAGCATCTAGTAAGCTGTCTGAATGTATGTTTCTATCCGCGTAATGAATAAATGCGCAAGGCTCAATATCTCCGTTGGCATTTACATGTAAATAACACCTTCCCCCTGCGATACATCCGTCAACAAATTCTCCGTCATTCCAGAAATCCATTGAAAAAATAGGTTTCGTACTGCGAAAACTTCTAATTTTTTTATACATATATTCCCTTTGTTTTGCACTTACCATCAGTTCAGGCAAAGCATTTACCCCTACAGGCATATACGTAAACAACCAGACGAACAGGCAACCTTGATCAACCAGAAAATCAAAAAATTCATCGCTGCCGATAACTTCGGTATTTTGGCTTGTATAGCAGCAGGAGGCCCCGAAGGGCAGCTTCTTTTCTTTTAAAATTTTCATGGCCCTGACAATAGCCTTAAATGTTCCCCCGCCCCTCCTCTCATCGGTCTGCTTTTCAAATCCCTCCAGGCTTATTGCTGGTATAAAGTTCTTGACTTTAAGCATATCATCGGCAAAAGCTTCATCTATTAATGTGCCATTGGTAAAGGCAAGGAATTGACAATCATCATGTTTCCCGCAGAGGCGAATTATATCCTTTTTGCGTATGAGAGGCTCACCTCCGGTAAATATATACATATATGTACCAAGTTCTTTTCCCTGCCTTATGATATCATCTAAGGTATCAAAATCCATCGTTAAACTGTGCCCGTATTCAGCAGCCCAACACCCGGTACAATGAAGGTTACATGCAGACGTGGGATCCAATAGGATAGCCCATGGGATGCTGCAATCGTATTGCATCGCCAGCGTTTTTCGCTTATGGTTTCCAATGATGTTGCTTTGAACAATAAAATTGGTAAAGAAATTTTTGAGCGTATCGCGATCGATATCGTTCCATAGACTTAACACATAACGATGCCAATTGCTTCCGGGATCCAGTACCACCCTTCGGACCAGGTCCCTTTCAGGTTTTATGTTGTCGTGAACATCGAATCGATCGACCCAGTCCATAAGTTTAGAAAGATTTTTTTCAAAATCTTTATCAAGATAGTTTAAAGCTATATCGATCCCCTTAGCAACAATCTTTTCCTTAATTGCTCCCATGATAAACCTCCTTCGATCTAGCTTATTTTCTGCTATTATACATCATAATAAGGAAAAAATAAAGCAAGCAGGGGAATTGTAACTGCAAAATCTCAGTAATACGATATGAAAATAAGATTCATAGTATGACTCTTATCTATATCTATTGGTCCGGTTCCGAATTCCACCCCTTGCAAACATCTATCCAATCAGATGCTCCGGAAATTTGAAAGATATCATTACAGGAAAGCTCTATTGCAGAATTGCTGCTGCCACAAGCGGGAAATACCGTTGAAAAGCGCCTCATGGATATATCACAGTAAATATCGACCTTCGGGTGATCTATCGCAAAAGGACACACGCCTCCGACTTCATATCCTGTGTATTCTGAAACTTTTTCCGGGGTCAGCATTCGGGCCTTCATCTGAAAGCGTCTTTTAAATCTACCATTATCAACCTTAGCGTCTCCTGCAGCTACAATCAATATGCACCCGTCCTTATTGTCAAAAGTAAGTGTCTTTGCGATTCTTGCAGGTATAACTCCTGCAGCCTCCGCGGCAAGTGCTACTGTTGCGCTTGATACAGGAAACACAATTACATCTTCCTCTCTTCCCCATTTTTTTAAATGTTCTCGTACTCTGTTAATTGACATTATTAATCCCCACAGTATTTGCATCCTTTGCAATTTCGGCCTCGCAAACCGTATTCTGTTTGCTTTCTAGGGATTCCACCTCCCTTTTTAAAGAATCGATTGTCATTTTATCCGATCGTACCTGCGCCTTTAATTTTAACTGACGTATTAACGAAAGCATCATTACAGTAAAAGCTCCGAAAATAGCCGAGATAAGAATAACCAGCGCCTGAGAAATTTCAAGCTGTCCGAAAAGATATTTTATAACTACTACCTCTGCATTGAGCAAGGCGAAAAAGGCGACGATTAAAGCGACAATCAGCGATATAACAAATCTCCATCCCATATTACAGAGCCCTCCTTTCATTACTATCTGGAAATATTATACTACAAAACAATCTGTTCGGGCAAGTCCCGCATCTGACTACAGCAAGAATTGCTTTTCTCCCAGAATTTTTTCAATTCGATCAAGTGTTTCTTCAGAATCAGCTTCGATGGTATGGTAATGGTACCAGTCGGTAAGATTCTTCAAAGGACTGATGTTTCGGCTTTTAATATGTCTTACAAATTCGTCTACATCATTTCTCGTGGCGGTATACAGATCAGCTTTTATCATTCCGTAAGCTTCATGCTTAATAAATACGTCCAACACCCGACCGCCTTCATCCACTATACAATAGAGTTCTTCTTTTATCTCCTCATCGCTGTGACGAACTTTCAATGTTCTTTTGCATACTGAATCATCATTTAACATATATCCTTTATAGGTTGAAATTACCCTGTGATTGAGGGCCCTTAGTAAAGCGATATCCTGCACGATAATCTGTCTGCTGACTCCATATTTCTTTGCCAGCATGCTTCCTGAAAGAGGTTTGCAGCTTCGTCTTAATGAAGCCAACAGATCATCTCTTCTTTCTTCTTTTTTCATACACTACCTCCATACATCTAATTTTCGATCACTTTCAGATTTTTTAGGGAAAAATCTAAAATCGGAGATGAATGGGTCAATGCACCGCATGATATATAGTTTATTCCAATAGATGCAAGGGACGAAACCTCATTAAAGGTAATGTTGCCCGAACATTCAGTTTCGGCCCTGTCCCCGATGATTTCCACAGCCTTTTTCATTGCAGCTAAATCCATATTGTCGAGCATTATTATGTCTGCACCGGCTTCCAAAGCCTCTTCCACCATATCAAGATTCTCCACCTCAACCTCAATTTTTTTCATAAAAGGCATGTAGGAGCGGGCTTTTTTCACTGCTTCCGTTATCCCGCCCGCGGCATTAATATGATTGTCTTTAATCAGAATTCCATCAGATAAATTATATCGATGATTACATCCTCCGCCCATACTGACCGCATACTTCTCAAAAATTCTCATGTTAGGCGTTGTCTTTCGTGTATCTAAAAGTTTAATTCCCGTATCCTTTAGCATTAACGACAATTCTTTTGTGTAGGATGCAATCCCACTCATACGCTGAAGGAAATTTAGTGCGGTTCTTTCACCGGTAAGTAGCGTCCTTACCCCTGCATAAACTTCTGCAACAACATCTCCTTTTTTAACTGTATCACCGTCTTCGTAATATGATTTTATAAAGGCTTTTTCATCCAGAAGTTTAAAAACACGATTAAATACATGAAGACCGGCCAGTATACCCTCCTGTTTGCAAATCAATTCCACTTCCCCTGCCATGTTTTCGTCAACTACCGCATTGGTTGTAATATCCTCGCTAGTTATATCTTCTTTTAAGGCAAGGTTGATCATGTCATCCATATGCATCGTCATAATCATAATTGTTTTTCCCTTTCAATTTCCTTTAGCACCATTTCCCTGTAGCATGATTGTATCTTTTGAATATCCTTATATTCTGTAAGATTTACCTCCTTAAAGATTAAATCCCGATTATATATATTGCCTGCGATACAATTTGCAGCTTCTTTTGCGAACACGAGACTTTCCAAAAGGGAATTGCTTGCCAATCTGTTGGCTCCGTGTACGCCGTTATGGCTTGTCTCACCTATTGCATAGAGCCGTTCCATAGATGTCCTTCCTTTGCAGTCAACTTGTATACCCCCCATCAAATAGTGCTGTACCGGTGTAACAGGTATAGGTTCTTTAGTCATATCATATCCTTTTGAAAGACAATGAAAGTATATGTTTGGGAAGCGTTTCAATACGGTTTCTCTGTCCATGCTTTTAACCGAAAGCCACACGTGCTTGGTCTTATCTTTTTCCATTTGGTTCAGTATCGCCTCGGTCAGCTGATCGCGAGGTAAAAGTTCATTCACAAATCGCTCCATGTTTTTTGACAGCAAAACTCCCCCTTCACCTCTGACTGATTCTGATATTAAAAAACGGCGTCCTTCATCCTCTGCATATAAAGCCGTAGGGTGTACCTGTATATAACTTAGATTCTTAACCTCAATTTTATGCTTTAATGCAATTGCTATCGCATCCCCTGTCAAATGCCTGTAATTTGTTGTGTTTTCAAAAAGACCTCCGATTCCACCGGTAGCAAATACAACTACTTCCGAGGGGAATATATGTATGGACCCATCCTTGCAGGCGGCTATTATCCCTTTACAGCAATTTTGATCATGCAAAATATCGATCATTGTCGTATATTCTAATATACTGATATTTTTTTCCGTCCTTACCCGTGACAGAAGCTTTTCGATTATTTCCCTGCCTGTCACATCCTCATGATACAGGATACGTGGCCTGGAATGGGCTCCTTCTCTTGTATAAATAAATTCCCCGTTTTCCTGTTCAAATTTTACATCAAACCTTAGCAGATCCTCAATTATTTCAGGAGATTTCCTGATCATCAAATCCACAGCTTCATGATTGTTTTCATAATGACCGGCCCTCACGGTATCATCATAAAAGCTTTCATAATCATGTTCATCTGCAAGGGTGCATATTCCGCCTTGTGCAAGAAATGAATCGCTGCAGTCAGCCTCTTTTTTTGTGATTATAAGGATGCGCTTGTCCCTTGGCAAAGACAAGCTGCAAAACAGTCCCGCTGCGCCGCTCCCTACGATAATGACATCTGTTTTTCCGTTCATTGAATGTTTCATTACCTACCTAATTCCAGCATCTTATTCAATGCATTTACGGCCTTTAGCCTTATTTCATCGTCCACTTCCACTGCGCCGCTTAATTCCTCCAGGCACACAGCCACCTTTTCAAGCGTAATCATTTTCATATCGCTGCAAATACAGCCGCCTTCAGGGAAGTAGAAATTCTTACCCGGACATTGTTTTTTGAGCTCATACAATATACCTATTTCAGTACATATGATGCAATCTTTTTCAATAGAAGAGGCATGTTCGATTATTCCCTTTGTGCTTCCTATATAGTCTGCTTCTAAAAGAACATCTTCGGTGCATTCCGGGTGCGCCAGCACTTTAGCTTCTTTATGCAAAGCTTTCAGGTTCAAAACCGCATCTTTTGTAATCCCGGTATGTACATGGCAATAACCATCGGAAAACATAAATTTTTTTCCCGGTAATTTCGCTGCAACATAGCGGCCTAAATTTGAATCAGGAATAAAATAAATATTTCTCTGGGACAGTTTTCGCAATATTTTTAATGCATTTGAGGATGTAACGCATATATCCGAATTCGCCTTTATATCGGCCGTAGAGTTGATATAACAGACAACCGCCACATCGTTATAATGTTTCTTTACGGCCTCAATTCCTTCCGTATTCGCCATATGCGCCATAGGGCAGTCTGCTTTGGATTCAGGCATAAGCACCGTCTTTTCGGGGCTCAAAATTTTCGCGCTTTCCCCCATAAAAGATACACCGCAAAACACTATTGTTTTGTTGGGAACCGACTTCGCTAATTCACTCAGATAATAAGAATCCCCAACGTAATCGGCAATAGCCTGTACTTCCTCGTTAACGTAATAATGTGCCAGAATTACTGCATCTTTTTCTTTTTTTTGTTTTAATATGCGCTCAATCACAGTATGCATTTCTGCCCTCCCCGACATTCTTTATAGTATCCATTTTTACAACTGAACCAAGTGGAGTATAACACATGTATTGTCATATGACAATAAAGCACCCGGACATTATAAAACAGGCCGGCCTCCAATACTGAGACAAGCCTGATCCTTTTATTTTAACCACTATCTTTTGTCATGTTCCCGGATTTCAACCCTGCGAATCTTCCCGCTTATAGTTTTGGGAAGTTCTCGCGCAAATTCTATTATTCTCGGATACTTGTAGGGGGCAGTCACACTTCTTACATGTTCCTGAAGCTCCCTTATCAATTCTTCGCTTCCCGAATAATTTGGAGCCAATATTATGGTAGCTTTTACTATTTGTCCTCTATCCTGATCGGGAACTGCCGTAATTGCACATTCCATAACTGCCGGGTGTTCTAAAAGCGCGCTTTCAACTTCAAAAGGCCCGATACGATAACCCGAGCTTTTTATTACATCATCTGCTCTTCCGACAAACCAGAAATAACCGTCCTCATCCTTCCATGCCATGTCCCCCGTAAAATAGACCCCGTCATGCCAAGCCTTTTTCGTCAGCTCGTCATCTCTATAGTACCCTGAAAACATCCCCACCGGAATACGCATGTCGGTTCTGACAGCTATTTGTCCTTCTTCTCCCACCGCACAAGGGTTTCCTGATTCATCAAGAATATCTATATCATAGCCGGGAGCAGGCTTACCCATTGATCCCGGTCTCGGTTCCATCCCGACGAAGTTTCCGATGGCCACCGTCATCTCCGTCTGCCCGTATATCTCCATAAGCTTTACGTTTGTTGCCTTTAAAAATTGATAGTATACTTCAGGATTCAACGGTTCCCCCGCAATAGAGCAATATTCAAGATGTTTTAAATCGTATTTTGACAGATCTTCTTTAATGAAAAAGCGATAGATTGTCGGCGGTGCACAAAACGTGGTCACTTTATATTTTTCAATTACTGAAATCATCTCTTTTGGAACAAATTTATCGTAATCATAAACAAATACTGCGCTTCCGCATATCCATTGACCGTATATTTTTCCCCAGACAGCTTTGGCCCAGCCGGTATCGGCAACGGTAAGATGCAAACCATCTTCGGTAACATTGTGCCAGTATTTGGCGGTGGTAATATGCCCCAATGGATAGGTGAAACTATGCCTGGCCATTTTCGGCATTCCTGTTGTTCCGGATGTAAAATAAAGGAGGGAAGTATCTTCGTTTTTTATGGCTGAATCACCTAGAGGGCGCAAAAAAACAGGGGATTCGAGATCAGCCTCCGTGTTAAAATCGTGCCAGCCTTCCCTTTTTCCTCCTACGATAGCAAGCAGCTTTAAAGAGGGCGACTCGCTGACAGATTCCTCTACATGCTTAAGTACTTCATCATCTGATATCGCTACGATCATTTTTATGTCTGCGGCATTATTGCGGTATATTATGTCATTTGCCGTAAGCAAATGGGTTGCAGGTATACAAACAGCACCCAGTTTATGAAGAGCCAACAGGCAAATCCAAAATTCATAGCGACGCTTCAATATCAGCATTACCGGATCACCTTTCCCGATGCCGAGTTTCCTGAAATAATTTGCAGCCTTGTTGCTGTATTCTTTAATCTGCCGAAATGTAAATTTTGCTTCCTCCCCCTTATCATTGCACCACACCATAGCGATCTTGTCAGGGGTTTCGTCTGCGATAACATCCGCCACATCAAAAGCGTAATTAAAACATCCGGGGATCTTAACTTTATAGTTGTTATAAAAATCCTCATATGACGTAAATTCAGTTCGATCGATAAAACGTTCCAATAAACTCATAATAAAAATCCTCTTCCTTTTTACGCGCAATGTATATAAATTAACGGATTCACTGAATTATCATAGCAAGCAAGCGTGCAGGCCTGCTGTCCATAGCCTTCATCCCATGAGACAGGCCGGAATCAAAATAAACTGAATCCCCCTCATTTAAGATCATTTCATGTTCACCTATCTTGATTTTTACTCTGCCCTCCAGCATGTAATTAAACTCCTGTCCTGGATGGCTGCTGTAGGCAAAGTCCTCACAGGCGGCCTTAGGTTCTACCGTTACCAGAAAAGGTTCTCCTTTTTTATTGATAAAATTATAGGCCAGGCTTAGGTATTTATACTGCTTCTTTCGCTCTACCATAACGCCCTTACCCTTACGTACCAGTGCGAAACTATGAAGCTTAGGCTCATTACCGGTCAGTATCGCCGTCAATTCCACATTAAATCTGTTAGCAATTTCATATAGAAAGCCCACGGGGATATCCGATGTTCCGCTTTCATATTCAGCATATTCGACGCTTGGAATACCTAATTGCTTTGACAGGCTTTCCACAGACAGCCCTGAAATTTCCCTTAAATCCTTTATTCTTTGGGCAATTAATCTGATTTCCTCTGACATAGTATTCATCCTTTCATGGACAACGGGACAGAGGTTCTGTCCCATAATTTAGATTTTTAATTAACTGTTTCTAATTCTATCATCATGCCTGTGCAATGACAATCAATAATTGGTACTCATTGAAGATTTATGCCAACCGTGTTTGAAGTTTAAAATAAATAGAACGGTATTAACCTAGATCTACCATTCTACAGCAACATATTAATTATTATCGATCAGCTTTTATATTCAAGCAGTATTTTCCTTAATTTAGATGCATGCTCAGCTTCATCTTCAGCAAAGCTTTTAAAAACTGCCGAAATCTCTTTTTCATCTATTTTTTTGGAATACATTTCATAGTCTCTCACCAATTCCTGAGAGTTTTCCCATGCCCGCAATAGACGATCATATGTTGTGATTTCGATTTCATTTTTAGTGATCTCCAATTTAACAATCCTCCTTTACTGAATGTGTAGTCCACCATTATTGTTTTCGTTATCCGAATAAATATTCTTCGGGATCGGGTAGTAGAGGTAGCCCTTCATTATTTGTGGAAGTATTCCAATGCGGCAATAAGGTTGTTGTACAGCCGCTCAGTATTTTCATTGCTGCGAAGACTGATATACACATCTTTTTTATTTTTTCGTTCAATTCTAATTGTAGGAGAGGATTTCGATTGGACAAAAAGTAAAGTATCGCCGAGAAAGGCTGATTTAAAATTCCCCTTCAAAGTGTTCCCGAAACCACCGTAGCCATTCGTTCTCATGCCGATTCCAAGTTCACTCATACTTTTTTCTATCAGGTAAATATCGGTTATTTCAAAAAAATCAATATTTAATCCAAACATAGTTTTTATTTGAATGTAATCATCAAATATATCTACAAGCGGATCTTTTTCACCGTAAATGAACAATGCAGCCACTGCTGTAAAGGTAATTACAATAATTAATGATAGAACAACAATAATTCCTTTTGGCGTCTTAGATGGCAAACCATCAATGCTTTTAACAGCTGATGTGCTTCTGTATTTGTTATAAATCCGATTGTATGCAGCAACCAAAACAAAGATACCCGGTATGCATATTACCACCAATAGAATTGCACCTATTACGATATTTAAAAGTGCCAATACACCTGCTACAGCTATCCAAACACCGTAAACCGACCACATTATACCGTTTGCGCGGTTGTATAAGGGGATATTTGTTATTTCTTCAGACTTAACTGTACTGCCTGACCAAAAATGCATCGGATCTTTACGCTTTAACGCCCATAAAGCAATTGTCCAAAAAATCAATGAACAAAACCAACATATGGAGGAAAAGATGATATTCTCAGGCAGCATTTCTATTTTATTTTTTCCGTCCTTTCGGTTCGCTATGTAAGCGTTTTCGTCACACTTAACTGTTCACCCTTTAAATCTTAACTAGGCAGGCTGGAATTGAGGAATACTTAAATATACATACAGACCGATGTTGCAAATATAATTATAACCTGTTTCCCCTCGCCATAAAACATAATCTATAAAATAACGGCCCTGCAGTTTAATGTAGGTCTTTATTGCAAACCGTCCGGATGCTAATTCAGATCATGCCTTTAAAAAACTTAACGACGCCCTATTCAACGCATTAGAAGCCTGTAATAATTTAAAATAACTGCGCGATTAATTTTTCACCTTGTGAAAACGAACGGACCTTCGTAATGCAGATAGTCTATTGTAATTCTGAAAGCGACACTCCGAGGTACTTATTATGTTGCTCGATTTGATTTCGCAATTATTATAGCAGACCGACCCGAAAAGCTCAGTAATCTGTTACGAATTCATCGCTTAATATTGATTATCTGTTCCTGATATCACACTTCCGATATGCATATGTATCTGCGCAATATATTGTAGAGAAATATGATTGGTAATTTGCACGATATGGCAATTTATTAACAAGAGCAATGACGAACAAGGCACTCTGCTATAAAATCTTAGCAGTGTGCCTTTCATAAGCCGACCCCATTTATTTATGCTTTTTTTGACATCCCGGGCATAATCCTTCAAAAACCATACGGTGTCTTTCAATGATATACCCGGTTATTTTAGCTGCCTCTTCGTCCAGCTCCAAACGATACGGCAGTGGCATATCGCACACTAGACCACAGCCTTTACATAGAGTCTGTCCAATTGAGAATCAAAACGATCCGTATGCGGCAGCTTTACTTTAAGAACTTTTCCCTGCTGAACTAAAATATTTAAGTTGCGATATACTGTGCCGCGACTGATTCTGTCGTCGATGGCCCGAATCTCCAAATATATCTGATCCGCACTGGGATGGTCGCGGTGCGCTCGAACCGCATCCAAAACCAATTGACGCTGTCTGGTGTTTCGCTGCTGTTTCATGATAGAACACTCCAATTTGTTATTATCTGTCTACATGGGGGGTAGCTTCAATCAATCCTTTATGATCCAGTTTGGAAAGTTTTTTAACTTTATCCATGCTCAATCCTGCAGCTTTGGTAAAGCGTTCACCATATTCTGGATCGGCCAGATAGCAGTGGGCTGCGTGGCGGTATTTGACATTCTCAGTAACAGAAGCCATATCTTCGACTGTATTTTCGATCAAAATCTGCTTTTTATCTTCCGCTAGTACACGCCACAAATTACCACCGGCGCGGAAACAATCGTCTGTTGGATCATCCTTCGGATCGTAGCGATACATTGCACCTTCTAAATCCAGCGGCGGCTCCATTACCTCGGGCTGCGCAGTCCATACGCCATAACTGTTAGGCGTATAGGCCGGTGCGCTGCCGTAGTTACCGTCCACCCGCATAGTACCGTCACGGTGATATGCATTTACCCCGGTTTTGGCACGGTTCACAGGAATCAGGTTATGATTGACCCCAAGACGGTAACGCTGTGCATCACCGTAGGAAAACAGTCTGCCCTGCAAAAAGCGATCCGGGCTGAAACCAATACCGGGAACAACATGTGCAGGTGTAAAGGCGGCTTGCTCTACTTCGGCAAAGTAGTTCTCAGGATTGCGGTTCAGTTCCAAAACGCCCACTTCAATAAGGGGATATTCCGCATGGGGCCAGATTTTGGTGATATCAAATGGATTTTCATAGTGATTTTTTGCCTGTTCTTCGGTCATAATCTGCACATACATTGTCCAT
>CAYRNC010000027.1:0-19163 GCA_964425645.1 uncultured Oscillospiraceae bacterium | reverse complement strand
TAAATTATGAGACTAGCACCAGATTTAAATGCCTGATACCAAAGTCAGGTTATATCTATAGACGATCTTTTGTCAAGAAAGTAGTTGAACATTAAAAGCGGCCCTATGCTATAATAACGGCATGGCATCTGATGTTTGGGGGGGTCTCACAATGGAACTTGCCGGGAAATTCATAGCTGTGGCATCACTGGGCGTCTTAGAATTATGGGTAGCAATTCCAACCGGTACAGCTTTTAAGCTTCACCCTTTACTTAATTGCCTCGCTTCGGGATCAGGTGCAATTATCGGAGCACTGGCAATTATCCTGTTGGGGAGCCGCTTTCGCAATTGGTTGCTGGGAAAAAGAAAAGGCAGGAAAAAAGAAAAAGGCCGCATATACAGGATATGGGATAAATATGGTGTAATCGGATTAGGAATGCTCGCCCCTCTTTTAACCGGAGCACCGCTGGGAGCAGCTATCGGTATATCTTTGGGTGCCCCGTCAAAACGACTTTTTATTTGGATGTGCGCCGGCATAATTGTATGGACTGTTATGCTGACCTGTATAAGTACCTGCGGATTTAAAATTTTAAGCGCTGCTTAAATACAATTATTTTTGGTCAATCAGAAAATCAGCTAAAGCTTTATGCCCTAATTTTGTCGGATGCAGTCCGTCCACCAGATATTGCCTCTTGGTGTTTTCCGTGTAAAGACCGCTATAGAATGCCTGGGTATCCAAAACACGTACATCATCCTGTTTGCCATAATCCAACATGAGCCTCCTTAAAGCGATGAGCTTTTCTGTTACGGCTGCATAATCTACATTCGGCATCCACTGGGTTTTGACCATTTCTACATCTATCATTAAAGGAATCATAAGTATAAAAGAAATGCCTGCAGTCATCGATAAGACTGCCATCTTGCGATAATATTCCAATGTTTGCTTTGGAGTAAGGCCTTCTTTTATAAAATCATTGGTTCCGCCAAGGATATAGACTTTGTCAGGTTTATGAAATATTACATCCCTTTCAAATCGCTGGAGAATTTCCAAAGATGTTCCCCCATTGACTCCTTTATTTATCACATCATAACCGGTATCAGCACGGTACAGGCTTGCGAAGCATTGACTCCTGCTGTGAGGGTAACCGTTAACAATGCTGTTACCTATAAAAACCACTTTCAATTTACGTTTCCTCCTTAAAATACAATGAGACCCAAAATAAACAGAATGCTGTAAATTAACGGCTGATGCAGTATATATATAACCAGCGCTTTCCTGCCGGCAAACGTGACAGGCGCAACAAATCGCGGATAATGCTCAACTGTAAGCAAGGATTTCCTGTCTTTATAAATCTTTTGCCCTGCGGTTGTACCAATAAGAAAATACCCTAAAAAGGGAAGCAGGGGGAAATAGTCCGCTGAATAAAATGGACAATCGGTATACATAAAAATGTTCATACAAGCAAAATCGGTTTCTAAAGGACTATACGAGAAATAAAGGCCTAAGACCAATGATGCAATACCTAAAATCAATACAACTGAGAATCCCAGCCTTCTCAGCAAACAATAAAACAATATTGAAATGGCTAGCATATGCAATATGCCAAATCGGATAATGTAATTTTCCCCATGTCCATATACCTGATCCATGCCGTAAGTAAAAGCGGTAAGAGCTAAGGCTACGGCCAACAGGCGTATTCCACGCTTAAAATTTGACCGACTGAAGGAGCAGCTGGTTCCGCAGATAAAAACAAAGAGAAAAACAACAACTTCTCTAACAATATCCCTTAAAACCCATGGGAAATACCTGTGTTTGGCAAAATCACACAGCTGATAAAGAAAACCGTCAGGTGATGTTTCCTGCAAAAACCATTGATCTGCAAAAATAAAGGCAAGATCGTACAGCGTATGATCAATTATCATAAAAAAAATACAGATGCCCCGAATAAAATCCAATTCAAAGATCCTGTATTTTGGGTTTTTTTGCGACATTTTGTATTGTTTCATAAAAGTCATAAACCTCTTTCGGTTTCTTTTATATTTTACCATCGTGTTCCATAATCTGCAAGTTCATATTTACTGCTTCGAACCACCTGATGCACGTTTAGAAACGGGAGCCTGAACAAATCTTTTGTTGCAAACCGTAAAACGACTTGTGTATAGGGTGCCTGACCAACCAAAAGATCATCGCCTTCCATGTCTGCAATCAGCAGTTCATAATAAAGATCTCCATCCTGGCAACGGGATAGCCTAGCAGCAGCATTTTCAACCAAGTGCTCAACATATCTTTCAGCCTCATCTTTAAAAATGACCATTTTCCCCCTACTGTATGCATCCTCATCGTAATAAAGAGCTGCGCCTGCGGCGCATTCCTCTGCATTTGCTTTTAAAAATGCTTGAATCTGCATGTATCTGTTCATATCCCCTTGATAAACTACAAATGTCATGCCCACAATCAACAGACTAAATGCGACGATCATTACCTTCATACTGTTCTCCCCAAGAATTATACCTATTCAAAACCGGGGCCGGGTAAAAGCTCGCTTGCGGCACTTCCTGAAACAACATAGACTGCATTGTTTTCCTTGCCGCCGATGCCAAAAAATTTTCCCGCCGCCATAACCGGATTTACAGGAACAGATACTCTGTATTGTATTAAACCGCGTTCATCAAATGAATTGACCCGGTATGCGGGAATCTCCGTAGCGTCAATTTCTATTTGATCAGGATTTATTTCGAAAGCTGTGCTGATAGCTTCCCGAAGCTCACTTATAATTTCTTCCGTGAAACAGCCTTTCTGTTTTGCCTTTTCCTTAGCAGTATAAACCTGATCCTGTAAGACGCCGAATAAGACATTGTTTTTTTGATCCAGCGCATACTGCGCTAAAAAGACAAACAATAATGGCAGCACCGCCGCCAAAACGATAAACTGCTTCAACTTTGCCTCCTTTTAAGGCAGGTGCGTTCTTTCCTGCAATTCTTGGTCCCACACATTTTTCATTGTGCCGAAAAGAGATTGTTCGTCACTGCCTGCAATCATGGTAAAAATAGCTATACCTAAGACTATCATGGCCATCATCACGATAAGCTGTTTCATCTGTTATGCCTCATCATTAATCAAAATCAACGGGTTCGGTTATATTTTCCACAGTGATCAGATTTGCTGCGGCCCTTGACACATCTTCCGCAACCCCCCTGAACCCCATAACAAATCCTCCGATAGCCACACCTAAAACTATCATGGAAATCATCACGATTAATTGTTTCATTCTTTTCTCCTTTTTCACTTGCTACAGCATCGACAGAATATTTTGTAAATCGATGAAGTAGCCCACGTAAATAAAATTAATAAAAACGAGCATTACATTTATAACTACCGGCAAATAGATTATATCGCTTAGCATCTCATCCCTTCGCTTTCTTGCTGTTGTCCTTGCCTCCATTATCGAATGCTGATAGGATAAAAGCGTTTCAATCAGCTTGGATGGATCCAATTCGTCCCACTGCATTAAAAGTCTGGCGAAATCACCCCCTTTTTTGGTACCGGATCCTTCCTGAAATATTTTTACGGCCCTGTCCTTTTGATTTTGTCTGAACAAGCGGAGCATATCCCCATAACACTGCGACAGAATGCCTTTTTGTCCGACCAATTGCTCTATCACGGTATCAGCCGAAAAAATTTTCCCCCGGCCGAGCAAAATCAAATTGCGCAGATAGGAAATCGCTTCACATATTTCCTCATCGGCCTTCTTCGCTTTTCTTTTTCTTACACTCTGTCTCACGGGAAGCATTATCGGATGTATCCTTTCCTTTATTCGGCCCCCCCAATCATAGGATTTTATGAATCTGTTCAGCCGCCTGTTATTATTAAATAAGAACAAACCTGAAATGTATACTGTAAATGCCGCTGCATATATCCCCCATATCATGTAATTCCCCTCCCTAAAAATCAAAGCGCCGACCCTTTACAAAAGACAGTAATGCCAAATTTCCTGTAAAGAATAACGATATATACATAAACAGGCAAAGCCCCTGGGGCGTGGTGAACTGGTTCTTAAAAAACTGTATCGGTGTTAAATCCAAATAAAACACCGATAAAAGTGAGGTTGTAACGTATGCAAAGGGCACCATAAAACAAGCCATCCTTACGGCCTCACTGTTTAATCGTTTTAGTTCTTCTTCAGCCGACCTGGCCTCCCTAAGTTGTATCAGAATATCCTCTAAAGCGGAAGAAACATTATCGCCTTTATCGGCTGCCAATCTTATGTTGTGCGCCAACAATCTGCCCCAATTGGTTTTTAAAGATAAAGCGAAATCATCCGTTGCCTTTTTAATTTTTTGTGAATCACCGGTATTTCTTAATTCTAAAAGCAGTCGGAATAGCAATTTCCGAGTAATTTTTAGTTCTGCATTTGTTAGCAAAACTTTTTCGATGGCCTCAAAAATATTGCAGTCGTTGATTCGATATTGGTTCAGAAACTCCAAGACCAACGTTTCACCCTCCTCGCTTCCCTTCCTTCTTACGTTGTTGACCCGCGTGTAAAGCAAAAGCAGGGGAATGGCGGAGGCGGCAAATGCCGTTACAACTGCATTAAAAAGTGTCAATGATCTTATCGATGCAAATAATACCGCTAAGAAAAGACTGATGACAGCCGCAACAAATACATTTATGGAAAGCGGCCTGCCCGCAGCAATTAACAAAGATCTGGACAGCCATGCCTCTATTCGGGAAACCCCGATAAATTCTTTCTTTCTTGCCTTTAAGCGATTCCTCATCCTGATTCTATGGTATAAAACAATAAAACTTTCCATATTAGATATAAATAAGCCTAAAAGAATCATCGCGTACAAGGAACCGGATATTATAATCGGAATGTATTTGGTATCCATTAGTTGCATCCTCCATTTGACAGATTCCTCAACTCAGCATCAAAACTTAGAAAATTATTCGGATCCTCTTCTTCGCCCTTGTCCTGTTTTTCTTTGCTTATATGATAATTCCATTCCCAACTGTCACATCCTATATCATAAAGACAGATTGGATGCATGCGGATGGTCTCTTTTTTTCTGTCGTATTCAATCTCATATATGCTTTTCAGTCTTTTTTGATTTTTATTTTTTAACTGTATAAAATGAAAGATATAATCGAAGCTGGCGGCCACCTTTTTTGCGACCAGCTCAGTATTCTCCCCCATAAATTTTGCTACTTCCCAAGCTGCATCATACGGGAAGTCTAAAGGATCACGGCAGTGAAAAGTAATTTTTAAACGTCTGCCGCCTTTTGCGGCTAACCTTATTGCCGTCTCTAAAGCATTACCATCACGCGCTTCTGCTAAAATAAAATAATCCGCATCGCTGCGCAGCAGGTTTTTAGAAATGCGCTGCATTTCCTCATCGTCAGCCAGCAACTGCAATATAGGCGCATCAGGCATGATTTTATGCATGGGTATTTCGGGATCAGTCTCCACCATAACGCCTTCAAGATTTTGATTCTCATAGCTTTGCCACGTCGCCAGAAATGTAGTTTTTGCAGTTCGCACAGCACCTGTAAAAGCAACATTATAGCCGATTGCATTCATTGAAATGAACAGCGGTATCGCCTGCTTCGGAATAGTTCCCCTTATTGCCTGTTCTTCAAAACTGTAGACAGGTATTATGTAGCGCCTGAATATAATTGCATCTTGATCCGGCTTAACCATTCCGCCTCCATATACTGTAATTCTGGTGCCGTCCAGAAGGTAGACTTCGTGAAATTCCTTATCAAGGCGCTCCTGCGGTGAAAGAAGAAGAAAAGCACGCACTAATTGATCCCTTCGGGTTTTTATTATGCTTTGTTCCATCAATACCATTTTCCCCTCCAAGAGAAAGTAAATGCGATCCCCTATAATCTTTGCCGAACTGCTGCTTTGATATTTTTTAGAAAACCATTGTGCTATGCCGGCCAAACCCCAGCTTTCATGAAATATACCATCTTCTAAAGATTCATACCAATTAGGAAACGGGGTGTTATGTGATCTGTATTTTGTTACCAAAGTCTTGATTTTTTCCTTAAAGTAAGCCATTTCATTTGCATATCCGATGATGGCTCTTTTCTGCAATTCCAAAACCGCCTGTACATCCTGTCCGTTTTCCTGCCATTCCCTGACAAAATCCTCTTTTATTTTATCGCAAAGAGTTTGAAAACTGAAGGTTATCGATACCTCATCTTTTTCAAGGCAATTCAGGTATTCATCGAGTTTAAATATCTCCATTTTGTTCTTCTCCTGTACTCTATAGGTTCCATTCCGAATCCATACAGAATTTTATCAGCGAGACACCTTATATCGTTTACATATTCTTCATCGTTGTAGGCCAATAAACTTTTTGATTCCATTTCTGCACGTCTTCCGTAATGACTCATCTCTATTTTCTGAAGCTCTTTTCTTTTTACCGTCATCCGCTTTGCAATGTAATCCAAGCCGTACGGATCCTTTTGGCCATATTTATTTACGGCATAAAAAGCGAAAAAAATGTTGAGTTTTCTGTATATAGGAAGTAAAAGTTCATAACGCTTGAGCATAGTTTCCTGCTGGCTAATCATGCAACAACGATTCTTTATATGCTCAAGAGCGCCGACAGCCAATCCGTTTTCCAGTTCGTTTCCGGTATCGGCTATGATTATATCTATCTCATCGGCAAGGGATTCCAAAAGATAGATTGCGGAAGACGGCTGATAATGCCTTGCCTGGCCAAGACTCATAACCCCGCTTAACATATAAAAATTATCCCATCGCCTGCAGGCGGAAAGAAGATCTTTTTTACACAGCACCTGAGTATCCAAATATATTTTAATGCCTTCTATAGATTCACCTATGCGATCGATATACTCTGTCCCCCTTCTGCCGTTTAAGGATATGTGCATTACTTTTATGTCCTTTTTATATCTAGCTATCATCTCTGCAACGCTTTGCGAAATCATAGTAGTTCCAATTTTATTATCAACACCGTGAAAAGCAAACGTAAAGCTCAAGACTTTTCACCCCATTTCTGCACGAGAATCAATCTTGACTCTGTAACCTTATTTAAGATGCGAATATAGTCGGAGAGTTCAGCAATAATCTCAATATGGTTTACAACCGATGTTCCGTTAATGCGATCTAAGGGGTTTTTAATGCGGATTGCCTTATCTTCTATTTCAAAATCATCGCGATCTTTAACAAAAGCAACTCGGAAAACACCGAGAAGACATTTTTCTTTATCCTCATATATCTCTACGAGATCTCCTCTGCGTAAAGAGCTGCTTCGCATCGAGATCCATTCCGGGTTAACCGCGAATATCGATTCACCTTTAGCTAAAAATAAATCGTCCTCCACAAAAAAATCGGGCAAAACCTGCTGATTTTTATGGATTTGTCTGTTTGCCAGTTTTCCGATAAGCGCATTATAGTCTTTGATGCAAACAGCCCCTTCAACCTTGTTTTCTTCAGGCACCCCTACAATTGCAAAATCGTCGGGATCTATAATCGTACCCGGTTGAATATTTTGAGTTGCAATTAAAACAGGGCTCTTCATAATTGCATCTCTGCCATAAACCTCCCAACAGACTAAACCGATTATTGCAAGGGCCATAAGCAGCAGCCCTAATATCGAACGCTTGTTTATCATTACATATATACCCTTTCGTTACTTTATTTTACATTGTAACGCAATAATACCCCATTATTTGTCCCTTGTCAACAACAAAATTACATTATATTACTTTATTCTTTTAACAGGTGAAGAAACTGTTTAACGCTATGGCAGATATCACCGGATCCGAAGATTGCAGATCCTGCTACTAGAATATCGACACCACCTTCAATGACAGCTTTTGCATTATCCAAAATAATACCCCCATCTACCGCAATCTGCAATAAAGGATTTTTCGCATTTTTTATTTCTGCAAGCCGTTTAATTTTATTTAATGCAAAGGGTATAAATTCTTGACCCCCGAAACCCGGATTCACGGACATTACAAGAACCTGATCGAGATCCTCAAGGATATACTCCAAAACCGATAAGGGTGTGGCCGGGTTTAAGGCCACTCCCGCTTTAACTCCCAGATCTTTGATATTTTGAACAGTACGGTGAAGATGCGTACATGCCTCTGCGTGAACGGTAATGTATTCGGTATTTTCACATACAAATTCCTTAAGATAAAGGTCAGGGCAACTTATCATCAGGTGGACATCAAATGGCAAAGATGTGTGGGGAACAAGACTTTTCACGACTGATGGCCCAAAGGATATATTTGGAACAAAATGCCCGTCCATCACATCTACATGAAGCAAATGGGCTCCTGCTGCCTCAATTTTTTTTATGTCTTCCGCCAGCCTTGAAAAATCTGCCGATAACATAGATGGTGCCAACCGTTTCATCGATACTTCCTCTTTTCACGTATTTCATTCATTTGGGATCTATAGGATTCATACCGGGAGCGGTGTATTTCGCCTTTTTCAACTGCCTTTCGAACAAGACAGCCGGGTTCGGTAAGATGTCTGCAGTTATCATACCTGCATTTACTGTTAAAAGGGATTATTTCCGGATAAAAGTATGCCAGATCCCTTTCTTGCGCCTCCAATATATTAAAGGACGTAAATCCGGGTGTATCAAAGAGCATACCCTTATCCTTTGTCTCAAAAAGCTCTACATGTCTTGTCGTATGTTTGCCGCGCCTGGATTTTTTGCTGATATCACCTGTCTTTGAAAGCTTTTTATCCTCTAAACAATTGATCAGCGTAGATTTCCCTACGCCTGAAGGACCGGCAATCGCCGCCGCTTTTCCTTTTATATGCATTATTAGGGTATCTGTACCTTCGCCCGTAAGGCCGCTTGTAAAAACCACAGGATATATTGGGCTGTAAATTTCATTGAAAATAGTTAAGTCTTCCTCTTTTACAAGGTCGGTTTTGTTGATGCAAACCACACAATCGGTGCTATTTAATTCCCCCATAACTAAAAGTTTGTCTAAAAGAGATACATTTGGAGCCGGAAACTTTGCAGCCATTACTATCACAAAACTGTCTACATTAGCAATAGGGGGTCGTGTAAATATGTTTTTCCTGGGGCGAATAGCCTGTATAATCGCATCTTTTTCTGAAATGAGTTCTATAGTAACTTTATCCCCGACACATGGGGTTATCCCCTCCTTTCTAAAAATACCCCGCGCCTTGCATTCATAAACCACATCATTCGATTTTACATAATAAAAACCACCTATACCTTTGACAATAACGCCTTCCATCAATGGATCTCTCCGGTATCAAAGTCTACAACATGCTCTTTAATGAGGGTGTTATCAAAATACACTCTTACGGATCCCTTCCCCGTACCTGTTACACTAAATGTTTCGGAACCGTCGCTTTTAAGCCTTTGTTCGTAATTTATCGGAGTAGTGACCCCCTTGCTGTCGGAAACCATTACGGTAAGGTAAAAAACTTCGTTTAGGGCTGTTTGATACTGAATAGGTATTTGTACAACGACCGAGCCTGAGCTTTCATCGGGCCCCGTACTTATTGTTATATTTACGGGTGTCCCTGTGTCAACGGAGGAGCCTGCAACGATACTTTGCGAAATGACAATATTTTGGGCAAAGGTGTGACTGGGGGCATAATCGATATTCCCGATTGCAAGTTTCTCCCTCTCTATAGCCGCTTTTGCATCGTTAACATCAAGACCGATAAGTTTAGGAACGGTCGTAGTTTGTACTTTTTGTCCCAGACTAACAACCAGACTGACCTTGGTCCCATTGTCGGCTTTGCTGCCCGCCTCAGGAGACTGTCTGATAATTATTCCGTTAGGCAGTTCGCTGTTCTCTTGTGAGACCCCGCCCTTTATATAGCCGTTGCTTTCCAACATAAAAACCCCATCGCTTAAAGTTTTACCCACAACATTGGGTATCATTTTGTCTTCAATACCTTTACTTACGTTGACCTTTATCGTCTTGCCAGATTTAACCGTCATGCCGAAAGAGGGATCCTGGGATGTGATCAGGCCTTCCTCGTACTCTGCACTGTATACCTTTTTATCCACCGCCAGGTCAAGATTAAACTCCTTAAGCACATCGACCGCTTCATCAATAGTCATTCCAAGCACCGAAGGAACTTCAACCTCCTTAGGGGCCTTACCCGCTTCAATCGCCTTGATTAAAAGCTGACTGACCGGGAATGCGAGAATAAGAGCAATAACAATTGCCAGCACCTTAATTTTATTAAATCTGAATTTCCTTTTTACTTTCGCCATACTATCCTTTGCACTCCGTTTTTCGCCGCTGTCCCCCGAATTATTAACAAGATTCATCATCATCGTGGCGTCAAGGGCCCCAACCAAACCTTCGCTTGCAGCTGTCCCTGCTATCGATTCCGCTTGATTTAAAGCAGCAAGCATTTCATCGGCAGACCTGTATCGATTCGTCTGATACTTCTCTATAGCCTTTAAAACAATGGCCTCCACATCTTGCGGAATGTCCTCTTTGAGCTTAGAGGGCGGTATCGGATCCTCATTCGTATGTTTCATGGCCACCGCTACCGGGTTATCCGCATCGAAAGGAACCTTTCCTGTCAACATTTCATAAAGAACAATTCCTAAAGAATATATATCGGATTTTTCATCGACATAGCCGCCTCTTGCCTGTTCAGGTGAGAAATAATGAACCGAACCCATAACTGCACCTGTATGACCCACAAGCGTGGCGGCATTTACCGCTTTGGCGATGCCAAAATCGGTTATCTTAGCATTGCCGTCCTCTGTAATCAGTATATTATGCGGTTTTACATCCCTATGTATGATCTGATTTTTGTGAGCGTGACTAAGGGCCGAGGCTATCTGTTTTGCTATGGATATCGACATTGGAATGGGCAGGGATCCTTTGTCACGGATTACATCGGAAAGAACTTTTCCCTCGATTAATTCCATAACAATATAGTTAATATTGCCCTCTTTTCCTACATCATAAATATTCACAATATTAGAATGAGAGAGACTGGCCGCAGCCTGAGACTCCCGTCGGAAATTCTCAATAAATTTTACATCTCTTGTAAACTCCGGCTTCAATATCTTAACAGCGACATAGCGGTTTAAAAGCTTGCATCTGGCCTTATAGACCAAAGCCATTCCACCATCTCCTATTTTCTCAAGCAGTTCATACCTTCCGGCAAGAGTTCTGCTGCTCATAGCTTTTCTCCTTTTCCAGCTCTTAAATTCCGATGCATATGGCGGTGATGTTATCTGCCCCGCCGCGAGCATTTGCCAACTTGATCAATTTATCCGCCAGGACTTCCAGGTCTTTTGTCTGCGAAGCCATATGGCACAACTCCTGCGATTCTATTTCGTTATATAATCCATCAGTACAAAGCAATATCTTGTCCTCGGATTCAATATGCACCTGGTAAAAGTCAGGCCTGATTCTTTCCTCACTTCCTAACGCTCTTGTAATCATATTGCCATCGGGATGATTAAGGGCCTCCTCCCGGGTTATAGTACCTTTTTTTAATAATTCATTAACAAAAGTATGATCCTCGGTTATTTGATGAATTTTTTCATCACGAATCAGATAAAGTCTGCTGTCCCCTACGTTTACAACATAGAGTGCGTTTGAACGTATGTATGCAAGGACAGCTGTAGTAGCCATGCCGAAGCTTTCTTCGGATAAAGCAGCCTGATTAAAAATGAGCGAGTTGGCTATCCTAAAACACCTAAGAAAATATTCCTTCAATGAGGCATCATCTTTTGCTCCATTTACGGAGTTTGCATCCACATAGGCCCTAACATATTCGACCGCCAGTTTACTGGCCAATTCTCCAGAATTATGACCCCCCACACCGTCTGCAACCATATAAAGATTATCGCTGCCCATAAAAAGCAAAGAGTCTTGATTGCTCGCACGCTGCATGCCTCTATCCGTTCGACAAGCCGCCTTTATCATAGGTCCTCCATAAATAGCACACCTGCTATTTTCGTCTCATTTTGCAAATATAAAATCCATCTGTGTTATCGACATTTGGAAACAGCTGCCGGCATTCTTCCCTTTGAAAATTTGGATTTCTCTTTAAAAATTCAAAAATTACCTTACCGTTTTCATCAGGATTTATGGTGCAGGTGCTGTAAACTAATACCCCGTTTCTCTTGACGTATTTTGAAGAGGCGGTAAGTATGGAAAGCTGTTTTAATGGTAAATCTCGAAGCTCCGTTCCGAGTTTTTTATACTTTATTTCCGGCTTTCTCCTGATTGTTCCCAAACCGGAACAGGGAACATCCGCAAGAACTCTGTCAGCCTTATCCTCATAAGAGCTGTCCAGCCTAGTCGAATCCCATGTTCTTGTTTTGATAATTGTAATTCCGCTGCGTTCTGCTTCTTTATTAACTTGATTAAGTTTTCTTCTGTATATATCCTGTGCTATAATTTCCCCGCGGCTTTTCATTTTTTCGCCGATATAAATAGTTTTGCCCCCCGGGGCCGCACAGACATCCATTACCAGGTTTCCCGGTTCAGGATCCAGCTGATTCACTACCTCCATTGATGCCTCGTCCATTATTGAAAACATTCCGCTGTTATACAGTCTTCCCCCAACCAGATCCCCACCCTTTACATGAAGGGAATCGGAAACCAGATATCCATCATTTACCTGATATCCCTTATTGATCAATCTGTTTTTAAGATCGGTTTTGTCCGTTTTCAGAAGGTTTGGGCGTATAGTCAGATCAGGAGCCCTGTTGCCTGCCTGAAGGAGATCTTCGACAAAGCTAGGTTCATATTCATTCAGCCATAAGGAGACAATCCAGGGATCGTATGAATATTTGACGGAAAAATAATCAATGATATTATCCTGCTTGGAAGGAAGCATGACCTCCTCCTCGGACCTCAGGTAATTTCTAAGCACAGCATTGATAAAACCCTCCCGCCCTCTGCAAAATCGCTTTGCCAAGGCTACCGTTTCGTTAACAGCTGCATATGGCGGTATCCTGTCCATAAATTTCAACTGATATATTCCCATTCTAAGAAGAATCTTTTCACAGGGCCTCATCTTTTCATTTGATGTTTTCACGTAATGCCCGATGATATAATCCAGATACAGTTTGTTTTCCAGCACCCCGTAAACAAGTTGCCTGACAAAAGATGGTGAATCAGGTTTCCCCAAAGTAATCTGCCGCTTTAAAGCCAAGTTTGAATAAGCGCCTTTGCTTTCTATATCCGATAAAGTAAAGTAAGCGGTCCTGCGATTTGTATCCATGGCCTTTCCCCTTTAGAATCGATAACAGATGATTCCACCTTACACGTATTTTACATTAAAACTTCTCCGATTTCAATTTGATTCCCTTTTAAAAATTCCGAGACCTCCATCGCCCTTTTGCCCGGCATTTGTATTCTGGTGATATGAATGATCCCGTCTGCCGTTGCTATCCCCAAACCCTGCTCATTTGCCGAAACGATCTGCCCCGGAACATCGTGGGATGAAATATGATTACCGAAGTCCTCACCGAATAGCAGCTTAATCCTACTCCCTTTATAGTATGCATAGGCACCAGGCCACGGATTCATGGCCCTTATAAATCGCTCAATATATTCAGTCTTATGATTAAAATCTAAAAGAGCGTCCTTCTTGGATATCATAGGAGCGTAAACAGATAAAGAGTCATTCTGCTTGATCCTTGGTGCATTCCCGGCTTTAATTCCGGGTAGATACAGCGAAAGAATATCGGCACCCATATCAGCCAGTTCATCGTGAAGCTGGCCTGCTGTTTTTTTTGCAACAAGGGTTGATTTGCAGGCGATAATATCTCCTGAATCTAGATCCCCGGACATATACATCAATGTGACCCCGGTTTCTTTTTCACCCGCAATTATTGCCTGCTGAATGGGAGCAGCCCCCCTGTATCTGGGAAGCAGGGATCCGTGTATGTTAATGCAGCCATATTCGGGCAACGCAATCAATTCATCCGGCAGGATCTTTCCATAAGCTGCCACCACAATCAAATCCGGCTTATGCATAAGGATATCTTCATTGAATTTTTCGTTATCGCGGATATGTTCGGGCTGAAGTACGGTAATGCCCAATTTTTCTGCCAGCTTCTTCACCGGAGTAGGTCTGACATTCTTTCCCCTCCCTCTTTCCCTGTCAGGCTGTGTCACCACCAAAGGCACAGACCAGCCCTCCTTGACAAGACGAAATAGGGCGGGAACTGCAAATTCCGAGGTTCCCATATAGACTATTTTCATTTCGCCTCATTCCCTTTCTGATCACTGCCGAAAGTTCCGTCCTCCTCTTCGTCCAGACTGTCTGCCTCTCGCAGATCGGTGGCCTTATCTATGAAAAGTTTACCTTCCAGGTGATCGTACTCATGACAGAGGGCCACAGCAATAAGTTCGGTACCCTCTATCAGCTGCGGCTTTCCGCTGCGGTCTAATCCGGACATCTTTACAAAGGCCGGTCTTTCCACAGTTCCCAACACCCCCGGAACGCTGAGGCATCCCTCTTCTCCCGTTTGAGAACCGCTCATTTCAAGAATTGTAGGATTGATCATCTCTATGATCTTATCCTCTACCTCCACTATGAACATTCTCCTTGGCACGCCAATCTGGGGTGCGGCAAGGCCGAGACCGTTGGAATCTCTCATCGTATCGATCATATCGTCAAGTAATATTCGTATTCTGTCATTTATTTTTTTTACTTCCTTAGCGGGCTTTGACAGAACTTCATCTCCCCTTTTTAAAATGTTTCGCAACGCCATATTTCTTTTCCTCCGCGATAATTAAGGCACTTTATTAAACTAATGGCCGCTTTTATAAAAATCCATAGGGATTTATATCGATAGCCAGTCCCCACTCTTTCCCTTTCTCTCTTCTCACCTTATTCTTTATGTCAAACAACGTTTTTTGATAAAGATCCCAATGCTTTGGCAGGCATTTTATCAAAATCTGCCATCGGTATCTTTCATTTTTTCTAACGACCGGAGCCGGTCTTGGTCCCAATATGTATGCACTGTGGTCTTTGCCTGTTCTTCTAAGAAAAGCCTCTTTTATTTTTTCAGCTCCCGACCCGGCCTCTTCGTCATCCTCTGCAGTCAATACCAATTGAATTAAATCGCTGAATGGGGGATAGTTAAGCTGCCTTCTGATGCCTATTTCTATCTCATAAAATGATCTGTAATCCTGCATGGCAGCCGTCTTTATTGCATAGTGACAGGGATTGTAAGTTTGAATTATTACTTTCCCCCGCCGATCGCCCCTACCCGCCCTGCCTGCTGCCTGGGTTACAAGCTGAAAGGTCCTTTCAGAAGATCGGTAATCAGGCAAATTCAGGGACACATCCGCAGCCACGATGCCTACAAGGCCTACATTTGCAAAATCCAACCCTTTAGCGACCAATTGGGTACCGACAAGTATATCCGTTTTACCCTCGGAAAAACGGGCCAGAATGGCTGCAATGCTGCCCTTCTTTCTTGCAGTATCCATGTCGAGTCTTTCTACCGTCGCATCCTGAAAGGCATGCTTCGCCAGTTCTTCCACCTTTTCGGTCCCTGCGCCAAAATGCTTCATGTATTTTTTACCGCACTTTGGACATACATTGGAGGCCTTCTCCCGGTAGCCGCAATAATGACATATTGCAGAATCCAAAGCTTTATGGTATGTCAGGGAAATATCGCATTCGTTGCACCGCATCACATATCCACAGTTTCTGCACGCAAGAAATGTAGTATACCCTCTCCTGTTCAGAAAAAGTATTATCTGCTTTTTTTCTGACAAACAATCCCGTATTTCTTCATAAAGGCTGAGACTGAAAATAGTTTTATTCCCCGCCAACAGCTCTTTGCGCATGTCTACAATGCAGCAAGAGGGTAGCGGCGCCTGATTATAGCGTTTTGTAAGCTGTAAATAATTATATTCTCCCCGTTTTGCCCTGTATGCAGAGGTAAGGGAGGGCGTAGCGCT
The DNA here is from genome assembly GCA_964425645.1 of uncultured Oscillospiraceae bacterium. Taxonomy (GTDB): domain Bacteria; phylum Bacillota; class Clostridia; order Peptostreptococcales; family Anaerovoracaceae; genus CAYRNC01. The sequence continues at coordinate 3,238 of CAYRNC010000027.1, read as the reverse complement.
TCCTAGTATGACCACCGCCTTATGCAGCTTTGCCAGTCGGACAGCAACCTCTGAAGTATCATATTTAGGGGCCATATCTGATTTATAGGTCCCTTCATGCTCTTCATCCAATATCACAACCCCTATATTATCCAACGGAGCAAATACGGCAGAACGGGCGCCCACAACTATCTTAGCGCGGCCTTTGCGAATTTTCACCCACTCATCGTAGCGTTTTCCCGAGGATAGGCCGCTATGCAAAACCGCCAAATTCTCTTTGCCGAACCGCCTTGCAAATCTTTCAATGGCCTGAGTTGTGAGTGCGATTTCAGGTAACAGCATCAAAGCCGTTTTTCCTGAGGATATACATTCGGAAATAGCCCTCATATATATTTCTGTCTTGCCGCTGCTCGTTACTCCGTGAAGTAAGAATATTTCGTATGCATCAGATATAATAGAGCTGCGAATCCGTGCCAAGGCACGACCCTGTTCCCCGGTAAGCAAAGGCAGGTCTTCTGACAATGATTCCCCTTTTAATGCCTCCTGCCCTTCCATGCTGCGCCTTTTAGGTTCCTTACCCGCCGGAATAAAGCACTTTACCGCATCTATATAGCGGCACAGGTATCGCTCCCTCATCCAGCAGCAAAGATTCATCGCAATCGGAGATAGACTTATTTTTTCATCTTTTGACACAACTTTTTTCAGAACCTTTATGTCGGGGTCAGGTGAATCCGTTACAGAGTGAACATAAGCATCCCTGTGCCTGTTCCCTCTGGAAAAGGGGACAACAACCTTATCACCGGGTTTAAGACCGGAAATTTCCGAACCATAGGTGTAGAGATTATCCGTATAATCGCTCATATTATCGATGATCAAATTTACATATTCCATAATTTTTACAGCAGATATATTTTATGTTCCCGGCAGTCATTTATCATTTGGTCAGGCCACATAGCGGACTGCACTTCTCCTATGTGGGCTTTTCTGAGAAAATACATGCAGAGCCTGGATTGGCCTATTCCCCCTCCTATAGTATAAGGAAGTTCTTTATTAAGTACGGCCTTGTGAAATTCCATCTTCATTTTATTCTCCGAATTTGCCAGCATCAATTGGCGCTTCATCGCTTTTTCGTCTACCCTTATACCCATTGAGCTTATTTCAAAAGCACATGAAAGCACTTCATTCCATAGTATTATATCCCCGTTTAATTCCCAATCATCATAATCCGGGGCTCTTCCATCGTGTTTTCTGCCGTTCGACAGCAATCCACCTATCTTCATTATAAAAACCGCTTTTTTTTCTTTTGCTATGGCATGCTCTCTCTCCACGGCGGACATGTGAGGGTAGCGATCCAGCAATTCTTGACTGGTGATAAAAAAGATCTCGTTAGGAAGCTCTGTTCTGATGTTTCTGTAAAGCCGATTTACATAGTCTCCTAAGTTCTTTATCGCATTGTAAACCGTATTAACGGTTTCTTTTAAATAAGTTTCCGTGCGATCCTCTTTCTCTATTACCTTTTCCCAATCCCATTGATCCACATAAATCGAGTGAAGATTGGAAAGCATCTCATCTCTTCGAAGGGCATTCATATCCGTATAAATCCCGCGTCCCGGCGGAATCCCATACCTCCCCAGCGCCATGCGTTTCCATTTGGCAAGGGATTGAGGAACCTCCGCAATTTTTTCATCCATATCTTTAATCGTAAAAGATACGGCCCGCTCAATTCCGCTTAAGTCGTCATTTAGACCTTTTTCCGGATCCACAAATAAAGGAGCAGTGACCCTCCTTAACATCAGACCGTATGCCAGCTCTTGCTGAAAAAAATCCTTTACCTTTTTTATTGCCCGCTGAGTTTCCATAATATCCAGCGGCGATTCATAGTCTGTCGGTAGAATTAATTTGCCTGCCATTGTTTACCTCGTCTCGTTTCTAGAAAACTTACACCCACAATAATCCTGTCTGTAAAGTCCATATCTCTTGGATAATTCTATGGATCTTAAATACCCGTTCCGTTTTTTAAAATCTTCTTCCAAAAATGCTATTTCTTTTTTCAAAGAAAGTTCGTTTCCTATCTGTAATATCATGTTGTAGTTTTTATGCGGGCTTACAGATAAAGTTGTTCCAAATCGCTCAAATCCTGCGGTTTTTGCGAATTCAGCCGTTTTCCTAAGCCTCAGTTTAAAACATTTTAAACAGCGGGCCCCTCCTTCCGGTTCCTCTTCCAATCCCCGTACCGCATCATAAAAATAATCCGGCCGATACTCCCCCTCGATATATTTAACCCTGTCTTCGTTTAAGCGGCATTCATTGATCCGCTCCAGGTATTGTTTTTGGGAAGCTCTGCGCCGTTCATACTCTTTTTGATCTGTGATATTCGGATTATAAAAGAAAACAGTTACATTGTAATCCTTTTCCAGACGTTCAATAACGGCTGTGCTGCAAGGACCGCAACAGCTGTGAAGAAGCAGGCGGAATTTAGATTTATTCACTCCCATATGTCTGGTCTCCTAAACGTCCGTCGTTATAGTGCTTGCGGCATAAAGACACGTACATATCGTTTCCACCTATTACTATCTGGTCTCCCGTTTTTACGAATTTGCCGTCTACAATTCTGGCTACCATCGTCGCCTTTCTTCCGCACCAGCAAATGGTTTTTATCTCCTCTATTTTATCTGCGTAAACTAACAGATAATAGGAGCCGGGAAACAGCTCGTTAGCGAAATCATTTTTTAACCCGTATGTCAGCACCGGAGTTTCATAGCTGTCCACTATTTCTACAAGTTCCTGCACATGGTGTTTGAGCAAAAACTGACACTCATCGACCAATACACAGTCAATTTTCTTTTTTTCATTTTCCTCCATAAATAGCTTCAATATATTGGTGTCGTCGCGAATTACCGTAGCCTCGCGGCTCACACCTATTCTGGATGAAACAAGACCCTGACCGTAGCGGTCATCTATTCCCGGCACCAATACTAAAACTCTTTTGCCTCGCTCCTCATAATTATAGGCTACCTTAATGAGTTCTATTGTCTTTCCGGCGTTCATGGTGCTGTATCTGTAATAAAGTTGTGCCATGACGGTCATCCTTTCGAATCTAACGTGTCAAATGAAGAACGGTCTCAACCATTATAGCATACATAAGAAAAAAATAAACCCTCGGGCCAAAGCCGGCGAGAGCCTATTTCATGCATGGTGCCCAGGGCCGGAATCGAACCAGCGACACGTGGATTTTCAGTCCACTGCTCTACCGACTGAG
>CAYRNC010000026.1:0-19230 GCA_964425645.1 uncultured Oscillospiraceae bacterium | reverse complement strand
GATGGTAGTTCAAGCAGGGCTTCCATCCTTCAGGAAAACTTTTTATCCCGCACCTTTTAATGCCATAAATACCGGATAAAAGGCTTATAAGAAGTTCAAGAGCTCCCACATCCGTATAAGGACCGAAATACATTCCGCCATCGTTTTCAATTCTTCGTGTCTTAAGCAGCCTTGGCCACGGTTCCTCTAAAGTTACTTTTATATATGGAAAAGTTTTATCATCTCTCAGTAAGATATTGTATTTGGGCATGTATTTTTTTATCAGACAATTTTCCAGAAGAAGTGCCTCCATTTCCGTACCGGTCACGATGTATTCAAATTCGGCGATATGCGAAATAAGGGCTTTCATTTTCCGGTCCATCCCTTTAGATGAACGAAAATATTGGCGCACGCGATTCTTTAAGGAAACTGCCTTTCCGACGTATAAAACCTGCCCTTCTTTATCCTTGTGAATATAGACCCCGGGTCGATCAGGCAGCCGCTTAAGATTTTCTTTAATGTCAAACATAGTTCCTCCGTTCGGTGATTCGATTATATCATAATTTAAAATCAGCCGAAAAATCAAGGTGATATTTTGTCGCCTTAACCGTATCTGATTTCAGACATTATAAAGAGACAACCCTCATACAATGTATGGATACATGGTACGGAGGTGTTTTTAAATGAAGAACAAAAAACGCCGGCAGCGCTTCTTTTCAAAAACCGTAAAGGATTTTATTAAAATCTTCTCCATCGTGTTTATCATGGTGGTTTTTTCTTTAATCATTCTTCCTTTTCTTTTGATGCTCTTAGGGAAAGGAAGCGGGCTGTCAGGAATGCTTCCCGACAAAACAAATATGAATATTGCTGTTTTCCGTATAGAATCAGGACAAATTTTAACACTGGAGCTTGAAGATTATGTTGCCGGAGTCGTAGCAGGTGAGATGCCGGCATCTTTTGAAAAAGAAGCCCTAAAAGCCCAGGCTGTTGCAGCCAGAACCTATGCCTTGTCAAAAGTAAAAAGGGCTGCATCGGGAGGCAATTCGGCTGAACACCCAAAAGCACCTCTTTGCGACGGCACCCATTGCCAGGTTTATCGCAGCGAAAATGAACTTTTAGATTTAAAGGGCGGGAAATGGATGGAAAGCGGTTGGAAAGATATATTGGCGGCGGTAAAAGCAACTGAAGGACAGGTAATGTATTATCAAAAATCTTTGGTGGAACAACCGCTTTTTCATTCCTCAAGCGGCGGGAAAACCGAAAACTCTGAAGATGTATTTGTATCCGCCCTCCCTTACCTTCGCAGCGTCGACAGCCTGTACGAGGGAGACGCCCCTAACCAGCATGAATCCGTCTCTGTATCCTTCTATTCCTTTTCCAATAAAGTTAAGACCAAACACGGTGTCTCCTCCGTCAGTCCCGATACAATAAAAATATTAAGCCGTACGGAGGGGGGAAGGGTTGAACAAATTCAAGTAGGCGATACAGTTTTATCCGGCCGCAATATAAGGGATCTTTTCGGATTGCGCTCGGCAAACTTCACATTCGCCTTTGATGGGAATAACAGCATTGTATTTACAACAAAAGGATTCGGGCATGGAGTGGGAATGAGTCAGTGGGGGGCAAACGGGATGGCTCAGGCCGGGTTTAAATATCAGGAAATCCTATCACATTATTACAGCGGAATAACAGTAGGATCTATATAAACACGTTGCCGCAAATCTAACACATCCGTCGATTTATCGGCCCATCCGAACGCCTGTATCGTCATTGGCATCTGACCTAGTATAAAACATCTTGAATCAGTTGTTAAAATAACCACCCTGCTCACTATTTTTTCCCGTGAAAATCCGCGGCATACTTTGATACTGCTTTGACAAAAGGTTCAAACATGGTATACTGTTTTTTGGATAAATCGGATGACTACAGGAGGAATGCCTTGCGAAAATATATTGTTGAAAAATCCGGACCATTGGAGGGGGAAGTAGAAATCAGCGGCTCAAAAAACGCTGTGCTCCCTATCATGGCAGCCTCTCTTCTGGCAGAGGGAGAATGCGAAATACTGGATGTACCTGCTCTAAAAGATGTAGACGTAATGTGTAAGCTGCTTACAAGCATCGGCTCTGAGATTTCCGGTGAAGATAACAATAACGGGAAAATCCTGATCCGAACTGACCGAATTGTTGAAAAACAGGCCCCGTACGAGCTGGTACAACGCATGCGGGCGTCCATATTAACTATGGGCCCTCTTCTTGCAAAGACAGGCCGCGCCAGAATCGCTTTGCCGGGGGGCTGTGCAATAGGGGCAAGACCTATAGATTTACATCTTAAAGGATTTCAAGCCCTTGGGGCAGACATAGAACAGGGTCACGGCTACGTAGAAGCCAAGGCGGCTAAACTTATCGGCGGTAAAGTTTATCTGGATTTCCCCAGCGTAGGGGCAACCGAAAACATAATAATGCTGGCCTCTTTGGCCGAAGGCATCACTACGATTGAAAATGCTGCAGAAGAACCGGAAATCGTGGATCTGGCAAACTTTCTTAACAAAATGGGGGCAAAGGTTAAGGGTGCGGGAACCGACACTATACGCATAGAGGGTGTACCTCACCTTCACGGTGCAAAGCATGCTGTTATCCCCGACAGGATCGAAACCGGAACTTTTATGGTTGCAGCAGCTATTACAAGAGGGAATATTTTTTTGAAAAACGTTGTGCCGGATCATGTAAAACCCGTAATAGCAAAACTTATGGAATGCGGTGTCGTTATTGAAGACAGCGATGAGGGGATACGAGTTAGAGGCGATATAAACAAACTAAGTTCCACCGACATCAAAACTATGCCCTATCCAGGTTTTCCGACAGATATGCAACCCCAGTTTATGGCTTTATTAACTACGGTAGAAGGCCCCAGTATCGTGGTTGAAACTGTATTTGAAAATCGATATATGCACGTAGGGGAACTCAATCGCATGGGAGCAGACATCAAAATTGAAGGTCGAAGTGCAATTATTCAAGGAAATCGGCCTCTCCAGGGGGCACAGGTCATATGCACAGATCTTCGTGCCGGTGCTGCTATGGTTCTGGCAAGCCTGATGGCTGAGGGGGCGACGGAAATATCTGAAATCTACCATTTAGAAAGAGGATACACTGGCTTTGTCGAGAAATTTTCCGGCCTTGGGGCTAAAATAATTCGCATTGACAGTTAAAAAAAGCGTGACAGATAAACAGAAGCGGCAACACCTGCCACGTAACCGGCCATACCGGCAACTAGGGTATGGCGTATTTTTTTTACTTTAGTAACTCCAAAATAAACGGCTATTACATAGAAAACAGTCTCGCAGCTTCCCGTCATTACCGAGGCAGCCTTCCCTATAAAGGAATCCGCGCCGTATCGAGTAACCATTTTTTCCACCAGCGCCAATGAGCCGCTTCCCGATACAGGGCGAAGCAGTATCAAAGGAATAAGCTCCTCCGGAATCCCGAACATGTGAAAAAATGGACCTAGTGCCCCTTCTAAAAAATCCATAACGCCTGAACTGACAAGGGATTCAATTCCGATGAAAATTGCCACTATGTAAGGAAGAATATCAAATGCGGTCCTTATACCGTCTTTTGCCCCGTCAATGAAATGATCATAAACAGGTTCCCGCTTAAAGAAACCATGGGCCAAAATAAGCGTAAACATGACAGGAATAAAAAAAAGAGAAAGCGTACTCAGAGCTGTAGTCACTAAATCCTTTTCCTTTCATATACCTTGCAAACAAAAATTGATACGATCATAGAAATGATGCCTGCAATTATCGAGGGGAGAATAATGCTTCCCGGGTCCAAAGATCCCGCATCGCTGCGGATCTTTATTATCGTAATCGGTACAAGTTGCAGCATGGACATATTAACCGCCATGAACATGCACATTGTATTGCTTGCCGAAGAACGTCCTCCATTTTCAATATCAAGCTTCTCCATGGTTCTAATGGAAAAGACTGTCGCACTGTTGCCTGCACCAAAGATATTAGCTGTAAAACTCATAAGCATTACCGCCATCGTCTCCTGATTCTTTTCATTTGGAAACAAGTACCGCAGCAACGGCTTTACCAGATTTGCAAATGCGTCCATCAAACCCGATTCCTTTGCTATATTCATAAGACCTGACCAAACAGCCATAATGCCTGCAAGCCCTATTACAAAATAAATAGCTTTTGTGCAGCTTGCCATCATCCCATCGCTGAAAGCAGCCAATTCCCCATGGGCAGCTGCAAAAGCAATGCCAAAAATCAACATTAAGCCCCAGATGTAATTCATCATTTTATTGCCTCCTAAAAGGTCCCCTGAAAGAATATATGCCAAAACAGCAAAATAATGTTGAAAACATGGAAGTCTTCCCTCATAATGGATTGAGGAGGTGTATGCTATGAATACGACAATCACGCTTGGGGATGCCGGGCTTATCATAATCGGTATAGGTCTTGTAATTTTAATTTTCTACTGCATTCAACTGGTGAAAAATCTTATTCCCGCCGTAAAAATAGTTAATAGAATAATGGAGGAAGTGTAAATTTTGATAAAGATGGTATTAGTGGGGGTAGAAGAAGCACAAAAAATTGTTGGTGAACTTTCTGAGGCGACCTCCCTGCTGTCCCAGGCGATTAAAGGAAACCAGAGCATAATCAAGGCAGCTACGGCTTTGGTCAATTCTGTGATTTCCCTTAATAACTTGATAAAAAAGTAAAAAAAAGGTTGACTTTCTGGCCGTTTATGTTACTATATAGAACAGACATATTATGATAAATCTGTTAGGGGGGATGAGAATGAAAGCAACAGGCATTGTTAGAAAAGTGGATGAACTCGGCCGCATCGTACTTCCCATTGAACTTAGAAGGACGCTTAACATCGAGATCAAAGATCCCATCGAAATCTATGTGGATGGAGATTATATCTTGCTAAAAAAATATGAACCCGCATGTATTTTCTGTGGAAATGCAAAAGCGGTAAAAAGGATCCATGACAAAAATGTATGCGCAGATTGTATTAAAGAGATGCAAGAATTGTAAAGGTATTTCATTAACCCAAAGACTCAGCCTACGGCAGGGTCTTTTTTTAACGTTCACTCCAAAAGAAGTTCCTTGATTTCATCCAAAAGAGCCGGATCCAAATCATCTAAAGCGGGCTCTTCCATTCTTTTACCCGTAAATCTTTTGATCTGCTCCTTAGTGTAAACAATAATATCAGGAAATAATTTATCCTGCTTGTCTCCATCCTCCTCCTGCTGAAAAAGACGGACCTTTATTTTATTCTCCAAAATATTGCTGTCGATCACTAAAGCCAATCCATCCGGAGTCATAACTTTTTCATTTACCTCCGGCATTCCTTTTCTAAGTTCGCAATACACATCATTTTCAAACTTAAGGCAACACATAAGCCTGCCGCAGATTCCGGAAATCTTAGAAGGGTTAAGCGACAGATTCTGGACTTTTGCCATTTTTATAGAGACGGGTTCAAATTCGGAAAGCCAATTGTGGCAACATAATGATTTTCCGCAGGTCCCTATTCCTCCTACCAGCTTAGCTTCATCCCGAACACCTATCTGCCGCAGTTCAATCCGCATCTTGAATACCGAAGCCAGATCCTTAACTAATTCCCTGAAATCCACCCTGCCGTCTGCAGTGAAATAGAAAATAATTTTACTGTTGTCAAAGGTATGCTCCACATCAATTAATTTCATTATAAGATTATGTTTGTCTATTTTCTCCTGGCAAAGGGCTAAGGCCCTTTCCTTCTTCTTTAGGTTATCCTGGTGCTGAACGATATCTTTTTGATCTGCGACCCTGATAATCTTTTTAAGCGGTGCTACAATTTCCTTTTCTTCAACTTCCTTTATATCCTCGGTTAAAGTCCCAAATTCAAGCCCTCTTGCAGTCTCCACTATGACATTGCTGCCTCTCTTCATATTAAAGCCGTCAGGATCAAAATAATAGACCTTTCCGGCCTGTTTAAATCTAACGCTTGCAACTCTTACCATATTTTAACGCATTAACCCGAAATCGATCGTTAATGCACTCCTTTCTAAATTCTAATCATTTTAAGAACCATGCCTTTGAGAACATATTCCGCGTTGAACCCGCGTCTTAGGCCTTGGGCCGCCTCTTCCACAAACCCTATCCAACCCATCGCTTTATCTGTACCTATTTTATCAAGTGCAGAATACCTTATCCATATAGAGACAGCGTCAAGAAACTCCTGTGCCTTTTGCCTTTCCTTTGAAATCTCGGTCAAAATGTGCATATGTTCATAAAAACCCTTACGTTGAAGCAATATGGTTCCAACCCGGGCGGCCTCAGCCCCTGATTCGGTTTTTTTAATATCATGAATCCCTGTTCGGTCCGTACGCACAATCACACATCTGGAAAGCACTGTAGGCAACAGGTTTTCTGTATTTTCCGAAAGTAAAATAATAACGGCTCCCCCCATCGGCTCCTCCAGTGTTTTAAGCAAACGATTCTGGGCCCTTCCGGTCATGGTATCTGCATCCTCAATTATAGCCACCGTTCTGTCCCCTATCATAGGTTTTGTGGAGAGTCTTTCCTGAAGGGACAGGACCGCCTGATCCTTTACGGATCTGCCGTCCGCCTTTGTATGGTATATATCCTCCAAATGTGAGGTGATAGCACAGGCAAATTGAAATGCCAGATCCGTCTTGACCCCTTCCTTTTTGCCTTCAAAAATATAGGCATGAGAGAGCTTACCGTTTTTAGCGGAAGTCATAAGCCATTCATAGCGTTTAGACCATTTCATGTTCCTTTATCCTCTTTTCATATAGGCGCATATAAAATATTATACACCATTTTCTCTTATCCATCTATGAAATTATCTGATTTCGTATTAAAATATAAGGGTAGGAACAACATATGTCTGCCCATAGGAGGAAATACTGTATGCCAAAGGGAAAATTAATTATAATGGAAAGCGGTACCGATGCCAGCGGCAAGGCAACTCAAACAGATCTCCTTTGCAAGGCTATGTTATCGTTGAATAAGCCTGTACGAAAAATTACCCACCCCAATTATAAAAGTCCTTCCAGTTCGTTGATAAAGATGTACCTGGCCGGCGAATTCGGAACGGATCCTTTTGATGTTAATGCATATGCAGCTTCGGTTTTTTTTGCCATGGATCGTTATGCCTCCTATCGTATCGATTGGAAGGAATTCTATGAACAGGGAGGTACTGTATTGGCAGATCGTTATACCACATCAAACATGATACATCAAGGCGTCAAGCTGGAAAGGGAACAGCAGGATACCTATATTTCCTGGCTTGTCGATTTAGAATATAAAAGGTTGGAGCTTCCGCAACCTGACTGTGTTATTTTCCTGGATGTTAAGCCTGAAATAAGCGCGAAACTAATGGAGAAAAGGGCAAATAAAATAACAGGAAAAGCACAAAAAGATATCCACGAAAGGGACAAGAAATACTTGGCCAAAACATATCTGAACAGCCTTAACATTGCAAAGAGGTTTGGGTGGATTAAGATCGATTGTTGCGATAAAACCGGAATGAGAAGCATAGAAGAAATACACCGTGATGTACTTGATGCGGTTTTAAAATGTGATCGGAATAATAAGTGAATCACGGATTTAATAAAGGTTAAACTAAAGCGGGTTATTTCCAAGCTTAAGAGGAGGGTAAAAATGAAAATATTTATCGATACGGCAAACGTAGATGAAATTCGTGAAGCGGCATCTTGGGGGGTTCTGTCCGGCGTTACTACAAATCCCAGTCTTATCGCAAAGGAAGGCAGAGATTTTAAAACTGTCGTTAAAGAAATTTCCGAAATTATTTATGGATCAATTAGTGCGGAAGTGCTTTCTGATGAGGGAGAAGGCATGATCAAAGAAGCACTGGAACTTTCAAAGATTCATAAAAACATAACAATAAAGGTACCTATGACCCGGGAGGGTTTAAAGGCTGTTTCTGCCTTATCGGGTCAGGATATAAAAACAAACGTAACCCTGGTTTTTTCAGCGAACCAAGCACTTTTAGCAGCCCGCGCAGGGGCAAGTTACGTTAGCCCTTTTATTGGAAGGATGGATGATATAGGGAACAGCGGCATAAGCCTTATTGAAGAAATAGCAGATATATTCAATATCCACGGTATAGTAACAGAAATCATTGCTGCCAGCATCAGGACTCCGGCCAATGTCATTGACTGTGCCAAAGCAGGAGCCCATATTGCAACCATTCCCTTTTCAGTTCTTCAAAAAATGCTTCAGCACCCGTTGACTGACTTAGGCATAGCGCGCTTTAAAAAAGATTGGGAGACTCTTGAGTCATAGGTGAAAGGCCAATGGAAACATTAACAATATTGAAAATCATCTTCGCCGCACTGTTGTGCATACCCATTTTAGTTATTTCATTACATCTTGCAGGAAAGATGGTAGATCAGCTGACCGTCAAAAATAGGCGATGAATTATAACTTCATCGCCTCAGTGTTATTTAAATTTACAGCATAAACATTATGCGAATTTACGCCTGCTGTTTAATCAATCTGTGTCGTAAGAAATATAGGAAGACCCATATGGGATATCTGTTCCTGGAATCCTTCGATATCATCCATATGCCTGTCCTCATCAGCCAATATTTTTTGTAGCAGAGAACGTGTAGCAAAATCTTTTACTTCACCTGCCAACTTTATCGCTTCGTTATAAGCGGCAATGGCACCCATCTCCGAAACCCGATCATTTTCCAACTGTTTTGGAATTTCATCACCGATAAAAATATCGTGAAGCTTAGTGACCACAGGAACAGCTTCGAGAAATAAGATCCTTTCAATAAGCATCTCGGCGTGTTTCATTTCATCGATAGCCCGCTTTTCTAAATTATCATGCAGCTTGTCATAACCCCAATCCGCACACATCTCAGCATGAACAATATACTGATTTATTGCCGTCAGTTCATCTGCAAGCAATGAGTTTAGAACCTCGATCAGCTTAGGATTGCCCTTCATATAAATACCTCCTCACTAATTTTTGCAACTCACTTATTATACATTACCATCCTTCCTTAACAGGTGCAATCGCTTTTTTCAAAAACAATTAGTTTGGCAATTATTGTGGCCTATTTTGTCATATAATGCTATAATATTATTCATCTGCTTAAAGTTTTTAAACGCGATTCTGGAGAAAAAAATGCGATTCGTACCAACAGGCTGCATTAGAGAAGGTATGATACTGGGGGATGACCTTTATAACAACATAGGGAATCTTATGCTTTCGAAAGGAGAGGTCATTACCCCTGAATACGTAAAATCAATAGCTAAATTGAATTACAACGGAATATACATAGATGATGATATATCAAAGGATATACCCATTATTGATGCAATCAGTAGTAAGGTCAGAATGGAATCTGTCACCGCAATTAAAACTACCTTCACGCATATTGAAAAGGGAAACAGAATTAATGCAAGAAGCATCGAATTGACAAAGAGCCACATCGGGCAAATCGTTGATGAACTCTTTGACAAAAAGGAACTAATGGTAAATATGATCGATATAAAGGTCTTTGATGATTACACATACTATCATTCCGTAAACGTAGCTGTATTATCTATCATGATCGGAATTGCCCTTGGATTAGATAGAGATGATCTGTGCAATCTGGGGTTTGCGGCAATTTTACATGATATAGGAAAAGTATTTATTGACAAAGAATTATTGAATAAACCCGGTACGCTGACTGCTGTTGAATACGGTACAATTAAATCTCACAGCCTGCTCGGTTTTGATTATTTAAAAAAAGAATACACGGTCCCCGTTGAATCATACATCGGAATACTTGATCATCATGAGAAATACGGAGGCGGAGGGTATCCAAACGGGATAAAAGGGGAGCGAATCTCATTCTTTGGGCGAATTATCTCCATTGCCGATGTCTATGATGCATTAACTTCGGACAGACCCTACAGAAAGGCATTGTTGCCTTCTGAAGCGATGGAATATGTTATGGGATCTGTAGTAACATCTTTCGATCCGGATATTGTAAAAGTTTTTGTAAGAAAAATAGCACCTTATCCCGTAGGGACTTGTGTCAAACTCAGCAATGCCCTGGTAGGCATTGTAGTTGAAAACTATGAAGATCTATGCATGAGGCCAAAAGTTAGAGTTTTTCAGGATCAGGGGAAACAAATTGAGCCTTTCGAAATCCAATTGTCGGATCACCAGGCTTTAAATTTAACTGTAGTTGAAGTACTGTGATTAAAAAGACCGGTCATTAAAGCAGCTTTTTGCCATTTCAGGGACATCAAAAGGCAAAGACGCAATTAACACACCAGCCTTTTTTAACGCTTTGATCTTTCCATCAAGCGTACCCATTCCTCGCTCGATTATTGCACCTGCATGTCCCATTCGCCTTCCTGGAGGGGCACTCTTCCCAGCTAAATAGGCAATTACCGGCTTCGACATATGCTCGGCAATGAAAGAGGCCGAATCCTCTTCTGCCGTACCCCCTATTTCTCCTATCAGCACTATCGCTTTTGTGTCGGGATCGTGTTCAAATTGTGCCAATGCATCTATAAAGGTAAGACCGGTTATTCTATCCCCTCCAAGGCCTACAACCGTAGATGTCCCCATACCGGCATCCAGTAAAGATCCCACGATTTCATAGCTTAGTGTTCCCGATCGGGATACAACACCTATCTGACCCGATATAAAATATTGATTCGGCATGATACCTATTTTGCTTTTTCCCGAAGATACTATACCGAAGCTGTTTGGCCCGATGATTCTGGTGCCTTTGCTGCCCGCATAATTTATGATTGCCATCGTATCATGAAGGGGTATATGCTCAGGCAATAGTACCAGTAGTTTTATTCCGGCGTTTATTGCTTCAAAAGCTCCGTCCTTTACATGCTTGGCAGGGACAAAAAGAATAGACGCATCTATCCTATGATGTGCGGCCGCTTCAAAAACCGAATTATACACCGGCACACTTTCAACACTTTGTCCACCCTTTCCCGGGGATACTCCTGCCACAATATTCGTTCCATACGCGATCATCTCACGAGTGTGAAAAACACCCTGCTTACCCGTGATTCCCTGTACCAGAACACGAGTATTTGCATTGATATAGATTGCCATTGCTATTTCTCCGTTCTTTGCCCCGCCAGCTTTACAGCCTTACGGGCAGCCCTGTGCATAGTGTCAAATGTTTCAATTTCCGCTTCTTCCAGTATCTCACGGCCCCTTTCCTGATTAGTCCCAACTAACCTTATCATAATCGGAATCGGGATTCCTGATTTCTTTTTAGCGGAAGCAAAAGCGTTTGCCACATCATCGCATCGGGTAATTCCTCCGAAAACGTTAACCAATATCACTTTAGGCTTCCTTTCCAAAACCAATTTTAAAGCTTTTGATATTGCGGCTTTACCCGCACCCCCGCCTACATCTAAAAAATTAGCCGCCTTGCCCCCATAATAGCTGATCGTATCCAAAGTCGAAAGTGTTATTCCGGCCCCGTTTGCTATTACGCCTATATCCCCATCCAGCTCTACATAGGCAAGGCCAAAATCATAGGCTTCCTTTTCTGAAACCGTTCTTTCCTCTACATAAGGAATATCCTTCTGCCTGTATAAAGCATCGTCATCAATAGTTATCTTCGCATCGGTGGCAATCAGCTTACCTTCGCTTACAACAAGCGGATTTATTTCAATCAGTTCGATATCCAACTCAATAAACGCTTTATAAAGTTTCATCAAAATATTTTGAATCTGAATGCTCTCATCTCCCGAAACTTTCATCCTGCGCGTTATTTCCCGGGCAACAAAAGGCATTATTCCCACCCTGTAATCAACAGGATATTTCACCATATATTCATCGGGGACTTCTTCGATATCTACCCCGCCGTGGGTAGATGCCAACACCATCGGGCCTTTTGTTTTGCCATCAAAGGTAATTGCCAGATAATATTCTTTGTCAATTACAATTTTTTGCTCGACTAAAACCTTATCTGTTTTCATGCCTAACAATTTGCTGCCTAAAAGTTCTTTAGCTATTTGTTTGGCTTCTTCGGGGTTTTCTGTAAACCTGATGCCCCCTGCCTTGCCCCTTTTCCCTGATAATATCTGGGCTTTAATAACAGAATCACCTATCAAAGCAGAAATCCTTCCCGCCTCCGTAGAAGAATCCGCTACATATCCCTTTGGCACCGGTATACCATATTCAGCGAGAAGACTTTTCCCCATATACTCATACATTTTCATTGTAATTGCCCCCTCCACAGGATCTATCTGTATTATATCAGAAAATATCTGTGACAACACTTAACTTCTAACCTGCTGTAACGATTTGGTCAACATAACAGTAACCTTGAACAGATCGCCGTCGATTTTTAATTCAAACCATCCATTTTGAAGAATCACCAGATCTCTCGCAATTGACAGGCCCAACCCGCTTCCCTCTGTCGCTCTTGATTCATCCCCTCTTTTAAATCTTTCCATGAGCTCGTCGGTGCTGATATTTAATTCGGTTTTCGAAATATTTTTGATTTCCAGCAATATTTGTTCACTACCCCCATTAATGCCCGCTGTTTCCTTCAGATCTATATATACCCTGGATCCTTGCAAAGAATATTTTAATACGTTACTTAGTAAGTTTTCAAGTACACGCCAAAGCAATTGTCCATCTGCCAAAACGCTATACTTTTCTTGCTTTGCATTTACAACGAAGCTCAGACCTGAGCTTTCAATTTTTTCGGCCATCTCACCAAGGCCCTGGTTTATCAAAGATAGCATATCAACAGTTTCTAGCTTTACCGAAATTGCGCCGCTTGATGCTTTTGCCGCATCGAAGAGATCATCTGTAAGCTTTTTCAATCGCAGGCTTTTTTGTTCCACCACGTCAAGGTATCGCGTTGCATTTTCATTTTGAAGACTTTCCTTTTTTAAAAGATCTATATAAGTTATAATGGATGTCAAAGGGGTTTTTAAATCATGAGATACGTTGGAAATCAGATCCGTCTTCAATCTTTGGTTCTTAAGTTCATTTTGTATGGCTTTATACGAAGCGTCAGAAATTTGATTTATCCCTTTTGCAAGTTCATCCAATTCGCTGTCGCCTTCGATTGGAATTTCATATAACAGATTTCCGTTTTTCACCTCATCAATCCCTGTTTTAATATTTTCGTATTTCCTTATCCATTTCGGAGCAAATATAAAAACCAATGCTATTGCCAACACAGCGCCAAACACGGTGGCCGAGAGTAAACACAGACCGATCGCTGAAATAATTACTTTTGTCATTAGACCTCTGCTGCGATATACGGATTTTATTCCGGAAAATATTGATGAAAACACAATAAATAGCAGGGAGTTTTTAATAAACCTGCCGGACTTTATATTTCTTATACAGGACAGAACAAATATCAACCCTAAAGCAGCCGCCGACGAACCTGTCAAGATTCCTCCCGCCATTTGCAACAGCGCCGCAGCTTTTACAGGCGGCATTAAGTTGACATCATAACGCATATTGTTCGCTAAAATCCCCATAAAAGAAATCCCCCGCCTAAAAAACATAAGGATATAACGAGCAATTGAAACTCCGTAAACACCTTATCGATTCTATAAGCCGTTCGTTTGCCCTCGGCATCTTTTCTTCCGGCCATTACAAT
Organism: uncultured Oscillospiraceae bacterium; assembly: GCA_964425645.1. Taxonomy (GTDB): domain Bacteria; phylum Bacillota; class Clostridia; order Peptostreptococcales; family Anaerovoracaceae; genus CAYRNC01. The sequence continues at coordinate 5,592 of CAYRNC010000026.1, read as the reverse complement.
AAGAAAAACAAAGGACAAAACAGTGATCAGCGCAAATGCGGATACAATGGAAATCCACCCGGCAACCCTTTTTCTGGCCTCTTGGAACAACTTTTCTTTGTCGGCCAGATAACCGTCTGCGAAAGCGAAATATACTTTTAGATCCGAATCTTGTCGGCAGTTAAAGCGATCCATTAAATATCCATCATCCTCCGTACACAAAAAAAGCGGTTCTGAGCTTAAATTTGTTTTGATAAACCGACCGTTTTCACAGATCACATACTCGCCCTTACTCGCCATATTTATAAAAAGATGACTGTCAAATATCGGATTCTCGTGCACGCCTGTTGCATTTGCATCCTCATTCCTGTTCTTGCCTGTATTCGTCCCAGAAAGATTAGTTATCGTATTGGCGTCGTTTGCGGCATAGTATAAAAAACCCTCAGCCTGATCAAGATCTTTTTTTATTCTTTCAAAGGCACTTAAGTCCTCCGCGATAAGGTCCTCCTTGATTCTGGTTATTTCATCTGCATAATCCGATTCAAAATGTTTCTGCCCAACAGGGTCGCTGTAGGATTCACCGTAAATTTTTTCAAAACCTTCCCTACCGTAATTATATTTAGCCTCATAGTACAGAGATTCGATCCGGGATCTGATAAGATTTTGATTCAGGGTCTTCCCGCTATTTATGTAATCTTCATTCTTAAAATGCTCCATCAAACGGATAGTTTTATCGAACTTATCTTCAAAGTCCCATAGCATAGCGTTAGTTTCTGCATAATTTGAACAAAACAGAACATCCTCTATATTGATGCCGATATGCGTCAAGCCGGAAACAGATTTTAAACCCATTGAACCTGCCGTAATTGAAGCGACAAAAAATATAACACATATAACATAGGCAGAAATATACAGCCCTCTCCCTTTATCATATTTTTTCAATTCTATATCCAATTCCCCACACCACCTTTAAATATCTTGGCTCCTTCGGATTGATTTCAATCTTTTCCCGAATGCGCCTAATGTGCACTGCAACAGTATTTTCCGGACTGTAGGCTGCTTCCTTCCATACCTCCTCATATATCTGTCCTATGGAAAATACTTTTCCCGCATTCATTGTTAAAAACTTTAAAATTCCATATTCAATAGGAGTGACAAGCACCTGTTCACCATTCAAATACACCGTTTTAGCACCGTCATCTACGACCAGGCCTCCTGATTTATAAACATCTGTTTTTTTATCAAGACTTCCTAAATCTACATACCTTCGAAGATGGGATTTCACTCTTGCCACCAGTTCCAGCGGATTAAACGGCTTTGTTATATAATCATCCGCACCTGCATTGAGGCCCGTTATTTTATCGTAATCCTCAGATTTTGCCGAAAGCATGATTATGGGAACATTCTTTTCCTGCCGTATTTTCATAGTCGCTTGCATTCCGTCTAACACAGGCATCATTATATCCATAAGGATCAAATGGATTTCCTCATTACGCAATGTTTTCAAAGCCCCAAAGCCGTCATAAGCCTTTAAGACATTGTAGCCTTCGTTTTTTAAATAGATCCCAATGGCGTCTACTATTTCTTTATCATCGTCGCAGACCAAAATATTCATTATGCTGTTCTCCTTTATACATAAAACATTTCTCCTTTTAATTAGTTAACTTAACCATAGAAAAGAATACCTTGCAATTCTTAACAAAAGGAGGCTGAATTTCTTAACACTTTATTAATACTTTAACTGCTTAAGTGTCTGTTTTCAAAATAGACGTTACACCAAATGCCTTCTGCCGTCAATTTCAACGATACAGCCAAAGTCCAATATTAAAAGCCGCCCATTGCGGACGGCAATAAAGATATGTAAATTTTTAATATGATTGTATGAATAATTTTAAATAATCCTATAAATATGTATTTTTACTGCTGATCTTCGCGGACGGCAAATCGTTAATTCGGTACTACCAATTTTGCATAATCGTAAATTAATTTTGCGGTCTTCTCCATCCCCAGCCATCCGCTGTCCACAGTCAAGTGATAAATACTTATATCGTTCCATTTTTTATCGGAAAAAACGTTGTGATATTTTTGGCGCTGCTTATCAATTTTATTCATTATGGCATCAACTTCCCCGGTAGGGACCCCGTATACCTCAACCATTCTTTTTATCCTATAGTCCCTCGATGCATGAAGAAATACATTTATGCAGTTTGGAAAATCTTTTAGCACTAAATCTGCGCATCTTCCTATAAAAATGCAGGACTCGTCTTCGGCAATGGAGCGTATGGCTTCAGCCTGCGCCTGAAACAATTCCTGACTTTGGGGCATGATGGTGGCGTCATATTCATCTGCACCGAAATAGTAGAGGCTGCGGATAATCTTTTCGTCGTATTCGCGGAAAAACTTTTCATTAATCTTACTTTTTTGTGCTGCACGCTCCGCTAATTCCTTATCATAGCATGGGATATCAAGCAATTCAGAAAGCCTTCTTCCTACTTCAATTCCCCCGCTCCCGTACTGTCTTCCGATAGTAATTATCAAATTATTCTTATCCATGTATACCCCTCCTTTTTTGAATTATCTAAATTGTAGCATAAAGTTCAAAATCAAGCAAGGTATTGCCATGCCCCATAAATTAATTATATGACGAAATGGAAACAGATTCTGTCATATATGACAAAGGGGTCAAAAGGGATTCATGCTGAAAAGCCTCAACTTTCAACCTCAAAACATATTATAGTTAAAAACCATTATGGACATATTTGTTAGATTAGTCGAAATACATTGACAGTGTCTTCATTGGTTGTTATAACTAAGGGGAAGTTAATACTTTAACAACAATAGAGGAGGTATTAGAATGAAAGGCTTTGCGATGAAGAAAATAGGTGAAACGGGTTGGGTAGAAAAAGATGCACCGAAATGCGGGCCGCTAGATGCGATATGCCGTCCGTTGGCCGTAGCTCCATGTACATCGGACATACATACCGTATATGAGGGGGCTGTAGGTGAAAGAACGGATATGATTCTTGGGCATGAGGCAGTTGGCCAAATCGTAGAGGTTGGGGAATCGGTAAAAGATTTCAAAGCCGGAGACAAAGTGCTTGTACCCGCAATCACTCCCGATTGGGGTTCCTTAGAGGCTCAGCGGGGATTTGCAATGCATTCGGGGGGAGCCCTCGGTGGATGGAAGTTTTCAAACTTTAAAGATGGTGTATTTGCAGAGCTTTTTCATGTTAATGAAGCCGATGCGAACCTGGCATTGCTTCCAGAAGGTATGGATCTGGCTCAGGCAACAATGATCAGCGACATGGTACCAACAGGATTTCATGGTGTCGAACTTGCAGAAGTGACCTATGGAGAAGATGTATTGGTTATAGGTATAGGCCCTGTCGGCCTTATGGCAGTTGCCGGTGCGGCACTCAAAGGAGCCGGCAGAATTTTAGCTGTCGGAAAGAGACCGAATTGTGTTGCCTTGGCAAAAGAGTTTGGTGCAACGGATATTATAAGCTATAAAAATGGCGCCATCGATGTTCAGGTAAGAGAACTTACTAAAGGCAAAGGCGTGGATAAGGTTATTGTAGCAGGCGGAAATGTGGACACTTTCATCGAGGCGGTTAAATCTGTTAAACCCGGCGGAGTTATCGGTAATGTTAACTACCTGGGCAGTGGTGATTATGTAAGGATACCCCGGGAAGCATGGGGAGTCGGAATGGGCCATATTAAAATAGTGGGAGGATTGATGCCGGCAGGACGTATGCGCACAGAAAGACTTGCCAATATGATTATGCATGGAAGACTAAACGTTTCAGGCATGCTGACGCATAAATTTGAAGGGTTCGATAAAATACCTGAGGCATTGCAGCTTATGAAAGATAAACCGGCCGACCTTATTAAACCATTAGTCATTTTCGCCTATGATGATTAATTATATGTGTTAAGAACAGGCGGTAAGGATTTTAACCGGGCAGCGGATTTTTTATGACCCGTTGCCTTTTTTCATGGAATCGGAACAACAAAAAACAATCTAACCGCTAAATTAAAGAAATTTGTTGCATAAAACAGACGCTCTCAATTATAATAACTCTACAACTACGAATTTCCCGAGGAAGATCGCTTAAAAGGGCAAGCCCAGAGATTTTTAACAGAAAGAGAGTAAAATGCAGAAATTTAATTTTGAAGAATTCATCGTTAATCCCAAGAATAGAATCGCAAAACGAGTCATCTTTAAGAATGAACATGTTATTGCTTTTGTCCTAAACATCGCGCAAGGAGCAGCTTTACCGGGGCATACACACGAGGATTCGGCACTGTTGGTCCAGATACTAAGGGGTAATGCAGACTTTATCATAGACGACAATACTGTCATCCCATTAAAAACCGGTGAAATTATCGAAGTTGACGGCCGTGAAAAAATGCAGGTTGACAATACGGGAATGAATACCTTAAGCATTTTCGTCACTATCTCACCTAACATAGGCGACCAATATGGGCAAAACGCGGATCTGTGAATTGCGCCCCCAATATCGGCACCTTATTCCCGTAATGAACTAAAGTCTATTCCCAGAAGCTTCGCCTGCCTACCGAGCTGATTATACGGAAGGGTATAATCCTTGCCGTTCATGTTAAAGTGCGTCGCACATTGCCTGAATTCAAAACCCACATTTGCCCTAACACATTGACTGCGTAAATCCAGCACCCATTCATAATGCAACGGACGAGCATCTGCCCCATATTCTCCTCCCACGATTACCGAATCAACCCCCGACAAATATGATTCAATATTAACAGCCTCTATTAGTGGCTGCAGTACGGCAATCCTATGTTTCAGCGGCTGAACAGACAAAATGGGCAGGCGCTCATCAACTGCCCGCTGGTTTTCACAGGAAACACCAATCGTTATGTTATCATAGCGCATTTCCCAATTAGGCGGCTTGCATACACTAAAACGTTCGATGCGCTTCGTAAGAAAAATAAAATGGCAGTCTGTACGCTCACGAATCATATCCCAGCATTCACTGCGCCAATCATCCGCTTCCTCAATCAAAAAATCACTTTGAAAACAGATATAAACCGTGCCGGAGCGCATTTTATAGTCACCGTTTTTCTTTTTCTCAAGCGGTGCATAAAAATTATCGGTTTTAATAATTTTATCTGTTATAATGTTTTGCCTGGCATCGCTTTTATGAATATAGCAAAACCGGCATCCTTCGCTGCAGCGGCGACACCCGCGCCAAGGACTCCACATGGACATCTTTGACCGCCTTTCACAGACCAACAAATGTATCATGACTTAAGCCCGAATGGTGATCTGCCGGGGGGAATTTGAAAATAAATATTACACAGTTTATCACATAAACCTGTCGTTTTGGAAATCCTGCGGCACCTGCACCATAAAAGGTTCTTCCAAATTCGGCATTGTGTCAAATCGGGATATTTTTTATTTTACCATTAAAATCGCGAAATTCAATAGACGAAACCGAATTACGGAATTTTTCATGCCGACTGAACAATCTTCGACAAAATGAGCGATATTAGAAAACCACGCTTTAAATTAAGCGTGGTTTTTCATAAACCGGCAAGGACCTATTCTCCCGGGCGGTCACCCGCCAAGTACCG
>CAYRNC010000025.1:9760-19237 GCA_964425645.1 uncultured Oscillospiraceae bacterium | reverse complement strand
AATTGCATCTGATGTTGATATTTTAATAACCGGTGATAAAGACTTTGCTGATTTATCTATTGAACGTCCCGAAATTCTCACACCATCGGAATTCCTGAATAAATATTAGCGGTAATTATGTGTTGGGGTTCAAGTCCCCACTAAAATAAGATGATATCCATAATTGATATTACCACCACATCTAATGTCAAAAATGGATATCATGAGATTGAAAGTCATGGTGTCCGTTTTTTATAAAAAACAGGAAAAGTTTATGATATAATAAAAATAACTTAAAGGAAAGGAACAATTTAAATGCCTACGATAAGTATGTTTTATGGGATTATAATTAAAATGTTTTGTGCCCCAGAGGAACATAATCCTCCGCATTTCCATGCTTATTACGGAGAACATGTGGCTATCATAGATATTAATACCTGTGAATTAAAAGAGGGATATCTGCCTAAAAAACAACTTAAACTTGTATTAGCTTGGGCGGAATTAAAACAAGAAGAGTTAAAAGCAAATTGGACATTAGCAATGAATAGTGAACTACCTTTTAAAATTGAACCATTAAAATAGGAGATGAAATGATGTATTTAGCTGTTATTAAAGTCAAGCCCTTAGATGACTATAAATTGGAGCTAACTTTTAAGAATGACGAAGTAAGGGTGTTTGATATGAAGCCTTATTTAGAAAAAGGAATATATAAAGAACTAAAAGATGAAAACAAATTTAAAAGTGTAAAAGTATCTTTTGATAGTATTGAATGGTGTAATCAAGCAGATATAGACCCGGAATTTTTATATGAAAAGAGCGTTGAGTATAGATTGCGGTAAACGAATGTGGAAAGCAATTACAAATTTACACCTTTCTGAAATCAGTACAAAGCGGCAGTTCAAGTCACCCACTAAAATAAGATGATATCCAAAATTGACATCACGCTCAATATAAAAAGCACTTTTTCGGTGCTTTTTTTATATTGGTTGTGACATATGATTTGAACCTCCATTAAATCAAACCCTCTTGCCCATTTTCCGCAGTTTTAGCTGCAATGGATAAATTAGCTTATACTAAAATCTAATCAAGCAATGCCTTTTCATCCTTAGATTACTAGGCAGCGGAGTACAAATAAAATATTGTATTTAGGATAAAATCATGATAAAATAACGATAAGCAAATATTTGGAGGTGATAATAATGATTCAAATTAGACCTGTTTCTGATTTAAGGAATAAGTTCCCGGAAATCGAAGACCTTGTTGTCAGGGAGCAGCAACCGGTATATTTAACTAAAAATGGCTACGGAACAATGGTGGTATTAAGTTTGCAGCAATATGCAGAATTAACAAATGATATAGAACTCAAATTAGATGAAGCTGATAAAGAGGCAAATCTTTGTGATACAAGATACAGCCATGAAGAGATTTTTTCCAGAGTGAAGGCAAGGCATAATGGGGAAAGATAAATACGTTTTAAGATATCTATCGTTGTTCGAAACTGATCTTAATGGCATTCTGGACTACATCGCACTTAACTTACGTAACCTTGAAAGTGCGAATAGACTTGCTGATAAAATTGAGAAAGCAATATTAAAGAGATTGGAATATCCATTATCTTTTGAGTGGTATCAATCAAATAGAAAAAGGAAGCATCCCTACTATCGTATTTATGTAGATAATTTTGTTGTGTATTATGTGGTAATCGAAAACATAATGGAAGCGCGTCGAGTTTTATTCAAAGGTAGGGATGCACAAAAAATAATAAAGTGATCCCTATCTATACCTGCTTGGTGTTTACTTTGCGCGGTAGTCCAAGTCACCCACTAAAATAATATGACATCCATAATTGACATTACTACCAAATCCAACGTCGAAATGGACATCATAAAATTGAAAATCATGGTATCCATTTTCTTATGCAGGAAAACAAAAAAATCATAATCCGGTAGATTAGTAGTTGAATATATTATTTCGTTATAGAAGAAGCCGATGGTGCAATTAGAAAAAATACTCAATTATGTAGGGTGCCGGACAGGTTTTTACTAAAGATTCCTTTTATGAAGTCGTCAATGGAAAGTTGAAAACAAAATAAAATTTGTGGTAATCGAGGATGGAGACCATTGCTGTAATCGGATATTATTCGGATATAACTGTGGCTGTCCATCTCTATGGGATAAAATCGTGATATTTACTCTGCTATGGGGATAATAACTGCGGAGGTGTTGCTGTGAAACGAAGAAATATAGTTTTGGTTGTGGTTATTATGGTTTTGGCGGCAGCCGGCGTTTATTTGGGGTTTATTTTACCTGCCTTAGAAAAAGAATCTCCTGATGGGGATGTTAAACTATCGGCAGATTATGAGGAGAAGGTTGATTTGTCCGATTTTTCCTCGGTGTTTTACCTTACGGAAGATAGGCCTGACGAAGGTGGCTACGGCGTTGTGCTATGGTGTGACCAAACCGTAAAGGATTTTAAAGTTACACTTATGTATAATGACTCCGTGTCAAATATATTTACAGATAAAGAAGTATTGTTCAGCCTTCCGCAGGTGGAAAGAGGGCAGGCAATCGTGCTTGTCACTTATATCCCTGAGATTATTCCCAAGACGAAGGTATCGTTTACTTCGTCTTTGGGTAAAGAAACTAAGCGTCTCATATCATGGAGTGGAGAAAATGGTGATGTTCTTTTGCTTGATGCTCAATCCTTCGACCTTACATTTTAACGCTTTTAATTGAAATATTTTTCTTCTGTTACCTATTGAACGGCGGAATAAAGTGGGGTTATAATATATCAAAATCTTGCAAAAGATGAGCCTCTGGAGGCAGCAGGTAATTGTATATTTAACAGAAGCGGAAATCGGGCGTTTTCTGTCATATTTGTTGGAATGGCCTCTTGCGCGACCATATCGGCTGAATTCCATGCAGGGGAGATGCGGCAGGCTAAACAATTGTTAAACAGGATGGTAAAATGAATAGAATATTAACACTTAATTTATGCGTAGTTCTTTTTATAGTTGCAGCGGCTATTATCCCTTTTTGCAGTTATACCGTCAATAATATAGATAAAAAAATTTATTCAGAGATTGAAAATTTAAGTGCCATAAAAACCTTAGATAGCAATATAGTGGCACTGGAACAGGATCTGTCACAGTTTAAAAACACAGATGGCGGGGTTGTTGTAACATTTCGGGGAAAACAGGCCAACGATGTTAAATTCCCTGTATATGCCACGCTTGACAGGATGCTTGGAGGTCTGTATCATCTGAAGAATCTTACTGTTCAGATTGAAGGACGCAATATTCAAGTTAACTATCCATCAACAATCGAACTAAAGCGGTTGTTTATACACTCAATGATGTTGCTTCTTATTTTAAATTGTATCTTTATAACCGGAAAGCGCAGAAGCAAGGCTTTAAATCCTGAGGTAAATATATGTTAAATGGAAAAGACAATGACACCTTCACCGGTTAAACCCCTTGGCAGGCTTCTCCATATCCAATTTCCGGTTCCGGGACATCTAACTGGTAGATTCCTGAAATTCCACACTTAAATAACTGAATTATTAAAATATCAGTAGCATTTTTCAGTGTCATTCTTATTGACATTTAGGTCTATGCGTTGTAAACTGAATGCAGCCGGTCTAATATACGTAGACCAAGACAAGTTTTAGGGGTGGTGTTTTATGGAGAAGTATAGACTGACGGAAATGGAAGCCAAATTTGCGGATATTATTTGGGCAAAGGAGCCTGTAGGATCGGGTGAATTGGTTCGGTTGTGTGAAATTGAATTTTGCTGGAAAAAATCGACTACTTATACGATGTTGAAGCGCTTGCTGGAAAAAAAGGTATTTGAAAACAGGGATGGTACCGTTATTTCCCTAATTTCCAAAGAAAATTTCTATGCAAGGCAGGGCAAGCAGTTGGTTGAAAAAATATTTAACGGGTCCCTTCCGAGGTTCATTGCCGCCTTTGTCGAAGGCCGTAAGTTAGATGACAAAGAGATTGATGAATTGCAGCAATTGATAGATGGATACAGGGAGAAGTAGATATGGAAAAGGTGTTTTTACAATTTCTAAATATGAGTATCACCGGAAGCTATGTAATTTTGTTAATAATTCTCGCTCGATTGCTGTTAAAAAGATCGCCTAAGATCTTTTCATATGCCCTGTGGTCCGTGGCTTTTTACAGACTTGTATGTCCGCTTTCTTTTGAAAGTGTTTACAGTCTGATTAGGATTAATACAAGAGCTGTACCTGATGTAATTATCCATGATATTAAGTTGCCCGTGGATAGCAGCATTGATGCCATCGATCAGCTTCCTAATCATACCATGCCTGCAGCTGCCGCAGATATAATCGTCAATCCCACTCACCTTTGGATAGTTATAGGGGAATCTGTTTGGTTGTTTGGGGTCTTTATCCTGTTCATTTACAGCATTTTTACCGCGGTAAGGCTGTTTAGAAAACTGAAAACATCCGAATTGATTTACGAGAATATATATGAAATAGATGAAATCAGAACCCCCTTTGTCTATGGCGTTTTTAAACCTAAGATCTATCTTCCCAAAGGCCTGTCTCGCAAGGAAAGGACCTATATTATTAAACATGAACAAACTCATATCAAAAGATTCGATCATGTAATTAAACTTTTAGCGTTTTTAGTGCTGTGCATTCATTGGTACAATCCGGTGGTATGGGTTGCCTTCCTTCTAATGGGTGAGGATATGGAACAGTCTTGCGATGAAAGTGTCATTAAACAGTTAGGCACCGATATTAAAAGAGAATACGCAACCTCGATTTTAACCCTGTCCGCCGGTAAACGGATAATAGGAGGATGTCCTCTGGCTTTCAGTGAAAGCAGTACGAAAGGGCGTATCATGAACATATTGAGTTACAAAAGACCCGCTTTTTGGATCATTGTCGTTTCTGTCATAGTAGCGACAGCGATCGGAACAGCACTTTTAACTGATTCTCCCGATGTAAAGATGACGGAGAAAGATTATGCCGAACAATTTGTTCAAACGCAGATTGCGGCGTATAAGGATGCAAAATGGGTTGAATTTGCAAATATTGACTACGAGATTACAAAATTTGAAAGAATGGACAGGTTTGAGGATATATTGGATTCCCCGGTTGAAATCTGGCATATCGAATACAGATGGAAAGCGGATAATATCGAGGAAGCTTCACTGGGAAATGTGAATTATGTCGATGGTTGGATTCTTGAGGATGACAGCATGGGATTTAAGGCGTTGGTATTTTTGTATGAACAAACGGCACCCGAATATTTGGGCGGTATCTTTTCAATTGACGGATTGAACGGAAACGGTGATACTGTGCCAGGCCGGGAAACTCTGCTGCGGGTTTACCTTGAAAGAAACGGATTACTTCCCTATGAGACGTACGGCGGGGAACATGTAATTGTTAAATTTCCTCTGTCTACAGGGGAAGCATGTCAACTTTTTTTATCGCAACCGTCCGCACAGGGAGGATCTGGCATTTGGTGTGTTGAGCGGTGGATGGATGGAAACGGGACGATATATCATGATATTCCTGCAACTTTAAACAGAATTGGAGCATATTACGATTCTTTGCAAATAGCATGTGATGAGGGGACAGAATTATACCTTCTGGACCCTATACAAGTAGCGTTGAAATATATTAACGGAAAGGAAGGGTTAGGGCAAAGAACAGCTTCGGATAAATTGGAAATTCAATATCATGCGAAGGCAGAAGATTTTCTTAATACACCTGTGAGCCATTATATAGGTTTTATAAGCAACTTTGTCAAAGATGAATATTCAAAACCATATTTTCATCTCGATCAAATTGAATGGCTTACTCTTGAGGATGAAAAAAGATTAAAAGAACTTAATATCAGCCCGAACGATATGCCAAACGGCTTCTATATTCACAATCCGGTAAGCTATCCAATGTTTCATCAGGTTTTAGAGGAAACTGAATACAATATTATTGATTCGAACGCGGGCAATGCAGGTCATAAATCGGTTACAATGGATGAATTCATTCGATATCTGAATCAGTTTGAAGAACTTGTTCCTCCCTTTCATATAATAACAAAAGACGGATATGTGCAAAGCATCACGGAACAGTATGTACCGTAAAGTTGCGGGGGTATATGGTAGAAGCAGTGAAGAAAAATTAGAGAAGTTAAGGAGGCTGTCTAAGACTTCGTCTGATTCCATTAAATCCAAATAGATCCTTTTTTATTGATGCAAATATGTATAATTGATCTGAAACCAGTTTCATCTATTTGATCTTAAGCGAAGAAGGGTGAGTTCTATGTTTACCTGCGACGTAAAAAGAATGACAGACAAAATCCTGACCTTCAGCAAATTCGGTGATGCCGGACATGGCGGCGTTACCAGATATTCCTTATCCCCGGAGGCCCTTATGGCCAGGGCTGAATTCAAAAAAAGAATGGAGGCTATAGGTGCACTTATCGAAATCGATGACGTGGCAAATATGTATGCAACTATCCCCGGCACCGATCCTGCCGCAAAAAGAATTGTTATGACTTCACATGTGGATTCTGTGAGAAACGGAGGCAACTATGACGGTATATTGGGTGTTATGGGGGCTATGGAGGTCCTTGAAACCGTTATAGGTGAAAATATTCCTCATTAACATCCTTTTACCGCTATGATCTGGACGAATGAAGAGGGTTCGCTATACCCTCCTGCCATGATGGTTTCCGGTATAGTATGCAATGATTACCTGCCTTCGGCCATAGCCAAGAATTTTAAAAAGGAGGATATGATGGTCTCCAAAAGTGTGCTCGATGCTTCTAAAACATTCGGGGATGCCTTTGAAGCGTCAGGCTACAAAGGGAACAGAAGATACAGATTAAATCCTAAACAATACAAGGCCATGTTTGAGCTTCATATCGAGCAGGGGCCCATTTTGGAGGATGCGGGCAATGAAGTAGGTGTTGTGGACTGTGTGCTTGGAATGTTTAACTATAGGATAGGCTTTTATGGACAGTCTGCACATGCAGGGACATTTCCTATGGGTAAAAGAAAAGATGCATTGTATGCGGCCGCACAGGCCCTGTGTTATTTACATGATGAAATTGATAAATTAAACAGACCCGAATTAGTCTATACGACGGGTGAAATTGTTTGCCGTCCATGTGTACATACTGTTATTCCGAACTTTGTTGAATTCTTTTTAGCTGTTAGGCATGAAGATCCAGAGGTCCGAACGCAGGTTTTGAATATTGTAAAAAGTCTTGAAAGCGAAGATTGGTCCGGATGCAAATGCGAAATCAGGGAGGCTTGGGCAAGGGACACCGTTTATTTTGATAAGGAGCTGATAGGCTTTGTAAAACAATCCGCAGAAGAAATCGGTGTTGCACACCAATGCATTCATTCAGGTGCGGGCCATGATGCCCAGTTCGCAAGTTACATGATACCTACGACCATGATATTTGTAGTTTCAAAGGATGGTTTATCCCATACGGAGATGGAGCATTCTACACCAGGGCAATGCACTGCCGGTGCAACAGTTATGTTGAATGCCGTGCTTAAGGCCGACGTAAAATAGGGATTGCTTAGCTATAAGGGCCGCCAAACATAAAACGGCGGTTTTTTATGTGCTGAAAAAGGGGCAATCAATTTTGTGCAGTAACTTTATCGCTGTAAATAAATATAATACTAATAATAATATAAAGGAGGTCAACTTATGGATGAAGAATATGTCGAAAAGGATCTTTTAAAATCATCAGATCTTTTTGCGGTTGAAGACGTCCTTTCGACGACAAAAGTAATCGGTGCAAAAAATGCGCTGATTGAAAATGTATCTGTTAGCGGCAGAACAGGGCATGTTACAATATCTTACGAGATAGAGGACCGAAATCAAATAGTTTTGATGCATGTGCTGACGCTAATAACCGATACGGAAACTAGAATTGCTGACCAATTCGGAAAAAGGATAGGGGTGAGAGAACTGAGAAGGGGTATGGTTGTAAATGCAAGGTTTTCCGCTGCTATGACAAGAAGCATACCGCCTCAGGCAAGAGCTTTCAATATAACGGTCGTCAAAAATGAAAAATCTTCGTTAATCGATGAAGGAAGAGTTATCAGGGTTTTTGAGGAAGGCAGATTCGGCTATATCCTGACCGGAGTTCCAAACGATCCAAATCGTCAAATGAGGTATTCTGTCAGCAGACGAACGCAATTAAGGGATAACGACGGAAAAAGAATAACGCTTGGGGCTATACGGCCCGGCCAGATAGTAAGAATTGAAAGAGCATCATTTCAAACGGCGAGCATACCGCCGCAGACCAGTGCCCTGACGGTGCAAATATTATCCGGCTGAAATGATGGAATTACTGTTCGAATAATATAGAGGGAATGTGGAGAAAATAAATAAAAAATATAATTTAGGCGGGGGTATACAGCATGAAAAGGAAGACGATGGTGTACGGGTGCATTATTTTTGTCTTAATGTTTTCTATATACGGATGTGAAAAACTCGGGAAAAACGATAGCAAAAACAAAGAAGGTGCGGCAAAGGAAAGCCTATGGAAGGCAGCACCGAAAAACTGCTATGCAATATTGATCAATGCGCCTGATGCAGAGCAGGAAAAGGCACTGCAAGCATCTGAAAAGCTGGTTTTGGATCAAGGCAACGAAAGGCTTCTTTTAATACCTGCAAAAAAAGTAGATACTGTAACTATATGGTCACTTGACGTGGAGAAGGAGAATTTTCCGCGTTATGAAGCGCTTTATGTAAATAGGGATGTTGGTAAGGATTTCATATTGGATCTGACTGCCATGAGACCGGAGGGAGGCCCTCATTATCAGCTCTCTTTCGATGGTAAAGAAGGATCAGCAAATTACTACATCACCTATAACGGGAAAGAAGGGACTCCAAATATCGAATATATTGAAAAAGACTAAATGCAAATTCGCAAAACTGCAATGATATGCTGCAAAAAATGCAGTAAAAGCCTTTCAGAATATAAAAAATATCTGAAAGGTTTTTAAATGCAGCGCGGTCATCATGTATCGCAGATGTCGGGGCGAACGGGAATATTTTTGTTTGAAAACAGCCTTTGTGTTTTAAATTAGGATAGTAAAATGTTATAATCTGCTGAACGACAGATGTCAAAGATATCCGTGATAGGTTTGAAAAAATCTTCTGATAAAGAAAGGGATGTTTCGGACATGGATTTTCAAAAGATGAGAAAGTATCTTGAGCAACGGAAGGCTTCTGTAGTTAGCATGGCTTGTGCAGAGGACGAAGAGGGGATGAAAACCTTAAAAGTTGCATATGAGAAGGGTATAGCAAAAGCAATTCTGATAGGGGATAAAGAGAAGATTCTCAGGCTGATGGAAAAGACAGTTTTTCCATATCAAGCGGAAATCATCCATGAGGTAAACAAAAAAACTGCTGCAGCAGTTGCAGTTTCGCTTGTAAAAGAGGGGCGTGCAGACGTGCTGATGAAGGGCCTTATCAATAGCAGCGACTTTCTTC
>CAYRNC010000025.1:0-9750 GCA_964425645.1 uncultured Oscillospiraceae bacterium | reverse complement strand
GTTATATACAGAGCATTTGATAACATATTTAAAAACATAGACCGGGTAATGATAATATTTTGAGCCATTTGGCCGCTTTTAACATACCGGGCGCCAATAGATTGTTTTTCCATACCGACGGAGGAATGAATATAGCACCGAATCTGAATGCCAAAAAGGGGATATTGATCAACGCTCTCCTCGCTCTTCACAACATAGGTATAATGCAGCCTAAAGTGGCTGTTCTTGCAGCTAACGAAGCAATTAACCCTAAAATGCCGGCAACCATCGATGCGGCGGAATTACGGAAGATGTATGAATCGGGTCTGCTTCCCAAATGCATTCTGGAAGGGCCAATTACAATGGATGTGGCTTTAAGCAGAGTGGCTGCGAAACAAAAAGGAATTGACAGCAGAATCAGCGAAGAAGTAGATTTGTTTCTTATGCCTAATATTGAAGCGGGAAATATTGTAGGGAAGGCTTTAGCTGTTTATGCCGGAGCGGAAATTGCAGGTATGGTGCTTGGGGCAAGCTATCCCATCGTGCTGACTTCAAGAGCTGAAAATGCAGAAGGGAAGCTCAATTCGCTGATATTAGCGTGTTATGCTGGAAGGAGGTGAAGCAAAATGGTACATAGGATACTCTCCGTCAATCCCGGATCAACCAGTACCAAAGTTGCGTTATATTCTGATGAAAACCCGGTCTTCGTTTCAAATATCGTCCACAGATCAAAAGAATTGGACAGCTGCGTTAAGATTACGGATCAATTATGTTTTCGTCTGGATAAGGTCATGGAGGTGCTTTCAAAGAAAAGAGTATCTTTACAAACTCTTTCGACGGTTGTAGGCAGAGGAGGACTGCTGCCGCCTATTGATGCTGGAGGTTATTTAGTTAACGAAAGTATGAAGAAATTGCTTTTAGGTGATAAGCTGGGTGTTCATGCTTCAAATTTAGGGGCATTGATAGCCGATGCCATTGCAAAGCCTCTTAATATTCCTGCTTTCATATATGATGCGGTATCTGCGGATGAATTTAATGATCTGGCACGGATTACGGGCATTCCCGAAATCAAAAGGCAGAGCTTTTGCCATGTGCTGAACAGCAAGGCCATGTGCAGAAAATACGCTTTAATGCATCAAAAACGCTATGAGGATTTAACCCTTTTGGCAGCGCATCTTGGAGGGGGAATTTCAATAAGTGCCCATCAAAAAGGCCGAATTATAGATTCGATAAGTGACGACGGAGGGCCTTTTGCTCCGGACAGATCCGGCTGCGTTCCGTTGAACTACATTGTAGACCTATGCTTTTCCGGACGCTATACAGAGTCGGAAATCAAAAAGAAGATCCGGGGGGGAGGGGGACTTAAGGCCCTTCTTGGAACAGCGGATTGTGAAAAGGTTGAAAAACGCATTGCTATGGGAGATGAGTATGCAATGCTTGTCTATCAGGCAATGGGTTACCAGATAGCCAAAGGAATCGGGAATCTGTGTACGGTGTTTGATTATCCCATAGATGCGATCATCTTGACAGGCGGAGTTGCATATTCGGATCTTATGATAAAGATGGTAACAGATAGAGTAAAGTTCATTGCACCTGTAGAGGTGCTGCCGGGGGAAAATGAGATGGAAGCTTTGACACTAGGGGTTCTCAGAATATTAAGGGGAGAAGAAGCCGCAAAAGAATATATTTATCATCAATTATAGATATCGGCGTCAATCCTCTTTTTCAAGCCTTTCGCCAACCAGAATATGGGGGCTGACAGCAAAAACCAAAGAAGGGTGTACGACAGACAGATCTGGCCCATGAAATCCATCGGATAATGGGAATAATCCCATACGTTCCATCCAAGGATAAGATTGAAAATGCAACCGAAAACTAACTCTATCCCTGTTATAATCAATGCACCAAAAAGGCAGTTCATCCAAAGGGAAAATGTTTTTTGCCCGGTAAAAATCCGATAAAGGAGGGCAAAGCATATGCCCCCTGCAAAAAACATGGTCCAGTGGGTGAATCCTCGAAACAATATTTCCAGCGTACCGTAAGTTGTTGCGCCCAAAATAAATATGAACATATACTCAAGCAGATGATCCATATTTGACCTCCTCATTTTACACTAATAAATAGTGTTTGTGGGCGGTGAATAAATAACAGCTGTAATTTTTTCCGAACAGTATTGAAATTTAGAACATTTTAGGATATTATATATTGCATGTGCGGGTGTAGTTCAATGGCAGAACGTGGCCTTCCCAAGGCTAAAGTGAGGGTTCGATTCCCTTCATCCGCTCCAATAAAGGATACCCTCAAAGCATTGAAATCTCAACGTGAGGGTATTGTGTTTTTTTGAATCAATCTACACTTTCTACCGCTGTGCCTTTATATGATAAGGGCGGGGTTATTTGTGTGAAATACATATATTCTTTGATAATTTGCACAAATATGAGCGATAATCTGCTATGCCTTTGGAAAAATCAACACAATAATTAAAATCTTGCCGGCTTGTACGGGTTTTTCAAAAACATGCAGCTTCAGTTTAATGCTATAATATGGGTGAAGGAATAGCTTTGAGGTGAGAATAAAGATGCCAATTCTATATACAGAAAATCTGTGTAAAATTTATCAGATGGGTGAAATAGAAGTGAAGGCCTTAACGGATGTAACATTTTCCGTGGAGGAGGGTGAATTTGCTGTCATTTTGGGGCCCAGCGGATCAGGCAAAAGCACGCTGCTTAATATCATCGGCGGTATGGATCATCCTACATCGGGCAAAGTCTTTTTCCGACAAGAAGAAATAACAGGCTATAGCGAAAGCAAGCTGACGGAATATCGGCGCAATAACATAGGTTTTGTTTTTCAAAACTATAACGTAATGGCAAGTTTAACAGCGAAGGAGAATGTTGAACTGGCGATGGAAATTGTCGAAAACCCTTTGCCTGTTGATTTAGTGATTCATGCTGTGGGTCTTGGAAGAAGAAAGGATCATTTTCCTTATCAATTAAGCGGGGGGGAGCAACAAAGAGTATCCATTGCCAGAGCTGTAGCAAAAAATTCGGATCTTCTCTTATGCGATGAACCTACGGGGGCCTTGGATTATAGTACGGGGATTGCAATACTGGCCCTTTTGCGCAAACTGAATATGGAAATGGGAAAAACACTTATTATCATCACCCATAACTCTGATATAGCGCTGATGGCCGATCGGGTAATAAGGATGAGAAGCGGCAACGTCATTGAGAATACAATAAACCCTAATCCTATTGATGCGAAGGAGGTAAGGTGGTAGCTAAAAAAATTAATGTCATGCTGCTTCGCATGATTAAAAACTCCAAAGGCCAATTTACCGCCGTTTTGTTCATCATAATTGCGGGCATATGCGCATATACGTCACTTTCGATGGTGTCTGATAATCTACGGCACACGCTGGACAGCTATTATGAAGACAGCAATTTCCCCGATCTTTTCATTCAGGTTTTAGGGGCACCCGCACAAATTACAAACGGTTTGGATCAAATTCCCGGGGTTGCAAAGGTATCTGCCGGCCTGACCATGGATGTCCCCGTGTTGGATGATAAAGGACAAGGGCGTAAAACACTTCGTTTGGTTACAGTGAAAGATGATGAGGAGGAATTGAGCCGCTGCACGTTGCTTGAAGGCAGGGCTTTATCGGACAGAAGCAAAGATGCATGGGTTATCGGTCAATTTGCTGGTGCAAACGGAATATCCGCAGGCGATGAAATACGAGTTCAGGTTGCAGGTTCGAACCATACTTTGAAAGTGGTAGGAATTGTGGCAAACCCTGAATATATTTATCTTATGGAAAACTCCCGGTCTTTAATGCCAAACGATGAGGGTTTCGGCATATGTTATCTGTCGGAGGCGACAGGGCGCCTGCTGACAGGGGAGATGCAAAACTATAACTATATACGCATCGGCTATGGATACAATGCCAAAGAAGAAACTATTATAAATGCGGTGAAGGATCATCTTAAACCCTACGGGATTATCAGTATTTTAAAGAGGTCGGAACAGCTTAGCAATGCTGTGGTGCAGGAGGAATTGCAGCAGCTGGATCTCATGTCGGATACCGTCCCCATTATATTTTTGCTTGTAGCAGGTCTGGTGTTAATGATGATACTGTCAAGAATGATTAAAAGGGACAGGTTTAATATAGGTGCTTTAAAGGCAATAGGGTACAGCGATAGGCAGATTATGGGCCATTATGTGAAATATGCTGTCTTTGCAGGACTCGCGGGCGGTTTATTGGGAAGCATTATAGGGATGATTTTGGCAGGTGGGATGACGAAGCTGTTCTTGGATTATTTCAATTTACCGCTTTTAAAATTCAAGATTGACACCGTATACGTAATTTGGGCAATGTTGTTGTCAGCAGCCTTTTGTGCTGGATCGGGCATTATAGGTGGAAGAGGCGTATTGAAAATAACCCCTTTTGATGCTATGAGGGGAGAGGATCCTAAAAAAGGGGGGCGTATACTGATTGAACGTATCCGGGTTTTATGGAATGGGTTTTCATTTAGCAGAAAACTTGTCTGCAAAAACATCTTCAGGAATAAGAGGCGGACATGTTTTGTGATCTTGGGAATTACATTGACTTACGGGATGATGCTTTTTGCCGTTGCAATGCCTGCAGCATCAGACAGGATGATGAATCGGCATTTTACAGAGTTTCAAAAAATGGATTATGAAATTGAATTCTATAAACCCGTAAATGATAGAACCGTAGCGGATCTCGCCCATATAGTTGATATAGACCGAGCGGAAGGAAAAATTGAATATCCGTTTGAACTGTCAATCGGTCACCGAAAACAATCTGTCAACATCATAGGGCTTAAAAGGAATACCGACTTCTATTCATTTAGGGATATTACAGGCAGGCAGGTTTTCATCGAAGCCGGAGGCGTTTTGATTTCAAAAAATTTAGCCTTATCGTTGAAAGCGGTAAAAGGGGATTTTATCACTTTGGACAGCTTCGTTTTAAAGAATCCTGCGGTAAAGCTGCCGGTAGCCGGTGTGATAGAGCAGTCTCTAGGTATGAATGCCTACATGGAAATAGATGAACTAAGGGACATTATTTTTAAGGATAACTTAATTACTGGTGTTTTTATAAATTCTCATGATGACAGGTTCTTTGAAAAATTAATTGAAGCGACCAATGTGGCATCCGTTATGTCTTCGGAGGACATCAGGAATATTTATGAAGAATACATGGGCTTTATTTTTCTAAGCATAGGGGTTATGCTGATATTTTCCGGTGTTATAGGATTTGGTATCGTCTATGTTTCCACAATGATAAGCATAGGTGAAAGGGAAGGTGAATTCTCCTCGTTACGTGTGTTGGGATTTACAAAGAAGGAGATTTTCAAAATGATCGGGATGGAGAATAATGTAACAACGACGGCAGGAATTCTTCTGGGTGTTCCGGCAGGATCGATGCTATGCGAATACAGTTCAGCTGCATTTACAACAGATTTATATAGTATTGACATGACCCCGACAGTCGGGGCAATTATTGCCGCAGGTTTTTTTACTGCGCTGTTTGTACTGGCAGCGCAGTTTGCAACGTATAAAAGAATACAGAAGCTGGATTTTCTGCAGGCGCTGAAAAACAGGGTGGAATGATCGGTCATTTAAAGTGAGGGGTGGTGACTTATGAGAAAAAAGATAAAAGTAAGGCGGGCCCTCGTTGCCGCAGCATTGGCCGTGTCGATTGGATTATCAGCATGGGTATTATACAGCGGAAAAGGGATTGAGGCAGATATTGTAACGGTTGAAAGGGGGCTGATTCAAAGGGTGATAAAGGAGACAGGCACAATTGAATCAGATAACAGCGTTATCGTTACCTCCGCCTTTGCCGGTGAAATTGCAAACGTGGCTGTGTCAGAAGGCGATTACGTGAATGCGGGGGACCTTCTTTTATCGGGAGATGAAAACATTGTCCGCCTGGAATTAAAAAGTCTAAAGGCACAATATTCCGGTTTGGAGGCCTCCTTTCTGGAAACTCAGGATATGGTGAAGAAAAATAAGGAACTTTATGAACAAGGAGCGTTAAGCCGGCAAGAATATGATTTTTCGATAACCCTGAGAAGGGAATCGGCGGCACAGTTATCCTCTCTTAAATATGCGATGGAAAGTCTGTCAGAATCCATAAAAAATTATGAGGTCACAGCCCCTATAAACGGAACAATTACCGAGGTTTACGTTAAAAATGGAGGATATGCACCAATCGGTGCAAGCCTTTTTGAGATAAGTGATCTGGACAGCCTGCATATTAGGGCTGATCTGATTGCATATGAAGCAAATGAGGTGGAGGCGGGGAATGAGGTATGCATTTATCAGGGTAAAAGAGGGGAGTCCCTCCCGTTGAGGGGTATCGTTCGCAGCATTGATAAGAAGGCAAAAGAGGAAGTATCCGGTCTGGGGGTTGTAAACAAACGTGTAAGTGTTGAAATCCAGGTTGAGGCAGCCTCAAATCTGCGCTTGGGAAGCGATGCAGAGGCAGAGATAACAGTTTATAAAAAAAATAATGTACTTTGTATTCCCAACAGTGCAGTATTTGAAATGGATAAAAACCGCTATGTATTCGCATTGGAAGGTAATGTGGCCCGCATCCGTAAAATAAAGACAGGTCTAGAGGGAAATGATCTTGTGGAAATTACTTCAGGCCTGTCAGAGGGTGAAAGGGTAATCCGATCTTTGGGAAATGATATAGAGGATGGCATTAAGATAAAACAGCACAAAGATAAAAAAAATTGAAACCTAAAAACGATTTATAGCAGTCTAACAGATACTTGTTTCGGAAGAGGTTAATCATGAACATTAGGGAAATAGCGAAACAGGGCCGGGGTATCGGAGGTGCAGAAACATGGAGTGACTGTTTGGATTATCTGCTTGTAGGTGCAAGGAATGTGCAGGTTACTACCGCAGTTATGCAATACGGATATGGAATTGTAAAAGATATGATAAACGGAATGTCCCACTTTATGGATGAAAGGGGTGCTAATCGAATAGAAGATTTCATCGGCTTGGCCTTGCCAAATCTCGTTCCTGCAGAGGAGCTTAACCGCGATTTTAAAATTATTCCCCGGATCGATGAGAAAAAGTGTGTAGGCTGCGGGAGATGCTATGTTTCCTGCTATGATGCGGCACATCAGGCGATAGACTGGAACGATAAAAGAAGAAGACCCTCAATTAATGATGATGACTGTGTGGGTTGCCATCTATGTTTAAATGTATGCCCTGTTAAAGATTGTATCACTTCCGGAGAAATCAAGTGGAAGGAAGGAAGAACCCCTGTTGATGTAAAAATTAAGCGTCAGTAATTACATAAAGACCGGTAATGTTTACGGTGTTATCGGTCTTTTGATGTCTAAACATCGGTATTAAGCCGCTAGAATAACTGCGCCATTATTCATTGAATAGTCTGACATTGACAGCGCTCCATATTTTTATGTACAATACAGGGTAAAGGGGGGTATAGGATGGGCTATTTTGAGAAGAATGACATTAGCATTTATAGTAACATAATCTATCAAATTTATGCGATCGAAGACAACGATAATATGAGGCTTTCATTTTTAAGGTCTGTCAGACTCTTGGTTCCCTATAAAAGCTGTAATTTCTATCTTGCCGCAAAGGATGGGAAACACATACTCAGCAACCCGGTTTCAGTTGATTTCCCAATTGAGGCTCTCGCTAAGTATCTTGATGATATAGAGGATGTGGATCCTGCCCGATGGATATTCATCCAAGCAAAAAGTATGGTTTATAGAGAGGAGGATATGTTTTCCGAAGAATCTATTAAACAAAATGTTTGCTATCAAGAATTCTATATACCGAATGATCTTCATCATTCTTTACAGATAAGCCTGGCATTGGAGGGGAAATTTTTAGGCAGTGTATCTTTTTACAGGGCTAAAAAAGATACAAGATTTTCAGATGATGATCTGTTCTTATTTGATTTACTTAAAGACCACCTGGCACTGCGCTTATTCAAGGAATTTGAAGCAAAACCAAAACATATAGATATTGACGCTTTGGCACATGAGAAGAAATATAAACTTACCATGAGAGAAATTGATGTTATAGAGCTGCTAATAAACGGTTACTCAATAGAGGATATTGGCAATGATCTGTGCATCAGTTCCAATACCGTCAAAACCCATATCGCAAATATTTATAAAAAGACCGGCATCTCAAGCAGGTATGAATTGTATAAAATTCTGTTGTAGCGTTGTAGCAAAGAAGTCTGAATTACTACGAGGGATTGGTCGCCAATCCCCCGTAGTATATGGTTTTGGTCAAAATGTCTATCTGTAATAATAACGTTTTATTGCATATTATATCCGAATATCAAATATAAAATTGTTGTAAGTACGGCGGCTATTAAAGCATACGGTAATTGTGTTATTGCATGATCATAGGGACGGATATCCGTCGCTTTTCCGATTAGTATCGCCGCATCTGCATAAAAACAGGCATGGCTTCCAAAGGCGGCACCGGAGAATATCGCTGCAGATGCCAGATAAATATCTACGTTCATAGCGGTTGCCAGAGGAACAACTATAGGAATTATAATAGCTGCCAGTCCCCAAAAGTTTGCCATGGCAAACGCCATTGAAGCCGTGGTGACAAAGACAACTGCAGGTAAAATGGCGCCGCTCATATATGGAGCAACACTTGAAATTACATAATCGGTAAAGCCGATCATTGCGCAGGCATTTTTGAATGCGAATATCAGAACAAGTATTCCCAACACTGAAATCATGGTGGAAAATCCTGACCAAAAATTATCTAAAAAGACGGTCAGATCGGTCAGCTTCTTCTTTAAGTACAATAAAGCTGTAAAGAACAGGGCTACAATAACACCTTTTAATACATCGTTACCGACTGCAATGGTAACGCTGATCAGTACGAACATAGGGAGAATAAAATCCCAAGCGCCTCCCTGTTTAGTGTTATCGTTTTCAACTTCCTCAATTACCGGCGGGAGAACTCCCGGAGGAAACAAATCCCCAGTTTCCCTTGCATGCAGTTCTTGTTTTTTCATGGGTCCCATCAGCGGAATGACCCCTAAAATGACCAAAGGCATTACAATGAACACCGCAATCCATCCGTAAAACAGGTACGGAATACAATGAATATATGCACCTATGCCTGATCCGTTTGCATCCACAACGCCTTCATTGGCAAGCAGCGATGCAAAGTATATTGCCCAGGTAGAAATGGGTGCCAATACGACTATGGGCGCCGCTGTTGATCCTACTGAGTAGGCAAGCATTGAACGTGATATATTAAATTTGTCGGTTACTTTTTTCATAGTGCTGCCGACTGTCAGTACATTTAGATAATCGTCAATAAAAAGGCATATTCCAAGAAACCAGGTGCAAAACAGTGCACGTTTTCTTGTTGTTGCAAATCTATCCAACATTCCTGCGAATGCTGCTGCTGCGTTGGATTTTTCAAGTATCAGCAAAAGACTTCCCATAAGGCCGCATACAAGTATTACCCAGCCAATGGTGGGATCGCCCATAACATTAAGCAGCTCATTAACGAATTCGTTAAAAAAACTGCCTTTCGCATAAATTATAAATGCTGTAAGGGTCGCAATCAACATTGGTTCAAAGGTTTTTTTCGTTACTAATGCCAAAACAATAATAATCAGAATTGGAATGACACTGATAAATCCGTAATTTGTAACTGTGTCCATTAATGTAACCTCCATCAAATATTATTGAAATCAGAATTACAGTTCCCACA
>CAYRNC010000024.1:18730-20405 GCA_964425645.1 uncultured Oscillospiraceae bacterium | reverse complement strand
TCTTTGCAATTCCAAAATGTCTCCTTGCTATTCTACGTCGACTCGAACTGAGGTCTCTTTTTTCTCCAGTTTCGGTACTGCTATAGATAGAACACCCTCATCAAGTTTTGCTTTAACATCTTCCCCGCTTGCATCTTTTAAGTAGATGCAGCGGTTCATTGAGCTGTATCTTCTTTCCTTATGAATGTAGTTTTTCTTTTCTTCTTCGATGTCCTCTCGTCGTTCTATCGAAATTCCCAGCCTACCTTCATTCAGGCTGACCTCTATCTCCTCTTTTTTTACGCCCGGAAGCTCCGCCTCAATAATATAGCCTTTTTCGTTTTCCTGAACATCGACTTTAAATGTATCTGCCACAAATGTCCTTCTTGGATGTGTAAAGAAATCATCAAGCAGATTATAAAAATCATCAAAACCGCTGCCGATCAGGCTCGTGTTTTTTCTGTTAAACGGTACTAATCCTGCCATTTCCCTGTTCCTCCTTATTTTAATTTCCCCCGCTTACAAATCGGCTAACTGCCGCCTTCAGCGTTTGAATTTCTATATTTATATACCCATATAAAGCCATAATTATTCAGTCATAAAACAGTGTATTCAAAGCCCGCTAACGGTAGAAAAAGATTGCTTTACATGTTAAACTTAACCATGGATTAATTTAGAGACGGCACGGAGGGTTGATAATGTTCCAGCAGCAAAGCCAAAAGTATGATGATTGGTTCGATAAAAACGGTAACATCTACCGATCAGAACTTAATGCGGTAAAGTCTCTGATACCGGTAGGTTTAAACGGGGTGGAGATAGGAATCGGAACAGGAAGGTTTGCAAAACCCTTAGGGATTCAACTGGGGGTAGAGCCTGCAGGCAATATGGCAAGAATAGCCGAAAGCCGCGGCATTAAGGTGATAGAAGCAAAGGCTGAGTGCCTTCCTTTTCCGGACGAAATTTTCGATTATGTCCTTATGGTTACGGCTATATGCTTTTTTGATGATGTGGGCAGAGCTTTTTGCGAAGCTCACAGGGTTTTAGAAAAAGGCGGGTTCTTGGTAGTCGCGTTTATCGACAGAGAAAGCCGCTTAGGGAAGCTTTACGAGTCCCGCAAAGAGAAGGATTCATTTTACAGGAATGCTGACTTCTATTCTGTTGCCTCGGTAGAAAAGTTGCTTGCGGAAGCAGGGTTTTCCGAACTTACCCATAAACAGACGGTATACAGCACGGAAAATATTTTGTATGAAACGATGAATGGCTATGGGGAAGGCGGTTTTGTGGTCATAAAAGCAATAAAATCTTTGTTTTGAATGTTTTTTTTTTTTTCGGCAATCATATTCACGAGGTGATGTTTTATGAAATGCACAGTGATGCCGCAAAAAGAAAGGCTTAGAGTATCCCTATGGAGAGGTACCTGTGAAATTGACAGGAAGCAAGGATCTTTAGACCAGTTTAAAAATGTCGAGGCTGTAGTCATCGGAGCCGGTATGGCCGGGATGCTTACTGCATATATGCTGAAGAATAAGGGGGTTAACTCCATTGTACTGGATGCCGGAATTATAGCCGGGGGTGTAACCCAAAATACTACGGCTAAAATAACGTCCCAGCACGATCTTATATACCACAGTTTGATCGAAAGCTTTGGAGAAGAAAAAGCACGGGAATATGCCAACGCCAATCAGCAAGCTATTTT
>CAYRNC010000024.1:11584-18720 GCA_964425645.1 uncultured Oscillospiraceae bacterium | reverse complement strand
CAATATCGTAATATCATAAGGGAAAAGGGCATAGACTGCGATCTTGTGGATCTGCCCGCCTACCTTTATACGTTGGAAGATGAGCGCATGGATGAAATACAAAAAGAGGCCCAAGCGGCAGCCTCTTTGGGCATACCTGCCGTCTTTCTCGATGAAAATAAACAAAAAAATGATGGCCGATGGGGTCTCCCCTTCTATTCAAAGGGTGCTGTATTATTTGAAAACCAATCTCGTTTTCATCCTTTAAAATTCATCAAGGGTATTTCCTCTGATCTGACTGTGTTTGAGGAGACAAAGGTTTTAGATGTGGATTGGAATGACGGAAGCAGTATCGTGCAGACAGACAAAGGAGACGTTAAAACCGATCATGTTGTATTTGCCTGCCATTTTCCTTTCATCAATGTTCCCGGATACTATTTTTTAAGGATGCATCAGGAAAGATCTTATGTGCTGGCATTGTCTGATGCCGGAGACGTTGGAGGAATGTATATAGGTGTGGATCAGCAGAAATATTCTTTCCGAAATCAGGACAATTATTTGCTTTTGGGCGGCTGCGGCCACAGGACGGGTGAAAATCAGTCGGGTGGCTGTTATGAGCAGCTTAGGAAGACAGCAAAAAAGTGGTATCCCAACGCAAAGGAGGCCTATGCCTGGTCGGCGCAGGATTGCATGTCGATGGACGGGGTCCCTTATATAGGACAGTATGCTGCAAATCGTCCCGGTTGGTATGTGGCGACAGGTTTTCGGAAATGGGGCATGACAAGCTCCATGGCATCTGCGATGATCATATCGGACATGATATTGCGAGGTCCGAAATCCAAGGATTTCGAAAACAGTATTTTTGCCCCTCACAGATTCACTGCACCGGTTTCGGCAGGGGACATGTGGAAGGATGTAAAAACTATCGGAAAAGGACTGCTTAAAAGCCTTTTTGATATACCCGAGGAACTTGTAAAGGATATCTTGCCGGGCCACGGCGGGATCGTAGAGCATGAAGGAGAAAAAACGGGAGTATATAGAGATCCGGCGGGAGTCCTGCACATGGTGGAACCTAAATGTACCCATATGGGATGTCAATTGGGCTGGAATCCCGAAGAACTTACGTGGGATTGCCCCTGTCATGGTTCCCGCTTTGATATTAAAGGAAATCCGGTGGATAATCCGGCAGTCACGAAGCTGCCGTCGGTTGATTGAAGCTATTGCAATAACAGCAAAAAAAATGTATCATATCCCTGTCTGAACGTAGGTACGTAAGAAGAGAACAGAAGGGAATAGTATGCTGTTTAATTCCTTCCGCTTTATGCTGTTTTATCCCCTTGTGGTGCTTTTTTATTTTGTATTGCCCCACAAGGTACGCTATATATGGCTGCTTGTAGCCAGCTATTATTTCTATATGTGCTGGAATGCCAAGTATGCGGTGCTCATAGGAATCTCAACCCTGATCACCTATGCCAGCGGGCTGTTGATAGGGAGCAAACAGGTCGGACGGTTGAAAAATCTGTGGGTATTTTTATGTGTGGCAGCTAACCTTTTAATCCTGTTCTTTTTTAAATATTTCGATTTTCTTATTGACAACATCAACAGGGTATTTGCTTATGCAGGTATACAGGCCGTGGAAGCTTCCTTTGATGTAATCCTTCCGGTAGGCATATCCTTTTATACGTTTCAGGCCCTGTCCTATACAATGGATGTGTATCGGGGAGAGATATATACAGAAAAGAATTTATTCAGATATGCGCTGTTTGTGTCTTTTTTCCCCCAGCTCGTTGCGGGACCTATAGAAAGGTCAAAGAATCTTCTGGTGCAGATCAGCCGAAGGCAGTATTTTGATTACGAAAGAGTAAAATCAGGTCTGCTGCTTATGCTGTGGGGATTTTTTTTGAAACTGGTCATAGCGGATAGAGCCGCCATTTTAGTAAACACGGTATATAATAATTATGAACAGTACGAAGGTATACCCCTTGTGCTGGCCACTCTTTTTTTTGGTTTGCAGATCTATTGCGATTTCGGATCATATTCCGCTATTGCAATCGGGAGTGCACAGGTTATGGGTTTTCGATTGATGGATAATTTCAAGCAACCCTATTTTTCCCGAAGCATCGCGGAATTTTGGAGGCGCTGGCACATTTCACTGTCCACCTGGTTTCGCGATTACCTTTACATTCCCCTTGGCGGTAACCGCAAGGGTACAGTCAGAAAATATGTGAATACCGTTATCGTATTTTTAATAAGCGGTCTATGGCACGGTGCAGGCTGGACCTTTGTAATTTGGGGTTTGCTTCACGGACTTTTCCAGGTGATAGGACAGATGACCCATCCTCTTAAAGAAAGAATTACCTGCAAATTCAAGATAAAAACTGGGGCTGCAAGCTATAAGCTGGGGCAGATGTTTATCACTTTTTGTTTAGTGAATTTTGCATGGATTTTTTTCAGGGCAGAGACTTTTACGCAGGCCATGGGTATTTTACGCAATATAGCGGCACAATGGAATCCTTGGATTTTAATTGATGGAAGCATTTATTTGCTCGGCCTGTCCTCGAACAGCTTTTGGGTAACGGTGTTCGCGTCGGGTGTATTATTGCTCGTAAGCATTATCCAGTACAAGGGAATAAAAGTAAGGGAGCGATTTGCCGCTCAAAATCTTGCTTTTCGCTGGCTTTTAAGCCTGGGGTTGATTTTTTCTATCATTATATTTGGCATATATGGTCCGGGCTACAGTGAAAGCCAGTTTATATACTTTCAGTTTTAAGCGGTGAGATATGAAAAACATTAAACGAATACTTGCGGTATTGATATTCCTTTTTATATTCGCAAAATTGTTTTCACTGGCAGGTTCCGTTTTGATGCATAAACAAATAGAGGGCCGCTGGAACATGACTGCAAAAGTTGCGGGCTTTTACAATGAAGATCCCAACAGCTTTGATGTTATGTTTTTTGGGTCAAGCCACGTGTACTGTTCTGTGGATCCTGCGGTATTTTATCAGGAAACAGGTTTGTTATCTTATGTGCTTGCAACCCAGCTTCAACCCTTATGGGTTACATATCACTATATGATTGAAGCGCTGAAATCCCAAAGTCCGAAGTTAGTTGCAGTTGAAGTCTATATGGCGGAACAGCAAGATGATTATTCAGATGAAGGGACAAGCCACACCGCAGTGGACCCCATACCCTTATCCTTCAACAAATGGAAAATGATAGAGGCATCCGTTCCAAAAGGCGAGAGGCGGTATTATTTGTTCCATATAATGAAGTATCATGAGAGGTGGGAAGATTTAAAAAAGGAGGATTTTATCCGCATTTATGAAAAGGGCAAAGATCCGGATAAAGGTCATGTCCGCCTTACTTCTGCCGCCATCGATATAGAAAGGGAGGATGTGGCGGAGATTGTCGACGCAGCTTCAATAACTGAAAAAAATATGTATTATATCAATAAAATAATAGATCTGGCAAGAGAAAAAGGGATAGATATAGTGTTCTTTAAAGCCCCCTCCAACGCTACCAAAGAGGAAAAAATGTTCTATAATTGTGTCGCTAAAATTGCAAACGATAACCAGGTGCGGTTTATCGATTATAATTCCGATGAACTTTATAAAAAAGTTGGATTGGATCTCAATACTGATTTTTACGATCGCCGCCATTTGAACGAATCGGGTATGAAAAAGTTCGTAGCCCATTTTGCGTCCTTTGTTATGGAAGGTAAAGGCAGCTTGTAATAGGTCAAAATTTGTAATAATATAAGGGCAGAAAAATGAGGGTGTCGGCTATGGGTAAGTATAAAAACAGCATTATGTTGTTGCTGGGCGATATTTTGTGCGTTAATTTGGCCTATATCGCCGCTTTTTTGCTTCGGTTCGAATTCGACGTTCAAACGTATATTTTTAATCGCTATTTGGAAGTCTATCTGGATAATCTTTTGTGGATCACTTTGATTAAACTTTTGGTTTTCTTTGCATTCGGTCTTTACAACAGCATATGGAAATATGCCGGGACCGAGGAACTCATTAAAGTATTTATAGCCTCTGTCAGCGCACTTACAGCAGTGATGGCTTATTTATATTTTACATCTCAAAGCATACCGAGGGGGGTACAGGGAATTGCTTTCTTGCTGGATATCCTGTTCATCGGGGGGACAAGGCTTTCCTATCGCTCTTTTCGCAATCTCTTTCAAACATTTAATTTCAGGTCGCTTATTACGTTTTGGAAATCGGGTTCTTCCGACATCTTTACACGGGTGTTGATGGTAGGGGCTGGGGATGCCGGGGCGGGTATGCTGAAGGAGATTGAAAGAGCAAAGGATTCCGGAAAGCGTGTTGTGGCTGTAATTGATGATGACCCCGGGAAAATCGGGAAAAAGATTGTCGGCAAAAAAATAGTCGGAGGCAAGGATTACATTATCGCCGCCGCAGAGAAATACGGTATAGATGAAATTATAATTGCAATTCCCTCAGCAACAAAAAAGCAGATACAGGGAATTGTGAACGAATGCAATAAAACTGACTGCAAGGTAAAGATTTTGCCCGCCTTTATAGATTTGATCGATGGAAAGGTAAGCATAAACAATCTTCGGGATGTAAATATAGAGGATCTTTTGGGAAGGGAATCCGTTAAGGTGGATCTTCATTCCATCAGCAGCTATCTGCAGGATAGGGCGGTCCTGGTCACCGGAGGAGGTGGTTCTATCGGTTCTGAACTTTGCCGTCAAATAGTGTCATTTCATCCAAAAACGCTTATAGCGTTGGATGTTTATGAAAATACAGTATACGAACTGGCCCAGGAGCTGTCTGCTTCCTACCCGAATCTTTCTTTTCATGTGGCAGTGGCATCCGTAAGAAACAAAAATCGTGTAGAAGATATATTCTCCAGATATTACCCCGAGGTGGTTTTTCATGCTGCCGCACATAAGCATGTTCCTTTGATGGAGACCAATCCCAAAGAAGCGGTTTTAAACAATATCCTTGGAACAAAAAATGTTATAGATCTGTCACATGATTACCGGGTGGAGAAATTTGTTCTGATATCCACGGACAAGGCGGTAAATCCTACTAATGTTATGGGGGCGAGCAAAAGAGTGGCGGAGATGTTGCTTCAGGAAAAAAGTTTAGCATCTTCCACCAATTTTTCCGCGGTGCGCTTTGGCAATGTTTTAGGAAGTAACGGAAGTGTTTTGCCTTTGTTTCGCAGGCAAATTGAACAAGGGGGACCGGTTACGGTAACGCATGAGGAGGTAACGCGATATTTTATGACCATTCCTGAGGCGGTTCAGCTCGTAATCCAGGCAGGGGCGATAGCCGAAGGGGGCGAAATCTTCATCCTCGATATGGGGGAGCCTGTAAAGATCATGGATCTTGCAGAGAATATCATACGAATGTCCGGTTATGTTCCCCGGTCTGACATCGATATAAAAGTTACAGGCCTAAGGCCCGGGGAAAAGCTTTATGAGGAATTGCTTCTTGAAGAAGAGGGAATAAAGGAAACGACTCATGATCACATATTTGTCGGGCAGCCTGTTTCACCAAGCGATGCGTTAGAGGAGATTCTCGTGAAGGGGCCCGATGAAATCATACATGAAATTAACAGGATAACCCGAAAGAGCGACCGGGAAGTTAAGGAGTGGCTTAAAATAATTGTGCCGAATTATGTGATCGACAAATCTTGCGGCAGGATGGTCATTGATACGACAAAATGAGCTGTTTCATTTATGATATAATGTTAATAAAAAGTATCATTTTCGCGAAAGAAAAGGAGTAAAAATAATGGGAAAAAAGCCATTGACATTGGATCTTTCTGACTCACTGGTTACTTCGGAAATGCGTTCCGGATACACTTTTTCCCTGGAAAAACACTTAAATGTTCTGGAATCCGGCGAATACCCTTTTTCGGGATGGGTAAAGCTGCCCTTTGATTATGACAGGCAGGAATTAAGAAGGATTGAGGCGGCGGCACGAAGGATTCAAAGCCAATGTGACACCCTGGTTGTATTGGGGATAGGAGGCTCTTATCTCGGTGCAAGGGCTGCTGTTGAGATGCTTGCCGATGAAAAAAAAGGGTACCCTGAAATCCTTTATGCTGGTCAAAATCTCAGTGCTTCATATCACCATGGGCTTCTTAAGTCTCTTAAAAACCAAGATATATGCATATTGGTCATATCAAAATCCGGAACTACGACGGAAACAGGCATAGCTTTTGCATTATTAAAAGATCGGATGATAAATAAATACGGAAAAGATGAGGCAAACCGCAGGATATATGTTATTACTGATGCCTTGCATGGAGTTCTCAGGGAGGAAGCCCGTAATGAGGGCTATGAAAGCTTTGCTGTGCCCGATGATATTGGAGGGAGATATTCTATTTTGACTCCGGTAGGACTGCTGCCGATCAAAGCGGCAGGTGTTGATATCAACGAGATCATGGCCGGTGCATCGGACATGGCGGCAAACAGAGGTTACAGCGGTCCCTATGCAGCCGTAAGGCAGGAACTTTTCAAAAGGGGCAAGTATATAGAGATATTTGAATACTATGAACCGAGGCTCCGATATTTTGCCGAATGGTTAAAACAGCTTTTTGGTGAAAGCGAAGGCAAAGAAGGCAAGGGAATATTTCCCGCTTCATTGGAATTTAGCACGGATCTTCATTCTATGGGACAGTATCTTCAGGAGGGTAATCCCATATTCTTTGAGACCCTGCTGGATGTAACGAATCCACCTTATGACATCAATGTTCCGAAAAGTGCGGGAGAAATGTTGGCGGGAAAAAGTATGAATTGCATAAATCAGGCGGCCTTGGAGGGAGTTATGGCTGCACACAGACAGGCCTTAATCCCTATGGTGAGAATCGGCATACCGTCTTTAACCCCATATTGTTTTGGGCAAATGGTATATTTCTTTGAAATGGCCTGCGCTTTGTCCGGTCTCCTTTCAGGCGTGGATCCTTTTAATCAACCGGGCGTGGAGCGATATAAGGAGGAGATGCGAAAGAAGCTTCAAAATCAAAATATCGATCGATGAACTTGCAAAGGAGGGAGAAAATGAGCATAGTATTGTATGAAAAAAAAGGAGGCGTCGGCATTATTAAAATCAACCGGGTCGATGCCATGAATGCGCTAAACGAGCAGGTTTTAGATGCGCTGGATAAAACAA
>CAYRNC010000024.1:0-11574 GCA_964425645.1 uncultured Oscillospiraceae bacterium | reverse complement strand
CATAAGCGTAATAGTAATCACGGGAGAAGGCAGAGCCTTTGTCGCCGGAGCGGATATTGCAGGCATGGCGAATTTGGACAGGCAGGCGGGAATGGAATTCGGCAGGCTGGGACAGAGGGTCTTTCGCCGGATAGAAAGACTGGATAAGCCTACCATTGCCGCAGTTAACGGCTTCGCTCTCGGGGGGGGCTGTGAGCTGGCAATGGCATGCGATCTGCGGATAGCCGGAAGCAAGGCAAAATTCGGCCAGCCAGAGGTAGGCCTCGGCATAACACCGGGATATTCCGGGACCCAAAGGCTGCCGAGACTGATAGGCAAAGCCAAAGCAATTGAACTTATTCTGACCGGGGACATAATTAATGCCGATGAGGCGGCAGCTATCGGGTTAGTTAATAAGGTTGTTCCCCAGGAGGATCTTGTGGATGAAGTTTTCGCTTTAGCGGAGAAAATAATGAATAATGCACCCTTGGCGGTGCGATATTCCAACAAAGCGATTAAGATGGGCCTGGAGTGCAAGGATATGGATGAGGCTATCGCCATAGAGGCGGGGCTCTTTGCCGATTGTTTTGATACCGAAGATCAAAAAGAAGGCATGGAGGCTTTCCTTGCAAAGAGAAAACCGTTATTTAAGGGTAAATAACTGCACATCGTAAACAGTGAAGGAGGATATATCAATATGAAAAAAATTGGCGTATTAGGGACGGGTACCATGGGTGCAGGCATAATACAGATCCTGGCGCAAAGCGGCTACGAGGTGGTCTTACGGGCAAGAAGACAGACCTCCGTAGATAGGGGGATGGCTACGGTTGAAAAGAATTTAAGCAGACTGGTTGCTAAGGAAAGACTGTCAGAGGAACAAAAGGCGGAAATTATGTGCCGGATCGAAGGATCCACTAATATAGAAATAATCAAGGATGCAGATCTCGTGATAGAGGCAGCCACAGAGGATATGGAGTCCAAAAAGGCACTTTTTGCCGAACTCGATGCCCTGTGCAAAGCGGATACCATAATCGCAACAAATACTTCTTCCCTTTCGATTACTGAGATTGCAGCGGCCACGAACAGGGCTGATAAGATAATTGGAATGCATTTCTTCAATCCCGTACCGGTTATGAAACTGGTGGAAGTTATCAGCGGCCTTGCCACATCGAACGAAACAAAGGAAACCATACTTGATCTCACTTCGGTTTTGGGAAAGACCGCGGTTGAGGTAGAAGAAGCACCGGGATTTGTTGTAAATCGAATACTTATTCCAATGATCAACGAGGCGGTTGGTATTTTGGCCGACGGTGTTGCCGATGCAAAAGATATCGATGAAGCCATGAAGCTTGGTGCAAATCATCCCATGGGCCCGTTAGCTTTGGGAGATTTGATCGGGCTGGATGTATGCCTGGCTATCATGGAGGTGCTTTACAGAGAGTTCTGCGACGTCAAATACAGGCCGCACCCTCTTTTGAGGAAAATGGTAAGAGCGGGTAAGCTGGGAAGAAAAGCGGGAACAGGATTTTTTGATTACAGCAAGTAGTTGTTGCAAAATGTAATGTATATATGTAAAATGGCAAGGGAAAGGCAGATCCCTTGCCTTTCTAAACTAAACGACACCGGGATTAAAACCGAAGCGAGGGGCTATGAAAGCTTTTATGAAACAATTTTTTATTTGGCTTCTAATATTTACCATTATTCTTGTTCCTGCAAGATATTTGTTTGATCGGCTTGGTAAAGTGCGCGTTTTTTCGGGAAGCGAAAATTTGATGGATGAGCTTGGAACGTATATAGATCCCCAAAGCCCGTTTTATAAGACATTCAATGAATCAAGCCGGGTTAATATGCTGCTTCTTGGGATTAACGACGATCTTTCAGATACAATAATGCTTGGCAGTTACGATATGAAGAGCAATCATGTAGATGTAATATCCATTCCAAGGGATACATACTACTATCGGCCTGAGGCAAAAAGTCCTGCGGCTTTTAAGATTAATGCCATCTACAGAAAAGGTACTGCGACAGGAACGGCAAAGGCGGTAAGCGATCTTCTTTTTGGAATCCCCATCCACTATTATGCGGTGGTGGATTATAAAGGGGTAGGTAAAATTGTGGATGCCGTAGGCGGCGTTCCCGTGGACATACCGTTTCATATGTATTATAAGGATCCGGCCGATAAGCCGCCCCTTTACATCGATATCCCTCCCGGCCCTACAATTATAAACAGCGGAAATGTGCAGGAATTCCTTCGATTTCGCAAGGGAAGTCCCGGATATTCCAACTATTCCGAGGGCGATATCGGAAGAATTAAGGCCCATCAGGAATTTATTAAATCCGCTTTTAAAGAATCTATCGGTATTGGATTTCCCAAAATTGCAAAAAGCGTCATTAAAAATGTAGATTCCGATCTTAATTTGGCTATGGCTTTGAAAATAGCGGGAAAAGCCGCCGGCCTTACGAAAGGGGATATAGAAACCTGGCTTATTCCGGGGAAATCCGGCACGAAAAACGGTTTATCCTACTGGTGGGCGGATGGAACAGGGATAAGAGGGATGATTGAAGAGATTTACGAAGAGGATAAAGTTGAGGAAGAATAAAGATCTCTATTTCATTTTTGTCCGAACAAGTATAAAATAGAATGAAATAATTGAAATACAGGTTCAAGAGCAAAGGACATGGTTATCTTCTTATGGAAAAGGCCGTAAATAAAACCGGAAGCATCAAAGTATTTATACGCTATTTCCTCATCACTTTCATTGTCGGTGTGTTGGCCTTTATTCCGGCCACAAAATTACTGTATAAAGCCGGTGAGGTGCCGATTTTCGGAGTCCCGGAAACAAGCCTTATGGATGAAATGCCCAGGTTGGTTGAAACGGACAGCCGATTTTTTGACGCCTTTCAGGATAAAAACCGTATAAATGTTATGCTCATGGGCTTTAATGAAAACCTGGCTGATACGATTATGGTGGCCAGCTTCGATTATGACGCAAGGCATGTGGACTTAATATCCATTCCAAGGGATACATACTATTATCGTAAAGGGTACCACAACCCGGGCGCCCTTAAAATAAATGCTATATACCAGCGAACAAATAAACCCCTTGAGACCGCCATGGTGGTCAGCGAAATACTTTTGGGTATGCCTTTGCACTATTATGCAATAGTTGACTATGACGGCATTAAAAAGATAGTGAAAGCTATAGGAGGTGTACCGATGGACATCCCCTTTGATATGAGATATAAAGATCTGACTCCGGGTTATCCGCCTTTTTATGTAAATATCCCCAAAGGTCAGCAGGTCCTTGACGGGGATTTGGCGATTCAATTTTTACGTTACCGCAAAGGATATACAGAAGGGGACATCGGAAGAATAAAGGCACATCAACAATTTATGAAATCCGCTTTTAAGCAGATGCTGAGTTTCGATCTTCCAAAAACAACAAAAGTTATATTTGAAAATGTAGAATCCGACATTACTTTATCTAAGATAATGAAAATTTCCGCTAAGGCTGTCGGCATGACTGAAAAGGATATAGAGACTTACATTATGCCAAATACTCTTCAGGATGGGGCCCCGTACTATGTATATCCCGACAGCAAGGGTATACTGGAAATGCTGACCGAAATCTATTCTGTAGAGGCTGAAGAAGAGTCTTCGGCGGATTGATATTCAAAAAGAGGCTACCTATGAAACGATTAGTCAATATTTTGATTTTCTGCGCAGTTTTTGTGTTTGGTGCAGCTTTTGTTTTTATTCCTTTGACAAAGGATCAGAATTGCAATGCTGCTTCCATAAGCTTTAAAGATGTAGCCCCAGATTACTGGGGGCAATCCTTTATTTCTTTTGCCTCCGGTGTGGGTATAATCAAGGGCTATCCTTCAGCAGACGGCAATTTTCTGTTCAAACCTGAAAATCCCGTAACCTGTGAAGAAGCTATGCAGATGATATATCAGGCTGTTAAAAATTCAGGTATTGGTCCTTCCCCTTCAAAACCCCTATCATCTTTATATGAAAAACTATTTGCAGATAAATCAATATCCCCTTGGGCATATGAATGTGTCGCCTATGGATTGGAATACGGCATTCTTTGTGAAGAAGAACTTGCAGGGTTCTGCACGGCTTCCGAAGCTTCAAGAGAACAGGTTGCGCGCTGGGCGGCCAAAGCTCTGGACATGCCGTATATGCCTGCAACTTCCCTTCCCTATACAGATAAAGACAAGATAAACAAAGAGGACAGGATCTATGTGGATTTGCTCATGCGCATGTCGATAATGGTAGGGGACAATTCAAATCGATTTAATCCCAAAAACAGCATTAAAAGAGTTGAATTTGCGGTTATATGCACAAGAATTTATGAACTTGCCGATAAACCTTTGAATATTGCTTCGAAAAGTCAAAGCCTGAGAGGAAACATCATGAGTATCGGTTTCATTGAGAACAGGGTGTATCTTTCTACAGCGGAGGGCAAAGCAAAAGTTATTGATCTGGAAAATGGTGCGGAGATTGTATATAATGGACTTACAGCATATAATGGTTTAAAGGGGATAGAAATTGGTAAAGATGCTGTTATCGCCTGGAGTCCTTTCGGACAGGTTCATGTGACCACAAAGACCTTCCTTGGGAAAGGAAGGGTAAAAGAGGTTAAAGCTCCGGCCAAAGATTATAGTGAAATTGCTTTGTTGACAGAGGATGGGACGGTAGTATATTATTTTGCGGATAGGGAAACCTCTATTCTGAACGAGCCTGTTGCAGGGCAAGATGTGTTATTTATTTCCGATGGGGTCAAAATTCTTGAAATTCGGTGAGGTGACGGAAGTCATATTGCGTGTAAGGTTCTTAATGATGTTCAAAAAGTCTTTATCATATTGTCCAATAAATTCTGATAAGCATAACATAATATAATAATAGGACGGTTCCATATGATCAGCAGGGAGGAAAAAAATGAGTGTCATTTATCAGATGAATCGGAATTTAGGTCTTAGCCTAACCAGAGTAACCGAGAGCGCCGCGATTGCCTGTGCAAAATGGATGGGGCGGGGCGATAAGGAGGAAGCAGATCAGGCCGCGGTAACAGGTATGAGGCAAATGTTCGACACTATCCATATTGACGGTGTTGTGGTCA
This sequence comes from uncultured Oscillospiraceae bacterium, assembly GCA_964425645.1. GTDB lineage: Bacteria > Bacillota > Clostridia > Peptostreptococcales > Anaerovoracaceae > CAYRNC01. The sequence goes on along the minus strand of CAYRNC010000024.1, from coordinate 6,469 downwards.
TCGGGGAAGGTGAAAAGGATGAGGCCCCGATGTTGTACATAGGGGAACGAATCGGCAAAGCCTGTGCCAACTCCCCTTCGGTGGACATTGCGGTGGATCCGCTCGATGGAACCACCTCGACTGCAAAAGGTCTGGCCAATGCTATTTCCGTCATTGCGGTGGCACCAAAAGGCTGTCTTTATCATACTAAAGTATATTATATGGATAAGATAGCAGTGGGACCGAAGGCTAAGGATGTGATCGATCTGAATAAACCCCTAAAGCAAAATCTAATCGATACGGCAAAGGCGATCGGGAAAAACATAGAAGATCTCACCGTTACGATGTTGGAACGGGACAGACACAACCCCTATATTAAGGAATGCAGGGAGCTCGGCTGTCGTATTAAACTGTTTAGAGACGGGGATGTGGGGGCTGCCATTGCAACCAATATGGAAGACAGCGGTATCGATATCATGGTAGGGATCGGCGGTGCAACAGAGGGCGTTCTTGCGGCTGCAGCCATCAAATGCCTGGGCGGGGGAATGCAAGGCAGGCTCTTCCCATATACTCAACAGGAAAAAATGAATTGTCAAAGCGAAGAATTTTCGAAGATCTTAACCCTTGACGATCTTGTAAAGGGTGATTCCGTGCTCTTTGTTGCTACCGGGGTATCCGACGGGGATCTTTTGCGCGGTGTTCGCTATCTGCCAAATAATATAGTGAAAACTCATTCTGTGGTTATGAGAGGAGAGACGGGAACCATTCGCTTTATTGAAGCGGTACATAACATGACAAAGAAGCCCAGCTATGCAAAGGTTTATGCGTCGCCCGGCGAATAAATGTAAAGGAGACGACCGGTATATATGGAAAACATGAATCAGATGGATGAATCCATTTTAAAAACGAAAAAGGTGGTGGAACTGCGGGAGATAGCCAAAGCGTTTGGGGTCTCGGGCTATCAATCTATGAAAAAGGCCGACCTGTTAACAGCCTTGTCATCCCCTCTTACGGATTTAAGCTCCGGAAAGCCCAGGGGCCGCCCGAGAAAGATAAAGGAAGATGCAGTTGACAACCCTGCCAAGGATGATCAAACAGAGTTGATAAATGGAAAACCATCTTCTTCTCCGGAGATTTCAGAAATAAAGCCCGAAAAAAAAGTTTATCAACCGAGTGAAGACCGGCCCGAAGTAGAAGGTATACTGGATATGGCGGACGGCGGCTTTGGATTTTTGCGCTTTCATAATTTCCTGACAAGCGATCAAGACGTCTATGTATCGCCATCCCAAATAAGAAGATTCAATTTAAAGACCGGTGATAAAATAAAGGGGATAGCGAGGAAGCCCAACGAAGGGGAAAAATTCGGAGCCATTTTATATGTGAAAGATGTTAATGAGGATGAGCCGGGTATAGCTATGCGGCGCCCGGACTTCGATGACCTCACTCCCATATTTCCAAACGAGCGAATTTCTTTGGAGAATGGTCCTACAGAACTCTCGATGAGGTTGATAGACCTTGTTGCGCCTATCGGAAAAGGGCAGAGGGGTTTGATAGTCGCCCCGCCGAAGGCCGGTAAGACGGTGCTTTTAAAAAAGGTTGCAGCCAGTATAGAAAAGATGTATAAAGATATCGAGCTGATCGTGCTTTTAGTAGATGAGAGACCTGAAGAAGTCACCGATATGCAAAGATCCATAAGCGGCGAAGTAATATATTCCACCTTCGATGAATTGCCCTCAAACCACGTAAAGGTAGCGGAAATGGTTTTGGCCAGGGCCCAAAGATTAGTAGAGCACGGCAAGGACGTAGTCATACTGCTAGACAGTATAACCCGTCTTGCCAGGGCGTATAATTTAGTCATTCCGCCTACAGGCCGTACTCTTTCGGGGGGGCTTGATCCCGGAGCTCTGCACAAGCCTAAGAAATTCTTTGGAGCGGCAAGGAATCTGGAGGAGGGGGGCAGCATCACAATTCTTGCAACGGCTCTCGTTGAAACAGGAAGCCGTATGGACGATGTTATATTTGAGGAATTCAAGGGGACCGGCAATATGGAATTGCATTTGGATCGTAAGCTTTCCGAAAAGCGGATTTTCCCCGCGATCAATCTTAACAAATCCGGAACAAGAAGAGAAGATCTGCTCATGACGCAGGATGAAATGGAAGCCATATGGTATATGAGGAGGGCCCTGTCAAATCAAGGGACCCAGGAAGTTACGGAAACCATCATCGATTACCTATCCCATACCAAAACGAACGCAGATTTTATTCAAATAATTAAAAAAACACGATTGGAATAGTTATGGAGCTAAATAAAATATTTCTCAAAGATGCTTGTCCGACCAAGATAGGGGGACAGGCCGTGCTCGAAGGGATAATGATGAAGGGTACGGATCGGACAGCAGTCGTAATACGAGAACCTAAAGGCAGCATGCATATTAAGATTGAACCAATAAAACCCCAGAGCCGATGGAAAAGGGTGCCCATATTGCGTGGTGTGCTTATATTTCTAGATGCGCTTACAGTCGGTACCAAAACCCTTCTGTATTCTGCAGAGGTGCTGGAAAAGGCCGAAGGAGAAGAGCCTGAAGAGGCTGACAGGTTTACCCTTTGGCTGGAAAAAAGGTTCGGAGAGAAAAATGCTTTCAGCATCATGTTATATCTGTCTGTGATCCTGGCCATAGCTTTTACAGTAGGTATATTCATAATACTTCCTACCTGGGTAATCAATCTTCTTGGCCTGTTGACTAAAAGTGAGATTATGTTGAACATAGCTGAAGGGATTTTGCGCATTTTGATGTTCGTAGTATATGTATTTCTCATCTCCAGGATAGAAGATATAAGGAGGGTGTTTCAATATCACGGTGCGGAACACAAATGTATTCACTGCTTTGAAAACGGTCTCGCACTTACGCCTGAGAATTGCGATGAATTTGAGACACTTCACCCTCGCTGCGGTACAAGCTTTTTGATGTTTGTTATGGTTATCAGCCTGCTTTTGTTTTCGCTGCTCGGCTGGCCTAACTTGCTTATACGAATTGCATCAAGACTTCTTTTGATACCTTTTATCGCAGGGATATCCTATGAGTTGCTGCGCTTCGCAGGAACGGGTGATTCTGCTTTGATCAAATTTTTAAGTCTTCCCGGCCTTGCCTTGCAAAAACTGACTACTTTGAATCCCGATAAGGGACAGCTTGAGGTGGCCATTGCCGCCATAAAGGCTGTGCTCGACCTGGATGGCCCTAAAGATTATATCGGGGATACGGTTTCCTGGGGGCGCTCAAGATTAGTTGACAAGGCAGATGAAATAGTTACATGAGTATGATGATAAAAGAGCTGATTGATTTAGCTGCGACACGATTTTCTTTAAGCGGTTGTCTCGATCCTGCACTGGATGCAGAAATCTTGCTATGCCACATGCTCTCCTGTGATAAATCATATCTTTTTTTGCATTACACAGATATTCTTGAAGAGGATGAATGTGAAAAATATTTTCGATTGATGGATGTCAGGGCACAGGGAATGCCGGTTCAATATATAACCGGGGAACAGGAATTTATGGGACTTCCTTTCAAGGTGAATCGACATGTAATGATACCCAGGCAGGATACTGAGGTTTTAGTCGAACGCGCACTGCATGAGTTAAGCGAATGGAAGTCCGGTATCAGAGGTTTTCATGTGCTTGATCTTTGCTGCGGTAGCGGGGCAATTGCAGTGGCTATTGCCCGTCATGTTAAAAAGAGGAGGATCAAAATCTTCGCTTCTGACATCAGTTGGAATGCTGTTTCGGTTGCTAAAGAAAATGCCGTACGAAATAATGTGGGGGGCATAATTCGGTTTGCAGAAGGCGATTTATTCGATGCCTTTCCAAAGAGCAGGGGGAAACGTCAATTTGATTTGATCATCAGCAATCCTCCGTATATCCCTTCAGAGATTCTGCCTCACCTTATGCGGGAGGTTCGTGAGCATGAGCCTATGGCGGCTTTCGATGGGGGACCTTTCGGTACGGAATATTACGAAAAAATATTGAAAGGCGCCCCCTGTTATCTGCGAAAAAACGGGCTTATTCTGCTTGAGATAGGCTGTGATCAGGCCGGAGTCGTTTCCGATATTGCCGCCGGTACCGGGTTCTACGATCCTGTGCATATAATTAAAGATCTGACGGGGCATGACAGGGTAGCCAGAATCAATCTTGCGGCATCAGCAAAAAACCCTTGCACAGATTAGGCCCTTATGCTAACATGTAATAGCTGTCGCAATTGCGACGGATACTGTTTTGATTTTTGAAGGAAGGTGAAATAGATGAAGGAAGGAATCCATCCTAACTACAAGGAATGCAAGGTCGTATGTGCCTGTGGAAATGAATTTGTTACCAAGTCCACAAGAGAGGAATTGAGGCTGGATATATGCTCTGCCTGTCACCCGTTCTTTACAGGTCAGCAGAAATTCATCAACCGCGGCGGCCGTGTTGAAAAGTTCAAGAAGAAATTCAACATTGATTAGCACAGAATGACCGGAAATCAGTTTTTCCGGTCTTTTTCAAAATTGTCTGTAACGGGAGTTGAGACACAGATGTTTGATAAATTAGATTTTATGGTGGGTAAGTATGAAGAACTCAGCCTCAAGGCGGCAGATCCCGATATTATGTCGGATCAGAAGCGATGGCGCAGGTATGTCAAGGAAATGTCCGATATGGAACCCATCGTAGAAAAGTATAAAGAATATAAAAAAACGAAGGAGGAACTTGCCGGCACGAAAGAGCTTTTGTTCGACAGTGAAGAAGATGAAGATCTAAAAGAATTGGCGAAGGAAGAACTGGCGGATTTGGAGGAACGTTTAGAAGCTTACGGTGAGGAGCTCCGTATTTTGTTGTTGCCGAAAGATCCGAATGACGATAAAAATGTCATAATGGAAATAAGGGCGGGAACAGGCGGAGAAGAAGCTGCTTTGTTTGGAGGAGATCTGCTGCGCATGTATATGCGATATGGCGAACGCAGAAGCTGGAAAAGCGAGATCATGGATATGAACGAAACCGGAATCGGAGGCATTAAAGAGGCTGTGGTCCTTATCAAAGGTAAGGGAGCCTACTCCAGGTTAAAATATGAAAGCGGTGTTCACCGGGTTCAGCGCGTGCCGGAGACGGAATCAAGCGGGAGAATTCATACATCTGCCGCTACGGTGGCCGTGCTGCCTGAAGTGGATGACGTAGAGGCAGAAATTAACCTAAGCGATGTTAGAGTTGATGTATACCGCTCGTCCGGCAACGGGGGACAAAGTGTAAACACTACAGATTCAGCTGTCCGCCTTACCCATGAGCCAACAGGTATTGTGGTCACATGTCAGGACGAAAAATCTCAGCTAAAAAACAAGGAAAAAGCATTTAAGGTGTTGAGGGCCAAGCTTTACGACATGAAAATTCAAGAGCAAAATAAGGAAATATCGGAGAAAAGAAAAAACCAGGTGGGTAGCGGTGATCGAAGCGAAAGAATACGCACATACAATTTCCCCCAGGGCAGGGTGTCCGACCATAGGGTAGGTTTAACTCTGTATAGGCTTGATTCTTTTCTTGATGGAGATATTGATGAAATTGTAGATTCTTTCATAACGTCTGACCAAGCGGAAAAAATGAAAAGTTTTTGACAGCAGGTATATTTTAGATGGAGACGAAGGTTTATAAAATTTCAAAATTGAATGACGAGGCATTAGACTATATAAGTGAGGCTGCGGGGACCATTTCATCAGGAGGCCTCGTGGCCTTTCCTACTGAAACTGTATATGGCCTTGGCGCAAATGCTTTGGATGAGGCCGCAGTTGCAGAAATATATCGCGTAAAGGGAAGACCCGGGGACAATCCTTTCATCGTTCATATTGCAGATATATCCTCTTTGAAAGGGCTTACCTCTCAGGATGACGCGGTGATATACAGATTGGCTAAAGCTTTCTGGCCGGGGCCGCTTACATTGATATTACAAAAACTCCCTACCATACCGGATATTACGACAGCGGGCCTTAAAACGATAGCAATCCGCATGCCGGATCATCCTGTTGCACTTGAGCTTATAAGGCTGGCAGGCTGCCCTGTAGCTGCGCCGAGTGCCAATTTGTCAGGAAGGCCGAGCCCTACAAAAGGGATTCATGTGGAGGCGGATATGATGGGACGAATTCCTTTGATCCTTTCAGCCGATGATTGTCGGTTAGGGATAGAATCCACGGTTTTGGATCTTTCCAAAAAACCGCCTGCAATACTGAGACCCGGTTTTATTTCCCCTAAGGATATTGCAGGAATCATCGGTGAACCTGTATTGATGGAAAGCACATCAAATATCACAGAAGGTGCACCGAAATCCCCCGGGATGAAGTACGCTCACTACGCCCCCTTAGCTGAAATGATAATCATAAAGGGACGGCGCAATTGCATTCTGAATGAAATAAATGCTCGTAAAATGAGGGAAGAGGCCGCCGGAAAGAAGGTAGGGGTAATCGTCTTTGAGGAAGG
>CAYRNC010000023.1:0-20852 GCA_964425645.1 uncultured Oscillospiraceae bacterium | reverse complement strand
ATTATCAAAGCGTGCCGTAGAGCCCGGTAAAAGGGCTGTTATAATTGATGATTTTATGAGGGCCGGCGGCAGCATCAGGGGAATAATCGACATTCTTGATGAGTTCGGCGTAGAGAACGTAGGCGCCGGTGTCGTCATTGCTTCATTGGAACCGGAAAAGAAAAAAATTCAGGAATATTATCCTCTTATGTATCTTGGCAAAGTGGATGAAACGACCAGGGAAATCGAAATATTCAGAAATGAGAAATAAGTTGTCATATAACCCTTGTAAAATATAGTAAATTACTGTATAATAAGGACAGTTCGTTTATGGAATCAGGCACTACAATGCGATTGCAGTGGAATGGCCAACATGGAGAAAGGGTGATTTACAATGCGAATCACAGATGTACGAATTCGTAAGGTCAATGATGAAGGGAAAATGAAGGCAGTAGTTTCCGTAACCTTTGATGATGAATTCGTTGTCCACGATATCAAAGTGATCGAGGGACAAAACGGGCTCTTTATCGCCATGCCCAGCAGAAAAATGGGCGAAGGAGATTTTAGAGACATTGCACATCCGCTTACCTCAGAAACTCGAAACCGTATAAAAGCGGCAATTTTCGAGGAATATGACAAAGTCCTGGAAGAAAAGGCGGAAGAGGAATCCTTAGCCCATTCTTTCAGGGAAAAAGGCGGAGCAGATATGAATTCGGGAGATGAAGCTGTTTTGACTTAATAGGACGCAGCAGCACCCGAGGCGCCTGAATGTCACAGACAGAAGGTCTGCACTCATATCATTACATATTTTATTTTCTGACCGGCCTATATGGCCGGTACTTTTTGGGGTAAAGACCGATTTCAAATCCTTGCCCTTAAGGGTACAAGATGCTATACTGTTTTTGCAGGGAACTAACCGGATCAGTCAATTTTAAAGAGGTATGCATGATGAATGAAAAAGACGATAGGATCTGTGAGCTCATCAAAGAGGCCAAACAAAAAGATGAGGCCAGGCTCAAGATCAACCTCATGCACATGGAAGGCGGCGTAATCTTTATAGATTGGAAGGCCGCCTATATTGATGCTTCTGTCAAGATAGGCAAGGGGTGTGTAATAGAGCCCGGCGTCATATTACAAGGTGATACTACTATCGGAGGTAATTGTATAATCGGTTTCAATACCCGAATTGTCGACAGCATTGTGGGCGATGAGGTTACGATACAATCTTCCGTAATCTTAGAAAGCAAGGTGGGGGATCGCAGCAGAATAGGGCCTTTTGCTTATATAAGACCAAACAGCACTATTGGGAAGGATGTCAAGGTTGGCGATTTTGTAGAGATTAAGAATTCTACCTTGGGGGATGGTTCTAAGGCATCTCATCTGACTTATATAGGTGATTCGGATTTAGGGGATAACGTAAATTTAGGATGCGGCGTCGTTTTTGTTAATTACGATGGCGTTAACAAATATCGAACCGTAGTCAGGGACGGTGCCTTCATAGGCTGCAATACAAACCTTATCTCCCCCGTAACCGTGGGAAAAGGGGCTTTTGTGGCTGCAGGGACAAATGTAACCTCGGATGTGCCTTCGGGGGCACTGTGTATTGGAAGAGTTCGGTGTAAGAATATTGAAGGATGGGCGGAAAAGCATAGGTTGATTAAAAAACTAAGGCAAAAATAGAGGAGGCGGCAAAAGATGAAAAGCGGGGCATACGCAGATTTCAAGATATTTACAGGGAATTCCAATCCGGACCTGGCAGAAGAAATCTGTTCCATAATGGGTAAACCTCTGGGCAAGGCCACTGTCAGCAAGTTCAGTGACGGGGAGATATCCGTAAACTTATGGGAGACGGTAAGGGGTATAGATACATTTATAGTTCAATCTACCTGTGACCCTGTTAACGATACTCTGATGGAGCTCCTTATCATGATAGATGCTATGAAACGGGCCTCTGCGGGAAGGATTAATGCGGTAATTCCCTATTATGGCTATGCGAGACAGGACCGTAAAACAAAAGCAAGGGATCCTATAACCGCAAAGCTGGTGGCGGACATTATTAGTGCGGCAGGTGCCGACAGGGTAGTTACGATGGATCTGCATGCGGCCCAAATTCAGGGCTACTTTAATATCCCGGTGGATCATCTTCTTGGAATGCCTATACTGGTAAAATACTTTAAAGAAATGAGATTAGATGATCTTGTTATAGTTTCTCCGGATCACGGCAGTGTGACGAGGGCAAGAAACATGGCTCACCCCTTGGATGCTCCGATAGCAATCGTTGACAAGCGGCGTCCTAAGGCAAATGTGTCTGAGATTATGAATGTCATCGGGGATATTGAGGATAAGAATGTTATATTGGTGGATGATATTATAGACACCGCCGGAACAATTACCAACGCAGCCGATGCATTGAAGGAGTTAGGAGCTAAAGAAGTATATGCCTGTGCAACTCATCCGGTGCTTTCAGGTCCGGCAATGGAACGTATTAAGGAGTCGTCAATTAAGGAGATGGTGCTTCTGAATACCATACCCCTGCTGGAAGAAAGACGCATCGATAAAATTAAAATGCTGTCAGTCGCACCGCTTTTTGCTGAAGCGATGATTCGCATTTTTACCAATGATTCTATAAGCAGGTTGTTTGATTAAAAGATATGTATATTATCGTTGGCCTGGGCAATCCCGGGAAAAGGTATGAACATACCAGACATAATATCGGCTTTATCACTTTAGATATTCTTGCAAAAAAATATGGGATAAGGATTGATAGGATAAAGCACAAAGCGCTGGTCGGGGAGGGGAGCATTTCCGGTCAAAAAGTTGTGCTCGTAAAACCTCAAACTTTTATGAATCTGTCAGGAAACAGCGTTCGGGAAGCCGTTTCCTTTTTTCGTCTGCCTTTAGAAAATCTCATTGTTGTATACGATGATATTGATATACCTGCGGGGAGTCTGAGAATAAGGAAAAGAGGCAGCGCAGGAACACATAACGGTATGCGTTCAGTAATTTATGATCTTCAGCAAGACGGTTTCCCAAGGGTCCGCGTGGGCATTGGTGGAGAAAGAAGGGCAAGGCTGACCGACTATGTTACCGGGAGATTCCGTAAAGAGGAAAGGATCTTAATGGAAGATAGTGTACTTCGAACTGTGGAAGCATTGGAATGCATTCTTCTTTATGGTATTGATCGTGCCATGAACGAATACAATGTTAAGAAAGCAGAAAAGGGTCAAGAGGCAGCGAAGGACCGCGAAAAGGGATGAATGTCATAAAAGACGGTCGGTTCAGCCGGATTCGGGAACTGGCCCTAAACATACGTGGAATCGTCAACATAGCAGGTATATCCGAAGGCAGATCCGCAGCTGTAGCAGGGTTGATTGCAAAGTCACGGGGAGGACAGTGTTTAATAATTACCCCCTCCTTTGGAAAAGCAAAGCAGCTTGCAGAGGACCTGTCATTTTTTGTTGGGAACAGAAAAATAATATTCCTTCAGGATGAAGAACACGTTCGCAGGATATATGATGCCAAAAGCCATGAAATTTTATTGCAAAGGCTTTCAGCGCTGAGTATTATGTCCGAGGGCGAAGAATGCATTGTAATAGTACCCGCATCTGGGGCTGTAAAAAAAACCACTCCAAAGGATTTGTTTTGCAGGTATAGAATCACGCTTTATGCGGAAACGGATATTGACCTTGACGATCTCATTGAAAAGTTGGCCTTTATGGGGTATGAAAGGACACCTTCGGTGGAAGCGAAAGGTCAGTTCAGTCTCAGGGGAGGGATACTTGATATCTTCCCGCCAAGTCGTGATTTTCCCTTTAGAATAGAGTTATTTGATACCATAGTGGATTCCATTCGCTCTTTTGATCCTGTTACCCAGAGGTCATCCGAGGTCGAAAGCTGTGCAATTATATATCCGGCAGAAGAGATGGTACAGTCAGAGTATCTTTTTTCTCAGGCGGAAACCCGTATCAGAGCAGAATATGAATCCTTCGCCCAAAGACTGTCGTCAGAAAAACGTGAAAGACTTCTAGGTCTTTTGGATAAGCTGTCGGAGTGCATAGAGACCCGAACCAATCTTCAATTCCTCGAAAATTACATCCACTATTTTTATGAGACTCCGGGCTATATTTGGGATTACCTTAATGAGGAAGGCCTGATAATTGTTGATGATCCGAATCGGGTACGGGAAACGTTGGAAGCATCGGAAAAACAATATAAAGAGGATTTTAAACTTGCCCTTAATAAGGGTGATGCGGCTCCCGGTGATTATGAGGCTTTTTCCGGTCATGCAGCCTTCCTGAATATCTATAAAAAACATCCGGTTTTTCTTTTTACGCCCTTTCATAAGCAGGTAAAAGAGGATGATACTAATTCTTTGGCGATTTCAGTGATCTCTAAGCCGGCGCCTGTTGTCAACGGCAGAATGGATTTTCTTGAAGCGGAGCTGAAACGATATGCCGTGCGAGGGTACGAAGTTTTGATTGTCTGCTCAACCGAGGAACGAGTGCAAAACATGAAGCATTTCGTTGAAAAAGCGGGCCTTCATACCGTTGTAAAGGTGGAAGAGGGAATTCTTCACGGAGGCATGGATTTTCCGGAAGAGAAGCTAGCCATTTTATGTGACAAAGACATATTTCTTTCGGCTAAATACAGAAAAAGCGGAAAAAGCAGCAGTGAGGGCAGACCGATAAAGGCCTTTACGGATATCCGCAACGGAGATTATGTGGTACATGAGAATCACGGTATAGGAAAATTCCTGGGGGTCGTTCAGATGGAGGTTCAGGGTGCAAAAAGCGATTATCTGAAGATCAGGTATGCGGGAGAGGACCTGCTTTATATTCCGGTAAATCAAATGGACCTTGTCCAAAAGTATATAGCATCAGACGCCGCTAATCCTAAGTTGAATAAACTTTCCGGCAGTGAGTGGAAAAAAACACAGGCAAAGGCAAAGGCAGCGATTAAGGATATGGCTAGAGAACTGATAGCTTTATCGGCTGCGCGCAGTATGCAGCAGGGGTACGCCTTTTCTAAGGACAGCCTGTGGCAACGGGAATTTGAAGATCAATTCCCCTATGATGAAACGCCTGATCAGTTAAGAAGCGCACAAGAGGTTAAGCGTGATATGGAAAGGCATATACCGATGGATCGCCTGCTGTGCGGAGACGTGGGGTACGGCAAAACAGAAGTCGCCGCAAGGGCGGTATTTAAATGTGTTACGGAGGGGAAGCAGGCGGTTATATTAGTTCCTACCACATTGTTGGCCAATCAGCACTATTATTCCTTTAAGGAGCGATTTGATTCTTTTCCGTTTCAGGTTGAGATGTTGTCTAGATTTCGGATGGAAAAACAGCAGAATAAAATTCTTGATGATGCAAAAAAAGGGCAGATTGACATACTTATAGGTACTCACAGACTGTTGTCCGCCGATGTGTCTTTTCACGATCTCGGCCTTCTTGTCATCGACGAAGAACAGCATTTCGGCGTTAAGCATAAAGAGGCTATCAAGCATCTTAGAAAAAACGTCGATGTTCTCACTTTATCCGCCACCCCCATACCCCGAACCCTCCACATGTCCTTGGTAGGTCTAAGAGATATAAGTCTTATTGAAGAGCCCCCCTTGGACAGATACCCTGTTCAGACTTACGTTATGGAGCAGGATGATGAATTGATTAAAGATGCCATTGAAAAGGAGATGGATAGAAACGGACAGACTTTCGTTGTGTTTAACAGAGTAAGAGGGATATACAGAATCGCGGAAAGGATAGCCGATCTCCTTCCGAATGCGGTAATTGCGGTAGCCCACGGACAAATGGCCGAAAGACAGCTGGAGAACATAATGATGGATTTCGTGGACGGGAAAATTGATGTTTTGGTTTCCACCACTATTATTGAATCAGGTATAGACATACAGAATGTAAATACGATGATAATATTGGATGCTGATCGCTTTGGCCTGTCCCAACTTTATCAGCTGAGAGGCAGAGTGGGAAGAGGTAATCGAATAGCATATGCTTACCTGATGTATCAAAAAGATAAGATTCTTTCGCAAACGGCGGAGAAGCGCCTGCAGGCTATCAAAGAATTTACTGAATTCGGTGCAGGCTTTCATATAGCTATGCGGGATTTAGAAATTCGCGGGGCCGGCAATCTGCTCGGTTCAGAACAGCACGGTCACATGATAATGATAGGATATGAGCTTTACTGCAAATTGGTGGAGGATGCTGTCTCCGAGATGTCGGGATGCACAAATGGAAATGATAAAGAGACAGAAACATCGCTCGAAATCGATATAGAAGGATATATTCCCTCAACCTATATTGAGGACGATTTGGCGAAGCTGGATATGTACAAAAAAATTGCATCAATAAAAAATGAAAAAGACTGTAAAGAAGTAAAGGAAGAACTTTATGACAGATTCGGAACTATCCCTAAAGAGACTGCGAATTTGATTGAAATTGCTTCATTAAAAGCACTGGCGCAAAAAGCAAGGATCAGCAGAATACACTGTGAAAAAAACAAACTCATACTGAATTTCAGTCCTAAAAACGGTCCAACACCGGAAAAGCTTGCGGAACTTGCAGGAGAATATGGAAATGACGTTTTAATACACGGGGGCAGTCGGCCGTTTATAAAGTTGAATTTGCATAGGCGCAGTGTATTAAATGAGGCTTCAGGGCTTTTGACAAGGCTGGTCTTTTAAAGTATAATTCATCTTGTCTTATTCCTTTAGTATGAGGATATGAACAATGAAAAGGAGATAAAATAATGGGTCATAAAAAACGGACAATCTGTCTTTTGATTTTTTCGATGCTGATTTTTTTCAGTGCCTGTGATTCGAAAGGCCAGGTGATTGTTAAAGTGGGAGATGTGGGTATTCAGGATAAGCAGCTGGATCAATATGCATATTTGTATTGCTTTATCCAAGGCGATGATGCGGAAAGTTTAACGGAAGAAAATCTGGAATATTTAAAAACACTTCTCCTGGAGGATTTGATTGCGCTCAATGTTATCAGGACCTATTATAAGGGCGATGAAAGCGTTTTACCCGAGGATTACAAAGAGTCCGTCAATGAGTTTTTGAAAACGATAAAAGAACAAAAGCCTGCGGATAATTATATGAAAAAATATGGAATCACTAAAAAAGCTCTGAAGGATTTCTATATCGATCAATTTTATAGTCACGCTTTCCTTGAAGAATTGTCTGCTGACATCCCGGAAGTAACTGATCAGGAAACAAACGAGTATTACAATAATAACGTGGAAAAGTTTAAAGTTGACAGGGTTACCGCAAAGCATATATTGGTTAAGGAAGAAAGCTTGGCTGAAGATATATTATCCAGGCTTAAAAAAGGTGCTGATTTTGCGGAAGAGGCTAAAATGCACAGCATAGATGAGGGAAGCAGCGAAAACGGCGGTGATCTCGACAGCTTTGGAAGAGGCGATATGATTCCTGAGTTTGAGGCTGCGGCTTTTTCGTTAAAACCGGGGGAGTTAAGCGATATCGTAAAGACCATTTACGGGTACCATATTATATATGTTTCAGACAAAGAGCAAAGGGTTAAAGCATTTGAAGAAGTTGAAAACGACATTCGAAATATGATAGAGAATTCGTATTTGCTCGAAGCATATACGGAAAAAATCGGAGAACTGAAGGAAGAGATCGGGGTTGAATATCTGTTGGAATAATGAACCAGATGTTTTTTTCGGCTGCATGTTTGAATTAACGAATATTACTTCATTTTTGTAAAATAATAAGGGCAATAAGAATTCATGCAGTTAAGAGAGGAAGACAACAGATATGAAAGCCACAGGAATCGTAAGAAGAATCGATGATTTGGGTCGGGTAGTCATTCCAAAAGAAATTCGCAGAACCATGCGTATCAGGGAAGGCGATCCGCTTGAGATCTACACCGATCGGGAGGGCGGAGTGATTCTAAAGAAATACTCACCTATCGGTGAATTGAATCAGTTTGCAGGGGAATACATCGATTCAGCCTATACCGTACTCGGCGACTCGGTGGTTGTTACAGATACCGACCAGGTTGTAGCCGTATCCGGTGGGTCAAAAAGAGACTATTTAGAAAAAAGAATCAGCCCCGAAATCGAAAAAATTATTCAAAGCAAAACCTTTCGCCTTGTAAACGACAGAGAAGCCGTTTCTCCTATTACAGGAGAGGAAGGTGAAAATTTGGATTATAAATCTCAAATCATTGTCCCTATTATATCCCAAGGAGATCCAATCGGGTCTGTAATTTTTTTCTCCAGGGACGATGAACGGGATCTTGGGGACCTTGAACTAAAAACCGCGGAAATCGGAGCCAATTTCTTGGCAAAACAGATGGAAAGCTGATTAGTGTAAATGTATCATGTATCCAAGGCGCCGGCAGATGAACAAGCCAGCGCTTTTTCTTAGACTTCCATTTTTATTTATGCTATAATGTGCCGGTAGGGAGGTGTGAAACGTGCTTTTCAAAAACATAACAATTCTGGATGAAAATCTTGAAATAAAAGAAACCTGTAACGTGGGTATTAAAGATGGGGTAATTGACTATATTGGAAAAGAGATGCCCAAAAAAAATTACGGACGGGTTTATTCCGGAAAAGGAAAACTTTTGATGAGTGGTTTTTTCAATTCTCATGCCCATACTCCAATGACCCTTATGAGAGGTTACGGGGAAAATATGAGCCTTCAATCTTGGCTTAGTGAACGTATATTTCCTTTTGAAAGCAAGCTGAAGGACAAGGACGTTTATTATGCAACTTTGCTTGGAATAGCAGAATCTTTACAGTTTGGCATTGTATCATCTACCGATATGTATTATTTTTGTGACAGCATGGCGGAGGCGATACTGAAAAGCGGGGCCAAAAACAATTTGGGGAGAGGGCTGACCTGTTTTACCGATGACGACCTTTGGAATTTGGATGCGTTTAAAGAATCCAAAGAATTATTTCGTCAATACGATAACAGCGGCGATGGAAGAATTAAGGTCGATATGAGCCTCCATGCAGAATATACTTCCAGTCCGAAAATCGTATCTCAATTTGCGGAATTTACCAAAGAGCTTGGTGCAGGAATGCACGTCCATGTTTCGGAGACGAAGTCTGAACATGAAGCTTGTAAGGTAAGGCACAATGGCAAGACCCCGATCGGTTACTTTAATGAGCTTGGACTTTTTGACAGCAGAACTACCGCTGCCCATTGCGTTTATGCAGAAAAAGGGGATCTTGATATATTGTTGGATAAAGGAGTGACTGTCGCTACCTGCCCCGTCAGCAATTTAAAGTTAGCCAGCGGAATATGCCCCGTTCCGGATATGTTAAAAAAGGGAATTAATGTGGCGTTGGGGACTGACAGCGTATCCAGTAATAACAGCCTTAACTACATAGAGGAGATGAAGTTTTTTACTTTGGTAAATAAAGAAAGGTATGG
This sequence comes from uncultured Oscillospiraceae bacterium, assembly GCA_964425645.1. Classification (GTDB taxonomy): domain Bacteria; phylum Bacillota; class Clostridia; order Peptostreptococcales; family Anaerovoracaceae; genus CAYRNC01. The sequence goes on along the minus strand of CAYRNC010000023.1, from coordinate 11,446 downwards.
AGATCCTGCTTTGGTAACACCAAAAGAAGCCCTTTTTGCAGCAACCAGGGCAGGGGCCTTAGGTCAAGGCAGAAAGGACACGGGAAGATTGACAAAGGGATATAGGGCTGATCTGATCGTATTGGATATTGACGGGCCCCATATGTGTCCGGTTCATGGTCTAATAAATAATATTGTCTATTCGGCTGCAGGTCGTGATGTTGTATTGACTATGGCAGATGGAAAGGTTTTGTATGAGGATGGACAGTTTCTTACCATCGACATCGAGCGCGCAAAATATGAAGTAGAAGGCTCCAAAGCCGGAATACTGGCAAGTCTCTGAATAACCTGAGGCAGTATGCTCAAAAAACCTGTATGTGCAAAGGAGCATATTAATGGGAAAAAAAACTTTCCTGCAAGGAGCTGTCATACTTGGCATAGCAGGGCTGATAATAAAGCTGTTGGGTGCGCTGTTTCGGATTCCCCTGGCAAATATCATAGGTGATACCGGGATGGGTTATTATCAAACAGCATATCCGGTTTATGTGCTGTTGCTGACCCTTTCCACTGCGGGGATCCCCGTGGCTATATCCAGAATGGTTGCCGAGCGCAGCGCTGTCGGCAGATTGTCCGATGCATACAGAGTGTTCCGTACCTCCTTTTCCTTACTCTTCTGCATCGGTATAGTTTCTTCTGCTTTGCTGTTTTTTGGAGCAGGTCCTATAGTCGAATATCTGGGAAATCCGGGTGCTGAGTTTGCCATGATGGCTGTTGCTCCGGCGTTGATCTTTGTTCCTCTTATGGCCTCCTTTAGAGGTTTTTTTCAAGGTATGCAGGATATGAGGCCTACAGCGATATCCCAGGTTACGGAGCAGTTGTTTCGAGTGGTCGCAGGATTGTCTTTGGCAGTTTTTCTTGCGGATAAAGGATTGGAAAGGGCTGCTTCCGGGGCCTCTTTCGGGGCAACGGCCGGATCATTCGCAGGCTTGATTTCAATTACACTGATCTATCTTAGCCAAAGAAAACGGCTGAAAGATTGGGGGAAAAAAGCTCGGGGATACAGCGAAAAAAGCTTTGATGTTTTGGCCCAGATGTTTATTATCGCAATACCTGTTACAATCGGGGCTGCCATAATGCCGATTATGAATACAATCGATGTTGCCATCGTAATAAAAAGGCTTACGGCCGGAGGCTTTACCTACGAGGCGGCCAACAGCCTGTATGGACAGCTTACAGGAATGGCGGGCCCTCTTATTAATTTCCCTCAGGTGTTGACACAGGCCATAGCGATGAGTCTGGTTCCTGCTGTAGCAGCTTCCTATAAAAGAAAAGAAACAGAATTTCTTAAGTACAATGTGGAATTAGGTATCCGCACGGCTTTTATCCTGGGCTTGCCCAGCGCTTTGGGCCTGATGATTCTCTCAGAGCCGATTATGTGTCTTCTTTATCCGGCCCAAAAGGCCAGTGCCGTAAGCGCGGCACCCAGCCTGTTTATATTGGCCGGGGGCGTTGTTTTTTTAGCTTCGGTACAGACGCTTACAGGAGTTCTGCAGGGAATAGGAAAACAGATGATACCTGTAAGAAATTTGACTGTCGGAGCCTTGTTTAAAGTAGTTCTCACTTATTATTTGACCGGTATTTCCGGAATTAATATAAAGGGAGCGGCTATCGGTACCGTGGCCGCATATATGGTGGCATCTGCGCTTAATATGGCGGCTGTCAAGCGATATACCGGAGCCGTTATAGATCGAAAATTGACTTTGCTAAAGCCTTTGGCGGCAGGTTTTGTTATGGGTGTTTGTGTATATGGTACCTATGGTCTGCTGTTTTGGGTTATAAAGGGGGCTATGGTCGGTGTAAATTTAGCGAATGCTGTTGCCACGGCCATTGCTATTGTTACGGGTGTTTTGGTGTATGGAAGCATGCTTATTGCTATAAAGGCCATAAGCAGTGAAGAGTTAAAGCTTTTGCCTAAGGGTGATAAGCTGATCAGAATATTTTCGAGGTATAAAAAATGATGTATGAAGAACTATATGCAGAGGAGAAGACTGCAGCTTTGGCGTTGGAGCGCTTAGATCGCATTATAAGGCTGCTGAGAAGCGATAAAGGTTGTCCATGGGACAAAGAACAGACTCACGAAAGCCTAAAACCCTGTTTGGTGGAAGAGGCCTATGAGGCAGTCGAAGCGATTGACAATAAAGATTCGGATAATCTTGAGGAAGAACTAGGAGATGTTTTGCTGCAAGTGGTTTTTCACGGGCAATTGGGCGAGAAGTCGGGCGATTTTGATTTAAGATCAATTATTAACAGAGAATGCGATAAGATGATAGGGCGACACCCCCATGTTTTTTCTAATAATCACATAGAAACTATTGACAGTGTACTTGAAAAATGGGAGAATATGAAAAGAAAAGAGAAGGAGGGAAACTGGGTTGAAGCGTTGGAGCAAGTGCCCAAGGCGATGCCCGCTTTGTTAAGAAGTTTCAAGCTTCAGAAAAAAGCAGCAGAGGTGGGTTTTGATTGGGATGATGCAAGCGATGCTTTTAAAAAAATTGAAGAGGAGACCCGTGAATTACTAGACATACATGAAGCAGGTCATCCTGCCCGAATTAAAGAGGAACTAGGGGATATACTGTTTGCAGTGGTGAATGTCTCCAGATTTCTTCGGGTGGATCCTGAAGAGGCTTTGAATGTCTCTTCGCAGAAATTTATTAGAAGGTTTGGTCTTATAGAAAAATATGCGAGAAATGCAGGAAGAGAACTGCAGGAAATGACACTTGCAGAAATGGACAGGCTCTGGGAAGAGGCAAAAAAGCATGAATGAATTCCGAACAATCGTAAAGTAAAAAATTAGATATTAAATCAGTTAATTTTAAGGAGGTTAGGTTCGTGAATAAAGCTGAATTAGTTGCTAAGGTAGCAGAAAAAACCGGTTTTACAAAAAAGGATGCTGAGGCCGCTGTAAATGCATTTATTGACAGCATCGAAGATGCTCTGGCAATTGGCGAGAAGGTTCAACTAATTGGATTTGGTACATTTGAAACAAGGGACAGGAAGGCCAGGCAAGGGCGGAATCCAAGGAAGCCCGAAGAAGTAATAATGATTGAAGCATCAAAGGCCCCTGTATTCAAAGCCGGTAAGGCATTAAAAGATGCGGTAAACAAATAGACTAGAAATCATACCTTAGGCAGCTTTGATGCTGCCTTTTTCTTTGGAGGTAAAAGATGCGAATTGACAAGTTTCTGAAAAATTCGAGGATCATAAAAAGAAGGACTGTAGCTAAAGAAGCCTGCGAACAGGGACGGGTTGACATTAACGGTAGGACTGCCAAGCCGGGCAGTGAGGTTTTTGAAGGAGATATCGTTAAAATAAGCTTTGCAAGCTGCGATGTTACGGTTAAGATATTGTCAATTAAGGACCATGTCACAAAGGAGGAGTCGGGAAGCATTTATGAGATTATAACGTAATATTGACAAATAGCGCCGAATTATTGTATTATGACCATAATATTGCAACAATTTGGTGAGATATTATGAAACTTGGCAGCGTGCAGTCCATTAAAATTGTTATTTTGTCCGGCTTAATATTAGCAATTACAGTGCCCGGTGTATTGTGTATCCATTATGCAGTAAAAAATTCTCATCTTTCCAATGAATTAATGATGGCGAAAGCCATGTTGGAAAATCAGGATTTAGAGAAAGAACATTTTCTGTTGGGAAAAGCTGTGGTTTCCTGCAATATTGATGCGGTCGACGGCTCGTCGCTTATCTCAAGAGATTTCGCCAGTTTTGAATATCAGCAAGAATATCCTGAACTGTATGTCGAAAAAAAAGATAATTTTGCAGAAGATGTTCAAAAAAGTGTATATTTGACTTTTGATGACGGACCTTCCGATATCACAGCCGAGGTGCTGAAGATTCTAAGGGAGAAAAATGTAAGAGCCACATTTTTCGTAGTGTATAACAGTGATAAAGTGGCGGCTGGCCTCCTTAGAGAGATGATTAAAGACGGGCATACGATAGGCGTGCATTCCGCATCACACAAATACAGTATAATATATTCCTCCGTGGACAACTTTCTGGCGGATTTTGAAAAGACATCGCTTTGGATAGAAAGCGAGACAGGGATTAAGCCGAAAATACTCCGATTCCCGGGAGGAAGTGTCAATTCCTACAATCAAACTATTTACCAACCTCTCGCTGCCGAGATGCTTCGCAGGGGTTATGTTTATTACGATTGGAACGTATCTTCGGGTGATGCAGCAAAAAAAACGACACCGCTGTCTATTGCGAATAACGTTATAAACGGGGCTGCAGGTAAGGCCGGTAAAGCTATTGTTCTCATGCACGATAGCTCCGGGAAAAAGAATACGTTAAAAGCCCTTCCGGAGATTATTGATACGTTGAAAGGGTCAGGACGCGTTCTGTTGCCTCTTGACAATTCAGTGCGGCCGGTAACTTTTGATTACTGATACAATTTTTACGGAGGTAGGATATGGGAACACGAAGCAATTTCAAGACGGCGGTAAATGAGCTGATGGCAGGCAAATTTACATCAAGTGAGGAAGTCGATGAAGGTCATAGGGAGCAGGATCTGCAAAAAGGCGAAATCAAGACTGTCAGCTACGGGGTAACAACGGAGCCTGGCAGCAGGGCGGGAGTCTACTCTGTTATCGCAGAAGGGACCACCATAGAGGGCTCAGTTTACGGCGATTCCAGCATTCAGGTAAACGGGCGGATTAAGGGCAACGTAACTACAACCAAGGATATTATTTCGAAGGGAATTATAGAAGGAGACGTAAAGGCTGCAAACATCACGCTTTGCCATAGTTCTGTTAAGGGCAATATAAATGCCTCCGGATTGTTAAATATTGATGGAAAATCCATAGCGATAGGAAGCATTTATGCTGCAAACATTGAGATTAGCGGGAGGGTCAAGGGCGATATCAAGGCAGAGGATGCGGCGGTGTTTAGGAAAAATGCGCTGATTTTAGGGAATGTGACTTCAAAAACGATATCCGTTGAGGCCGGGGCCGGCCTGAAGGGCGAACTTAACATCCTTTCTGTTCCGATTCACGATGAGGATTTCAACGGTCAAACTTTTTCTGATTCTGATAAAGACGCAGATTTTCAAACCGACAAAGACATGGATGAGGGGCCTGCCTATCTTACAAAACTGATGAAGCAGGCGGATTCAGAAGAAAACGATTGAACAAAGGGTTATAGAACTGTAATAAGCGGCAATAATAACTAACGGCGGACGCATCGAATGCATTTGCCGTTATATTGTTTATTGGGAGAAAATATGCGGATAGGTATTCCGGAAGGCCTGTTGTTTCGTCGCTATGAAACGTTTATAAGGGAGTTTTTTGGATTGATTGGGGCGGATATTTCCTATTCAGGTCCATCTGATCGGAAGACTCTTGAGAAAGGAATCAGAACCTGTGTAGATGAAGCCTGTCTGCCGGTTAAAATTTTTCATGGGCAGGTGTCCAGACTTCAGGAGTCTTGCGATTATGTAGCGGTACTTCGTCTTATGAAATGTGAATTCGGAGAATCTATCTGCCCTAAATTTGCCGGCCTCCCTGAATTAGTAGGAAGCGGAGCAGGGAACAAAGAGAAAAGCGGGTTGGCATTTACGAGTCCGGTGTATATGAACGATAAGGATCGATTTAAAAAGGCCATGGTTAAAGATGGGGTAGCGATTGGGATATCACGAAAGGTTTTGAAGTCAGCCTTCGATCAGGCCTATCATAAGTTTTTCGACATGGAAAAAAGGGATACAGTGAAGGAAAAAATTCAATCTGTTGTAAAAGATCGCGGGAATGTGCTTTCTGTCGGTCTCCTTGGACATCCCTATAACACATTGGATCCTTTTGTGAATATGGATCTGATTATGAAGTTGAAACGGATGGGGGTTGTTGTCTTTTCCTCCGAAGGCCTGTCACGTGAAATGACTGAAGATCAGTTCGGTGGACTCATAAAGAAGCCATACTGGCGGTTTTTTAAAGATTATTACGGGGCTGCCGGTTATCTTGTGGATTCAAAAATGATAGATGGAATAGTGTATGTTTCATCATTTTGCTGCGGAACGGATTCTTTCACCATCGAAATGATCAGAAACAGAATTGGCGAATTTCCCATGCTGGTAGTGAAATTGGATGAACATACGGGAGAAGCCGGCATAAACACCAGAATTGAGGCTTTCGTCGATCTGTTGGAAAGGAGAAAGCAATTTGAAAATTACATTCCCAAGGTTTGGTGACAGCCACAGGTATGCGAGGCTTTTCTTGCGCGAGATTGGAATAGAACCGGTTATCCCCGCCCCAAACAGCAGGAAAGGACTTGAAAGGGGTTCCCTATTATCTCCCGAGGAAATATGCCTTCCTTTTAAGTTGATGGTTGACAACTTAATTTCTTCCTGGGAAAAAGGTGCGGATACGGTGATAATGCCGGCTACTATGGGCCCCTGCCGCCTCGGTGAATACGGGGAGCTGCTCAGGGTTGTTCTGAGCGAGCATGGATATAACTATAGATGGATACTGCTGGATTCGGCGGCGTCCATTGGAATAAAAGAATTGCTGCACAGGCTCCGGGAAACCGTGACGGAGTGCAAATGCAGCATATATCATATCCTGTTTGCGTTGACAGGGATATACGGGGTCATAAAAGAATTTGAAAAGCTTGAAAGGCTTGCCAGGATTAAATGCGCTTATGAAATAATCCCCGGTACCTGCAAAAAAATTGTGAGGGCCTGCAGATTTGGAATTGAGGAAGCATCAGATATTAAAGAAGCCAGGCGCTTGATAGATGATAATTTTACAAAGTTGAAAGATGCCGACCTGGATACCTCCCGCAATCCGCTTAGATTGCTTGTTACTGGAGAAATATATACCTGTATAGAATCTTTCGGGAATCAATGCATTGAGGAGCGATTAATGGATATGGGAATAGCTTTTGAAAAACAAATATCGATAGGTTGGTGGATTGACCGAACCGTTGCAAATCCTTTCGGGGCTCTATTAGCAGAGAGAAAAAGAAATTCCTATTTAGCCTGCTGTATAGGAGGCTACGCAAAGGAAACCGTGGGTGAAATCCATAAATACAGAAAAGGCAGGTTCGACGGGATTATTCACCTTTTGCCCGTGGGATGTATGCCTGAAATAGTTGCCAAATCAATTTTTGACGGCGTAAACAGGGATGACGACCTCCCTGTTTTGTCCATTATATTTGATGAAATGTCTATGGAGGAGGGATATATTACCCGAATCGAAGCCTTTACGGATATGCTATTAAGAAACAAGGTGATAAGAGGAGGACAGTGTAATAGAAAAAAATATGTTCTATTTAGGGGTTGATGTCGGCTCAGTCAGCACGAACTTTGTGGTGATCAATAATGACTTGAAAATTGTTGAGCAGTGTTATCTTCATACGAAAGGAATGCCCATTGAATCAGTCAAAGCAGGGCTTAAGAAGCTATCGGTAAGTTGCAGGAACGAGGATATTAAGGGTGTAGGGACAACCGGAAGCGGAAGGGCGCTGGCATCGGCTATAGTGGGCGGTGATGTGGTAAAAAACGAGATAACGGCGCATGCCGTTGCGGCTTCGGCTTTTGATCGCGATATACGAACTATTTTAGAGATCGGCGGCCAGGATTCGAAGATAATCCTGCTGAGAAACGGAACAGTATCGGATTTTGCAATGAATACAGTATGTGCAGCAGGTACAGGTTCATTTTTAGACAGGCAGGCAGAGCGGTTAGGTTATGATGTTGGGGATTTGGGCAGGCTGGCATCCTTATCTAAAAATCCCGTGGATATAGCTGGCAGATGTGCGGTGTTTGCGGAGTCGGACATCATACATAAGCAGCAGTTGGGATGTAATATAGAGGATATCATTGCAGGTATGTCGAAAGCTTTGGTGAGAAATTATCTTTCAAATGTGGCAAAGGGAAAGCGTATTGAAGGAAAAGTATGCTTTCAGGGCGGGGTTGCTGCAAACGAGGGAATTAAAAAAGCGTTTGAAGACGAATTGGGTTGCGAGGTTATAGTGCCTTCATACCATAAGGTTATGGGGGCATTCGGAGCTGCGATTTTGGCGAAAGAAAAAACTTTTACCCAAAAGGGCAAAAGTCATTTTCGCGGGTTTGAGGCTTGCATGAAGCCTGTTAAAAGCAAATATTTTCAGTGCATGGATTGCGACAACCAATGTCAAGTTATGATTCTTTATTCCGGGGATACAAAACTGGGATGTTTTTCGGATCGGTGCGGAAAATATCAATAGGAGGTCAATCCACATTTTTATATCTTTCTTAATCGTTTATAAAGACCGTAGACTATAATGCCTTCCACAACGGAAACTGCCAATGCAACGGGGGTTCGAACCGTTAATAGCTCGTAAAACCCGGTTCCATACATGTGGGACAGTATATATGTAGTGACTGCGATTCCGGCAATGATATCTGTTATCAGTATGATAAGATACATTCTTATAAACGTAATCTTGTTTAACAGTGCAGGTTTTAGGAGTGCAGGCACTATACCTATGATTACAGGTGGAATTGTAAGCGGCGGGAAGTATCCCAGGGGGGAAAAGAGTGTAGCGCCGAGTATGTCTGCTACTAAACCGGTAAAGCCCCCCGCTATCGGGCCAAACAAAAGTGAGGCCAAGATAATCGGAATTCCGCCAAAACTTATGCGTATACTATTCGTAAGATAGAACCCCAGGAAACGCGTAAGAACGATGCTTATAGCCGCAAATAGGGCCATAAGCATCAAAGTTTTTGTGCTTTGTTTTTTCATTGGAAACTCCCTTCTAATTTCATAGTGCTATACTACACTAAAGAAGGGAGCGATATTTTGAGCCATCTCCTTTAATGCAGCGGACGCAATATTGTATCGCAAACCTAAGGTTTTTCGTTCATGGGCAACATCCCATCCCATGACACTTCATGTCAATTGATATAACAAGCGCACAATATTTACTCTACAAGACGGAGAATATCATAATTACAATATGTTTTCAAGCTTCGTTGTTTCATTTTCTAAAAGGAAAATAAGTTGATGGTGGAGGTATGCCATTTCACCCAAGGCAGATCCTTTTTCCTGTGCGTGTACATATGCCTGTGCCCTCGCCAGTGAACATTCTATATCGTCAATGGATTGCGCATCAAGAAATATGGAAAATCCTTTTCTTCCATCGTACCATTTGTTCGACACGTAACTCAGCGCTTTTTCGGCCTCTTGCCAGTTTTCAGCCAGTGCTTCCTTTATAGCTGTGTTCTTAACGGTATCAATCATGCTTTCCAGATCGCGTCCTGCATCATTTATAAATATTGCCCAGGGTATAATGATCACCATCAGGGCAACAACAGAAATTACTAGTGATCTCATAATATATCCCATCCTTCTGATGTTTTTTCTTTTCCGTTTTGGATTGCCTTGGGATATATGTGGAGCTGGCCCATTTCATCGCTGAAACAAAGGAAAATTTCTTTATAATCTTTAACACCCTTCACCGCTAACTGACCCAGCAAAAATGATTTATCGATCTCGATCTTGGCCAGATTGGATTCATAAATTTTTCCGTCAGCGATTACAATTAAAGGCAGCTTCTCCTTTTGCGATGATATGCCTAAATCTTTTTTAGTTACGGGACTTTTACTGGGTTTAGGCACTACGCTGAGATCACCGTTTGATTCCATAATGGCATAATCTACATCCGCAATGGACGGGAAGTTTTTTAACCGCAGCTGTTCGGCGAGATCATCCGCGGAGATTCGAAGGCGCTTCATTTCTTTTTCATTGATCATTCCGTTCTTTATTAATATGCTTGCCTTACCGGTTATAATTCTTTTGAAAGCCGGAATCTTTAAAGCTAAAAAAGAAATAGCTACATCAAGCAACAGAAGTGTTAACAGTGCAGTCAGTCCTGTAAATAGCGAAATATCCGGGGTTTCAATGGGAAGGGCCGCTAATTCGGCAATCATAAATAATACCACTATCTGAAAGGGATCCATTCTGGAAAGATCCCCTTTTCCCATAACGCGAATAATGAACAGCGCTACCGAATAAAGTATGACCGTGCGCAGCAGGATGTTTAGCATTATTTTTTCCTCCTTATATTTCCGGTTAGTTTTTCCAAACTGTTTGCCGACTATTCGTTAATTTGATAGAATAATTTAACGGTCTGCTTCCTGCCGGAGGGATATAATGAAACCCAAAGCAAATTTTTTCCCCAGCCTATATTCGGTGTCCTATGCCTCTTTAGGATCTCTTTCCCCCCTTATTGGGCAGTATCTTTACAGCATCGGTTTTACAGGCGGGAAAATCGGCGTCGTCACAGCTTCAGCTACAGCGGTGGGGATTTTATCTAACCCTGTTTGGGGTTCCGTTTACCACAGGCAGGGGAAAAATGTAAAGATGGTAGTGTTTCTTTATTTTTTTGCTGCATTACTTGCAATATCTCTTATCGCCGTTAAACAATATGTCTTTTTTCTCATCATATACACGATGGTGTTTTTCTTTGAAAGTCCAATATTTCCGTTGATAGATTCAATTACAATTGAATTAAACTACTCCTTTGGAGCAGCGCGTAAATGGGGAGCAATTGGCTATGCAATAGGCGTTGGGTTTACAGGGTATATCGCAGGGGCGTCAGGCTTAACATTCGTTATTCCCATATTTTTTCTTCTTTTAATGTCTGCAGGTTTAATTATGATCGCGTTTATAAAATGCCGAGGAAAGCATTCCGATCATATTGCGTTGACCGAAGGTACATTATGCCCCGGTAAAATTATGAAGGACAGGAAGGGGTTTACAGATCTTCTGCGCAACAAAAGATATATGGCCTTGCTTGCCGCTGCTTTTTTTATCAACGGTCCGTCCTTCGCGCATAATACCTATTTCAGCTTTCTTTATAGGGGTCAGGGGGGAACGTTGACCGGCATGGGGTTTACTTTTCTTTTGATGGCCGCCTGCGAGGCTCCGTTTATGGCATGGACATCGAAATTAGCGGACAGGTTTACGATTGAACGCATGATTCTTATTGCTATGTGCGTTTCAGCATTCCGCTTTCTTTGGTATGGTACAGGCCCTGCTGCATTTTGGATAATGGGGACATTCTTTCTTCAGGGATTTGTCAATGGCATTTTCCTTGTTGAATCGTTAAATTACATCACCAAATTGGTGGTATCCCCATGATATCTTTAGGGATACCTTTATTCACTGCTTTGTCATCTAATTGCGGAACTATTATTTGTCAATTGGCGGGGGGTATCATTATGGAGCAATATGGCGGCTGCGGAGTCTATTTACTTTACGGCATATTTAATTGTTGCGGAATTATTCTTTACCTGTTTTTTGGCTTGCATAAAGATCGTTCATAGGCGATTCTGAATAATTTATAGAAAAATGGGCAAGTTGTAAAATGAATTGCCCAAACAAATAAAAAAAAGACCCATTCCGGGT
>CAYRNC010000022.1:0-20912 GCA_964425645.1 uncultured Oscillospiraceae bacterium | reverse complement strand
GATTGAAACGGAGGGGAAATAAAATGATTAAAATTGCAGTTGCAAGTGAAAATGAAATGGTTACTGAACATTTTGGACACTGTATCAATTTCAATATTTATGATGCGGAGAATAATCAAATTGTTAAAAGCGAATCCATACCTAATCCTGGCCATAAGCCCGGTTTTCTTCCCAACTATCTGAATGATGTGGGAGTGAACGTGATAATATCGGGGGGCATGGGAGGCGGTGCGATAGATATTTTCAATGAAAAAGGCATAGAGGTGATAGTAGGGGCCAGGGGAAAGGCTGAAGCTGCGGCTAAAGCGTATCTTAACGGTTCTTTGAAGTCCACCGGCTCCGTTTGCCACGATCACAGCCGTCATAACGAATGCGGTGAATGATAAACCGATAAAGCATATTCCGGCCCCGGGCAGATGTTCATTTTACCCGGGGTATTTTTTTCTGACTATTCATAAAATGCCGTATGTTGATTTTATTTGGCATAAGTTGTATAATTATGTCGTTACTGTAGAAACCCCGGGCTGTGGATTTTGATCCATCGCTACCTTTTGTGCCAGGCCCTGATTTAGGGGGAAAGGGACAGATGCATTGAAAATACTCGTAGCCGGCGCTTCTGAATCCGATCTGTTGATTATAAAGAATGTCTTGGACAAATGTGATGTACTTTCGGCATGTGACAGCTTTGACGTCCTTCATCAAATAGATATGCATGGGAATGTCAGTCTTGTCATTGTGGATTTGGATATGTCCGGTGCAGACGGGTTTAGATTGCTTGAAGCATTGAAAACCGACGACCGGAAAAAAGTGCGCGCCATCGCTCTTTCAGCTTCAAAAGATCAAGAAAAGGCTTTAAGATGGGGAGCGGTTGATTGCATTGAAAAACCTATCAGCGGATCCATTAAAACCAGGCTGGAGTTAAATCTTGACCTTATTGTAAAGCAGGCCTATATGCAAAAAACCCAAGAAAATACCTTGCTGTACAATGCTATTTTCCATCAATCGCCTATAGGGATATGCATCACATACAGCAATGAACCGTTTGAAACTTTTAAACAGGGATCTGTCAGGATCAATCCGGCATATGAAGAGATCACAGGAAGAAATGCGGAGGATCTTGCGTCATTGGGTTGGGCAGGGATTACTTATCCTGAAGATTTAATTATAGAGATCGAAAATTATAAAAAGCTCATATCGGGGGAAATCAGAAGCTATTCAATGGAGAAACGGTTCGTAAGACCTGACGGTTCAATCATATGGGTTCATATCATCGTCGCTCCGCTTACTATTTTAAACCAATACAGATATAACCATATATGCCTCATTTCCGACATTTCGCAAAGGAAAGCCATAGAAAAAGCTTTGATAGAAAGCGAGCGCAGCAGATCGGTACTCCTCACCCATCTTCCGGGAATGGCCTACAGATGCAATTACGATCCTAAATGGACGATGCAAATCGTTTCCGATGGCTGTTATGAATTAACAGGATATGCATCTGAAAGTTTGCTGTACAACAGGGATCTTTCATTTAACGATCTCATTTTGCCTAAATACCGTCAGGCGATTTGGGACGAATGGTCCAGAATATTAGGTAAAAGGTTACCCTTTAATTATGAATATGAGATCGTTACATCAGGGGGAAAGACAAAATGGGTTCTCGAAATGGGAGAGGGGGTTTATGGGGAAGAAGGAAAAGTTGAGGCTTTGGAGGGAATCATCTTTGATATTTCGGATCGCAAAAGAATGGAGGAAGACCTGAAATTCCACAGCGAACACGATACCTGGACAGGTCTTTATAACCGAAGATATCTGGAAATGATTTTAAGGGATAATCCGATAAAACAGACAGAATCAAAAAAAGCGATAATATCGATAAACCTGAATACCGCGCATCTGCTTAATATGAGTCATGGATTTCATTACAGTCAGGATATTATTAAAAAAGTAGCTGATGCTTTAAATAATTATTGTAACAGCAAGCGTTTGCTGTTCAGTATGTCCGAATATCGGTTCGCTTTCTATATAAAAACATATGAGGATAAAAATGAACTCATAGCATTTTGTGAAGCTGTTGCAAGTACCCTTAAACCAGTGCTTAACGCTAAAAGAATAGATTGGGGCATCGGTATCGTCGAAATAAATGAATTTAACAGGCATGATGTAGACCAGCTTTTAAGAGACCTTATAGTTGTGTCAGAAAATTCGGTGGGTAATTATCATAACGATGATTTTGACTGTTGTTTTTTTGATCAGGAAATGGAAGCGCGATTAGCCCGTGAAGAGGATATAAAAAGCGATCTTGCCAGAATAGTGGAAGGCGAAGATAATGACAGCTTGTTTTTACAGTTTCAGCCGATTGTAGATTTCGATTCAAATGAAATATACGGCTTTGAGGCATTAGCAAGATTAAACAGTAAGAAATTAGGGTTGATTCCGCCTTTGGAATTTATACCTTTGGCCGATAAATCGAATATGACAATACCTCTATGTGAGAAAATCATTCATAAGGCCCTGTGTTTTTTAAAGACCTTAATACAAAACGGCTACGATTCTATTATAGTATCGATTAACATATCTTCGATTTATTTCCTAAAAGATAATTTTGCCCGGGGTGTGTTTGAAAAGATTAAGTGAATGCAGGTAAAACCTGAAAATATAGCAATTGAAATAACTGAAACGCTGTTTGCATCAAATTATCAAAAGATAAACAGCATTCTTGATGAACTGAAATCATACGGAATAAAAGTATTCATAGACGATTTCGGTACCGGGTATTCTTCCTTGGCAAGGGGACGCGAATTAAACGCTGACTGCTTAAAAATCGATAAATTTTTTATAGATAAGCTGCTTACAGTCGATGAAAATGAGGCTATAACCGGTGATATTGTATCGATGGCTCATAAGTTAGGATTTTTCGTCATAGCGGAAGGAGTTGAATATGAAAAACAAAGAGTATATCTTAAAAACTTCGGATGCGATAAGATGCAGGGGTATCTGATCAGCAGGCCCTTAAACGAAGATGCGGCGATCATGCTGCTTAAAAACAGGCGGTAACAAGCTATGAAAGCCGATAAAAGAGATATCTCTATAAAGAGGATAGTTATCCTGATATTTATATCGGCGATGATTGTGTCAATCGGAGGTATCGGAGTTCTGGTTTTTAAAAATTGGTACGCCTCGACTGAAAAGATCATAGAAAGGCTTGCACAAGATATAAATGAAAACATCTATAATCAAATATACTCATTTATGTTAATTCCCCATAATATTAACGAAGTCAATTATAAGGTCATAGAAAATGGAATTCTTGATCTAAACGATAACAATGCCAAAGAAAAGTTTTTTGTCGGCGTGTTGAAATCACAAAGAGAGGAAATTTACAGTTTCAGTTTCGGCACTAAAAACGGAGAATATTGCGGGGCACGCAGGAACGAAAGCGGTGTTGTTGAAATAATGAGGAATGATTCCGGCACAGGGGGCGAATCCTGGTACTATTCCGTAAATGAAGATTTAACTGCAGAGAAACTGGCTGTAAAAGCGGGCAAATTCGATCCTCGAACAAGAGAGTGGTATAAAGTTGCCCTGGCAACAGGCGGTCCTTCATTTTCGCCGATTTATAAACATTTTATAATGGACGACCTGGCTGTTTCCTCTTCATGGCCTGTTTATGATGCAGAGGGCAGTCTACAGGGTGTCATGGGGACGCATATGCTGCTTTCGGGAATCGGATCCTCGCTAAAAGATGTTGTGAATGACTACGGTGGTTATGCTATTATCCTTGAAAGCAACACAGGAGCTTTGATCGCTAACTCTATGGGGGCGGCCAATTTTTCCGTGTTGCCCGACGGGTCTTTGAAGCGTTTCACTATTGACGAATTTGAAAAATTTGATATAGTTCATGCGTACAGATATTACAAGGAAAGCAGCTGCCCAAACTTTCTTCATAAAGACAAAAATGAAACCTTTTATGTTAATGCCAAGGAAATGCATATGACAGGGGCAAATTGGGTTGTGATATCTGCAATGCCTGAAAAATTTCTTATGGCAGATGTAAAAACAAGCATATGTCTAAGCATAGTTTTGGCGGCGCTTGCTTTAATAATGTCGATAGTTGTTTACAATGCAGCTATAAATAAATTGTTCAGGCCGGTAGATGATCTTATCGAAGTGTCTGAGGCCCTTTGTGAAGGGGAGCTGTCAAAGCGTGCAAAGGTTATAAGGAACGATGAAATAGGAAGTGTGTCGCTCAGTTTGAATAAAATAGCAAATAATATGCAGCATATCATAAACAACCTGGAGGACGGCGTAAAAGAACGGACATTAGAACTGCACAGGACAAACACAATATTGGAAGAAAGCAAGAATCAGCTTCGCCTGATATTAGATTCTACTGCAGAGGCTATTTACGGTATCGACTTGGAAGGGAAATGCACATTCTGCAACAGCAGCTGCCTTAAACTGCTGGGATATGACAGTCAGGAAGAGCTGATAGGAAGGAATATGCATATTATGATCCATCACAGCTATTCCGACAGAACGCCTTTTCCGATTGAGCGATGTAAGATTTTCCGGGCATTTAAGCAGGGTAAAGGCTTTGAAAGCGACGATGAAGTGTTTTGGAGAGCCGACGGAACATTTTTTGATGTAGAGTATCATTCATATCCTCAACTTAAAGAGGGTGAGGTCATCGGTGCTGTTATTACCTTTATGGATATTACCGACCGCAAACTCAAAGAGGAGGAAATCAGGTACCTAAGCTGTCATGATGATTTGACCGGGTTTCTCAACAGAAGATGCTTTGAAAGCGTTCGAAAAGAGGTGGACATCTCCGACAATCTTCCCTTATCCGTAATCTTCGGCGATCTTAACGGATTGAAGATGACAAATGATATCTTTGGTCATTCTGCCGGAGATAAATTGATTAAAAAGTCTGCAGAAATGCTTGCGGGAATATGCAGGGAAAGCGATATAATCGCCAGAATGGGAGGCGATGAATTTATCGTTTTGCTGCCGAAGACAAAGCAGGAGGAAGCTGAGAAGATTCTTATGCGAATTAAATCTGCATTTTCAGAGGCCAGGATAGCTGCTATAAAATGCAGCATATCCCTTGGAAGTGACACCAAGGCCGACCCTTATTTATCTTTGGACGAGGTTCTGTTAAATGCGGAAAATGCAATGTATAGGGATAAAACCCTCAACCGTAAACTGACAAACAGGAATATAATCGACGATCTTGTCAGATCGCTTCATCAAAAAAGTGAAGGTGAAAGAAAGCATTCGATAGTAGTAAGTGAGCTATGCGGGGAGCTCGGCTCCGCATTGAATTTGCCGGAAACGGAGATAAGCAAATTAAAACGGGCAGGTTATTTGCACGATATCGGTAAAATTGTGCTCGATGAAAGCATGTTTGGGAAGGATATTCTGTCAGAAGAGGAATACGAGAAAATGCGTCAGCACCCTATAGCCGGATATCGAATTCTTAACTTGTTTGACAATACTTTGGATTTAGCGGAATATGTATTCAGTCATCATGAAAGATGGGATGGCTTAGGTTACCCAAAGGGGCTTAAAGGCGAACAGATACATATAGTATCGAGAATTATATCCGTTGCAGAAACCTACGAGCGCATACTGTCGCGGGGGGAATTCTCACTTTCGCTTGAAGTCAGGAAAAAGAAGGCTATTGAAGAGATAAGAAAAGGTGCAGGAAGTCAGTTCGATCCTGATATCGTTGACTTATTTGTTCAAATGATGGAAAAAGATGATTACGGAGGAATGATCTGATGTCATTAATTGAAAGATGAAATATTTAAAAAAGGCGAAATCCGAAAGAAAAGAAAGTATGTCAATATCTCAAAGCGTCGAAAAGATCATACTTAAGGTGAAGGAAAAAGGCGATGAGGCTTTGTCGGAATATAATAGGATGTTTGATCAATCCGACAGACAAAGATTACAGGTGGAAAGAAAAGAGATAGAGGCAGCCTATTTGGAGGTGTCCGAAAAGGATATCAGGGATATTAAAGCCGCTTCTGTCAATATTCATGCCTTCAGTGAGGCGCAAAAATCGTGTATTACCCCGTTAGAAGATTTCAAGCCGGATGACGGTATGCATTTAGGGCATAGGGTGATACCGGTTTCCTCCTGCTGTTGCTACGTTCCCGGAGGAAGCTTTCCGCTGTATTCCACTGCTCTTATGTTAATAATACCTGCAAAAATAGCGGGAGTTAAAAGGGTGGCAGCATGTTCTCCATGTATGAAGGGATGTGACAAGATCAGCCCTAAAACTTTGGTCGCCATGGATATCGCCGGAGCGGATGAAATTTATGCCGTAGGAGGTGCTCACGGCATAGCGGCTTTCGCATACGGAACAAAACAGATTTCTCCGGTAGACTTAATTGTAGGTCCCGGGAATCAATATGTTACCGAGGCTAAACGCCAGTGCTACGGGCGGGTTGGCATCGACTTCGTCGCAGGACCTAGCGAGGTGCTGATCATAGCCGATGACAGCGCCGACGTTAGAATTATTGCAGCAGATATTTTAGCCCAGTCCGAGCATGATGAACTTGCAAAAGGAATGCTCATAACTACCGATGAGAAAGTAGCTGCAGGCGCAATTGATGAGGTGGAAAACCAGCTCAAAAATCTTCCTGCCGGAAATAAAGCGGAACAGTCCTGGAGGGACTTCGGTGAAATCATTTTAGTATCTGATATTGAAGAGGCCATAAAGTATGCCAATGAATATGCACCGGAACATCTGGAATTGATGATAAGAAATGTTTGGGATGTGGCGCCCCATCTTGTCAATTACGGATCCCTGTTCATAGGCGAATACAGTGCGGAAGTATTCGGAGACTATGTCGCAGGGACAAATCACACCCTGCCTACGAAAAAAGCATCTCGCTATACAGGGGGGCTTTGGGTTGGAACGTTTCTTAAGGTTTGCACTCATCAGTTCATGAATCGGGCTTCGGTCGGAAAATTGGCTCCCCTGACCAGCAGGCTTGCCAAAGGGGAAGGTTTGATCGCCCATGCGCGGGCGGCTGAAATAAGAGAGAAACTGCTTTAATGCAGGCGTATAGAGGAGGTGCCGTTATGTCGCTTAAAATGATTAAAAAGGATATAACAAAGATGGAAGTTGACGCAATTGTAAATGCAGCAAACAAATCTTTATTAGGAGGCGGAGGAGTCGATGGAGCTATCCATAGAGCCGCCGGGCCTTCGCTCTTAGACGAATGCCGAACACTTTCGGGTTGTGACGTCGGTGAAGCGAAAATTACAAAAGGATACGATCTTCCATCAAAATATGTGATACATACCGTGGGGCCTGTTTGGCGCGGCGGCATTGCAAATGAGGAAAAATTACTCGGGGATTGCTACAGAAACTCCCTTATCCTCGCTAAAAAACACGGAATTAAAAGCGTTGCATTCCCCCTTATTTCGTCAGGAGCTTTCGGGTATCCTAAAAGGGAAGCGCTTGAGGTTGCTGTATCGGCGATAAATGAATTTTTTTCTGCCGGTAATGACATGATGGTGTATCTGGTCGTGTTGGATGAAGGGATTATTTCACTTTTTAACGAAATTGTAAGGAAATAATTGCAATCTGTCATGAGTAACCTCTTGCCTTTTCCTTTTTCTCATGCTATATTTTTACGTGTTCGGAAGGAGGCTAAGGTATGAGGTTTTGCTGGGTAACTATCAGTGTAAAGGATATGGATGAATCTTTAAAATTTTATCGGGACTTGCTGGGATTGAACATTTACCAAAGATTCGTATCCGGTGATTCGGAAATCGCGATGCTAGGTGAGGCGGATAAGCCGAAGGTTGAACTTATATGTAATAAAGTTGACGGTGCGTCCGTTCGGGCGTCCGGGCTTTCTGTGGGATTTTTGACAGATTCACTCGATGATGCGATCAGCTATATGAAAATGAATGATATTTCCATTAAAAAGGGACCGTTTTCGCCATCCCCGTCTGTAAGCTTTTTCTATATCGATGACCCAAACGGGATTGAAATTCAGATTGTGGAAAGCAAAACTATTCCCGTAGAGGAATAATGCATAAACATTTTTATGAAGTATGAGAATATAAGGAAGGCTGTTTTTCTGAGCCGACTGAACCGTTTTGTTGCCCATATAGAAATAGACGGGAAAATTGAACTTTGTCATGTTAAAAATACGGGGCGATGCAGGGAGCTTCTTTTGAAAGGTGCGCCTGTTTACGTGCAGGAAAAAAATGACCCCGGCCGACGGACAAACTACGATCTTATCTCGGTTTTTAAAGGCGAAAGGCTCGTCAATGTTGACAGCGCGGCACCAAATAAAGTTTTTTGCGAGTGGATGCATGAAAGCAACTTTTTCGGAGCTGATTCGCATATTGAAGCCGAAAAAACACGTGGGAACTCCCGCCTTGATTTTTATGTCGAATCAGGAAGCAGGAAAATTTTTATTGAGGTTAAAGGAGTAACTTTGGAGGAGGATGGTGTTGCACTGTTTCCCGATGCCCCTACAAAAAGGGGGATAAAGCACATAAAAGAATTGATCCGCTGTAAGGAGGAGGGCTTTGAGGCTTATGGAGTGTTTATAATTCAAATGGGAGGAATAGATTATTTTACCCCGAATAACAGAACCCACAAAGCTTTCGGCGACATATTAAAAATTGCTGTCGATAAGGAGGTGGAGTTAATCGCTTTTTATTGTAATGTAAGAAAAAACAAACTTGAAATCAACGGGTTTATTCCTATAAAATTGTAAAAAATTTATTTTTAATCAGGCCGAATGAGAAAGTATGTCTAAAATAAGGTAGGAGGAAAAGTATAAATGTTCAAAAAAATATTAGTCGCCACGGACGGATCCGAATATTCAAACCGTGCATTAAAAGTAGCCTTGGAGTGTGGTAAGTGTTTTGGGGCAGATATCATGTTGCTGTTTGTCTTTACTCAGCCCCGCTCCTACGGAACTTTTTCAGGCTTGCAGTCCGTGGAATTTTCTGATGAACAAATCGAAGAAATCAGCAAGAAAGTGTTCAGCTCCACAATTAAAGGAAATGATATTTCTGATGCCAACATCTCTAAAAAAGTCAAGGTCGGGTATCCTGCGTCCGCAATACTGGAAGAAATCAAAGACGGGTTTGGCATGATTATTATGGGCAGCCGCGGTCACAGCCCCGTTTCAGGCGTTGTTACAGGTAGTGTAACTCAAAAGGTGCTGGGCTTGGCATCCTGCCCGGTAATGGTGGTAAAATAATTTTTCTTCAAATATTTCTTCTCGTTCCGGATGATGATATCAACAGGTTTTCCGATGTCGGCGTCCGGATTGTATTCTTATGGATTATTTTAGATTATCCATTGAAAAGAATTGTTGCATACAATAGAATTGGATGAAGACGAAAGGAAAAATGCGATGGGGAAATTAAAAAGGACTTCACTGTTTTCAGCCTATGAGAAATATGGGGCTAAACTTGTTGATTATGCAGGTTGGTCAATGCCCGTAGAGTTTTCGGGGTTGACTTTTGAACATGAGGCTGTGCGCACCGCCGCCGGCCTGTTTGATGTTTCTCATATGGGGGAAATTGAGGTTAAGGGGAAGGACGCAGCAAAATATCTTCAAAACCTCCTTACAAATGACATTGAAGCTATGGAAAACAATCAGGTGATACATTCTTTTATGTGCTACGATAGCGGCGGCGTTGTGGACGATCTTTTAATTTACAGGTATGATGAAGATCATTATCTGTTAGTCGTTAATGCGGCAAATACCGAAAAAGACTATAGGTGGATGACGGAACATAAGGATGATTACATTGTCTCTATCGATAATGTTTCGGATTTGATTTCGGAAATGGCATTGCAGGGGCCTAAAGCCGAAATTATTTTAAATCGGCTTACAGACACCGACCTGTCAAAAATACAGGCTTTTCATTTGAAGCGCAACGTAAAAATTTCAGGAGTGGACTGCCTCATATCCAGGACCGGTTATACGGGAGAGGATGGTTTTGAAATATACCTTTCCAACGAGAATGCCTTGCCTGTATGGGAAAGCATTCTGCAGGCAGGCAAAGCGGACGGGCTCGTTCCTGTCGGTCTTGGAGCAAGAGATACTCTTCGGTTTGAGGCGGCTC
Organism: uncultured Oscillospiraceae bacterium; assembly: GCA_964425645.1. Lineage (GTDB taxonomy): Bacteria > Bacillota > Clostridia > Peptostreptococcales > Anaerovoracaceae > CAYRNC01. The sequence continues at coordinate 10,796 of CAYRNC010000022.1, read as the reverse complement.
TGCCTTTGTACGGCAATGAAATTTCAGAGGATATATCGCCTTTGGAAGCCGGGTTTGGGTATTTTGTAAAATTAGACAAAGGGGACTTCATCGGCAGGAAGGCTCTTTTTGAACAAAAACAGAAAGGTACTTCAAGAAAGCTTGCGGGATTTGAAATGATCGATAACGGTATCCCGAGGCATGGCTATGATGTTCTTTCGAAAAAGAAAGTGGTAGGGTCTGTGACCACCGGCTATTATTCACCTACTTTGAAAAAAAGCATCGGGTTTGCATTGATTCATAAGGAGCATGCAGAATTAGGCAACATAATCGATATCCAAATAAGAAGGAGAGTTGCAAAGGCTGTAATAGCTGACAAGAGATTTTACAGGAAGAATTATAAGAGATAGGCGGAGGTAAAGGGAAATGATTACAAAGGAAAATCTGTATTATTCGAACGACCATGAATGGGTCAGAGTTGAGGGTAATAAGGCCGTTATAGGTATTACCGACTACGCTCAGCGCGCTCTTGGAAATATAGTTTATGTCGAACTTCCCGAAGTGGAACAGGAATATAAGGCGGGAGATATATTTTGTGTCATTGAATCCGTTAAAGCGGCCTCGGATTCCTTTGCTCCCGTTTCCGGAATGATTGTAAAGATAAACGAAGATCTGGAGGATTCACCTGAACTTCTTAATGAAAGTCCTTACGATAACTGGATATGTGTTATTGAAATGGGTGATACATCCGAATTAGAAAATCTTATGGATGAAAACGCTTATACAGCATTTTGTGAGAAGGAGTAATGAGCATGCATCGATATATTCCGAACACCGATGCCGATGATAAGAAAATGCTGTCCGCAATCGGAATAAAATCCGATGATGATTTATTTTGCGATATCCCGGACAGTTTGATCCTTAAACGGGATCTGAAATTGGATCCCGGCCTGTCCGAACTCGAAATTATAAGAAGAATGAAAGATCTGGGCGATAAAAATAAGTCAATTGACGAGCTGACTTGTTTTTTGGGGGCCGGTGCCTATGACCATTACATTCCGTCCGTTGTCGGACATTTGGCAAAGAGATCCGAATTCTATACGGCATATACCCCATATCAGGCGGAAATCAGCCAAGGCACCCTTCAGACGATATTTGAGTATCAGACCATGATGTGTGAGCTTACCGGCATGGATGCGGGAAATGCATCGCTTTACGATGGTGCCACAGCCTGTGCCGAAGGGGCGATCATGGCAGCGGATAGCACCGGACGAAATACTGTTTTGATCTCTAAGACAGTAGGACCCGAAACCCGGCAGGTTCTGAAAAGTTACATGCGTTTTAGGGATATAAGGGTTGTGGAGATTCCTATGTCGGATGGCATAACAGATGCGGAAAAACTGAAGAAGCTGATAGACAGTGAAAGCGCCGCAGTTATAGTTCAGTATCCTAATTTTCTTGGGATAACAGAGGACCTTACTGAAATAGAAGAGGTGACTCATGACAACAAATCGCTTCTCATCGGTATGGTTGATCCCATTTCCCTTGCGATTCTTAAAAAACCGGCTGAATATGGAGTGGATATTGCAGTCGGTGATGCCCAATCTCTGGGAAATAATTTGAATTTCGGCGGACCTCATATAGGGTTTATGACTGTAACCGCAAAATTGATGCGGAAGATGCCCGGCAGGATAGTCGGTCAGTCTATCGACCGGAAGGGCAAAAGGGCATATGTGTTGACGCTTCAGGCAAGGGAACAGCATATTCGACGCTATAAAGCGACGTCTAATATTTGTTCCAACCAAAATTTAAACGCTTTGATTGCCACCATTTACATGGCTGTTATGGGGAAAAAAGGCCTCCGTGAAGTTGCGCTTCAATGCGCAAGGAAGGCCCATTATGCCTTTGAAAAGCTCATTGAGGGGGGCAAATATAAACCTGCGTTTAATAAGCCGTTTTTTAAGGAATTCGCTTTAATCGGACAAAATGATGCCGACAGTATAAATAAAGAACTGCTTTCGCGGGGGATTCTCGGCGGCTATAATCTTAATAAGGAATACGGCATAGAAAATGGTGTGCTTCTTTGCGTCACCGAAAAAAGAACTAAGAAGGAAATCGATCGACTGGCCGCTTTGTTGGAGGTGATTTGATTGAAAGAGTACGATAAGCTGATATTTGAGCTGTCAAAAGAGGGGAGAAGGGCTTTTTCCCTGCCTGAAAACGATGTGAAAAATGTCCCTCTTGAAAACCTTATCCCGGATCACCTTCTGTCAAAGAATGAGGTTCAGCTGCCTGAGGTAAGCGAGGTGGATGTGGTAAGACACTATACACTTTTATCAAATAAGAATTACGGTGTTGATACGGGATTCTATCCTTTGGGATCCTGCACGATGAAATATAATCCTAAAATTAACGAGGACGTGTCCTCTTTCTGTAAATTTACCAATCTCCACCCTTATCAGCCTGAGGATACTGTGAAAGGGGCCCTAGCGCTGATGTATGAGCTTGATCGCATGCTTTCGGAGATCGGAGGTATGGCAAGAGTCACCTTGCAGCCGGCGGCAGGAGCCCATGGAGAAATGACGGGATTAATGATCATTAAAGCCTATCATGAAAAAAAAGGGGAAAGCAAAAGAACCAAGATTATAGTGCCGGATTCCGCCCATGGGACCAACCCCGCAAGCGCGGGTGTGGCAGGCTTTGAAATCATAGAGGTAAAATCTGATATAAACGGAACCGTGTGCATGAAAAATCTCAAAGAAGTGCTGAACGATGAAGTGGCCGGTATGATGCTGACTAATCCCAACACCCTGGGTCTTTTTGAAGGCAATATAAAAGAGATATCCGATCTTGTCCATAAGGCGGGAGGGCTCATGTACTGCGACGGGGCCAACATGAATGCGATAATGGGAATAAGCAGACCGGGGGATATGGGCTTCGATGTAATTCACTATAATCTGCATAAAACATTTTCTTCACCCCACGGAGGCGGAGGGCCCGGGGGAGGTCCTGTCGGAGTGAAGGAGGATTTAGTTGAATTTCTGCCTGTTCCGGTGATTGAAAAAACTGAGACCGGATATGTTTTTGATTACGACAGACCGTATTCTATAGGAAAAATAAAAAGCTTCTATGGTAATTTCGGTGTTATAATTCGGGCCTATGCCTATATTCTCGCTATGGGAAGGGATGGACTAAAGACTGCAAGTAAAAAGGCGGTTTTAAATGCCAACTATTTAATGGAACGCTTGAAAGAGAACTACAGATTGCCTATAGACAGAATGTGCATGCATGAATTCGTATTAGGGGGTTTAATTGATGCAGCAGGCGATGTGGTTACTCTTGATATCGCTAAAAGACTTTTAGACTATGGTTATCATCCTCCTACAATCTATTTCCCCTTGATCATTTCGGAGGCTATGATGATCGAGCCTACCGAAACGGAAAGCAAGGAAACCTTGGATGAATTTGCAGACGCTATGAACAGCATAGCCGAAGAGGCAAAAAATGATCCGAAGCTGCTCAAAGAAGCGCCCCACAGCACTCCTGTAGGCAGAATAGATGAGGCTTTGGCAGCGAGAAAGCCTATTCTGAAATGGGAAAAGAATGCATTGAATGACGATCATAGGAGGTGACAGCATTATGTTTGCAGATGACGGAGATTTTAAAAAGGCTTTTGCTAATTCTATTTCTGCCTCATTAAAAGAAAGAAGTGAAAAAGCGTGCGCCACCTGAGATTCGGCAAGCGTGCTTGCCGACGCATGGGGCGTCATAGAGGAGATCAGCCCAAGGCGGGTTCGGGAACTTAAGGTATACATCTCCACAATCGAAAACAGTCAAATAGCTATAAACAAAGAGGAAAAAGCTAAAATACTTAAGGCAGACATCAAGGAAAGGAAAGGTAGAAATATGCTGATATTCCGTTATCAGCTTCTGGAAAAATGAGATATATAGTCAACAACAGCACAGACCCGCACTTTAACATCGCATTGGAGGAGTATTGCCTCATGCACATCGATCCCAAAGAGGATTATTTCCTGTTATGGCAGAACCAGCCTTCCGTCATAATAGGGAAAAATCAAAATGCCCTGGAGGAGATTAATCAAGAATTCATTGAGGAAAAGGGAATAAAAGTAGTAAGGAGAATCTCCGGGGGCGGGGCAGTCTATCAGGATCTGGGCAATTTAAACTATACTTTTATTTCCCGGGTGGACCCGGATAAGGGTACTGATTTTTCTGTTTTTTCTGATCCCGTAGTCAAGGTATTAAGAGGTCTTGGGGTAGAGGCTATGTCCATGGGCCGAAATGATATCATAGCCTGCAATAAAAAAATATCCGGCAATGCACAAAGGCTTTATCGGAAAAGACTGATGCAGCACGGAACGCTGATGTTCGATGTGAATATATCCGACATGGCCCGGGCTCTAAACGTGTCAACTGACAAGATCGAATCTAAGGGCATAAAATCCATCAGAAGCAGGGTAGGCAATATCAGAGAATTTCTCAGTGAGGATATGACGATAAAGGATTTTAAGGAATGCCTTCAAAGGGGATTGTCCAACGATTACAGGTCAAAGGAGATTGTTCTAAAACGTGAAGATATTTTACGGGTGTCCGAGCTGGCCGAAATTAAGTTTGCATCCTGGAATTGGACTTACGGAGAATCTCCTCCGTTTAATTATCGCTTTGAGAAACGCTTTCCCGGTGGAAAAGTGGGGGTTTTTATTCAAGTGAAGGACGGCTTGATACAGGGATGTAAATTCTATGGAGATTTTTTGAGTTTGCTTGACGCCGAGGAATTTGCCCATAAACTTTGTGGGCTGAGATATGACAAAAAAGTAGTAAAAGAAACCCTTAAAATTATGGATACCGCACCCTATTTTGGAACCATATCCCGGGAGGAGTTGCTGGAAATTCTTTTTTAAGTAAATGCGGTTTGTATCCTGAGGGTTAATTCTATGGGGCATATCAAACAGCAAAGAATCAATCAATTGTTTGTGGTATATGTGATCTTAATCGCATTGCTTATGCTTGCAATAGGTCATTTTTGTTTTCTTTCCTTTTCAAGATATAATGATGCAATAAACAGGCGCATCGAATTTTTTAAAATATGTCAGGTTATAGAGCCGGCGTCCAATTATCTTACCGCCCAGGCCAAATCCTTTATAATCACAAAAGATCCGATGTGTATGGATGTCTATTGGGATGAAGTTGTCGTTTGCGAAAACGGGATCAAAGGACTTAGAAAAGTGGTAAATGCGGATGCGGGAGGCGGTGATCTGACAGAAGATCTTTTAACCTGCAAGCGAAAATCAGATGCCCTTATGGAAATAGAAATTAAAGCTATGAGGCTGGTTTGTGAGACTTTGAATCTAAAAGATAATGAAATAAATGAAAGGATCGCTCACTCCCAAGGAGGCGGAGCTTACAGATTCTGAAAAGATCCAATATGCGGCAGACATAGTATTCGGATACGAGTATGCCGGATGGTTAAAAGATATCACGGACAGCAATAAAAAATTTCGCGCAAAGGCGGACGGATATTTTGAAGATCAAATTCTTTTTGAAAGAAAAAACCTTAAAGTTAACGCCTATCTTTTTGCAGCAGCCGTATTTTTACTGCTGGCAGGCGTAACCGCGGCATTATTCAATACATATCACAGTACGTTAAAACCTGTGATTGGCTTTACCGCCGCCATAAGGAGGCAGGGGAGGGAACAGTCCATTGCCGCGCTTCCTGTAAAGGGTTCCTTTGAGCTTCAGGAGCTAGCCAAGGCGTTTAACAGTTCTAATCAGGAAAAATTGAAACTTCTCAACGAATTAAGATTTTCCGAAATGAAATTAAAAAAACACTTCAAACTCATGCCTTTGGCTGCCGTAGAGGTTGACAAAAGTTTTATGGTGGATGAGTGGAACCCGGCTGCTAAACGAATTTTTGGATACAGCAGCAGGGAGGCCATAGGAAAAAACATCATTGAGCTTTTACAGATGAACATTCAAAGGGATGAATTTGAGGAAGAGATTAAAGGGATGCAGCCTGAAAAAAGGCACCTTATATTTTCAAGCATAACAAAAAACGGGGAACATGTGATATGCAAATGGAGCATTAATTCAATCATAAGTTCCGACAGCGACAGCACCGGTTGGCTTTTGATAGCAAGCGATATAACAGAGGAAAAAAGAGAAGAAGAGCGAATAATCTATCTGTCCTGGCACGATCCCCTTACCGATCTTTATAACCGAAGATATATAATAGATAAAATGGAAGCGGAAATTGAACGTAAGAAACGAACCGGGAATACTTTTTCTGTAGTTATGCTGGATATCGATAATTTCAAAAATATCAATGACCATTATGGACACGCCTGCGGAGATTACGTTTTAAAAAAATTGTCTCGAATCCTTTCGGAAACATTTAGAAAAGCTGATTTTGTAAGCAGATGGGGCGGGGAAGAATTTCTCGTCGTTTTACCGGATACTGCTTTGGAGGGGGCTGTAACCGCCGCGGAAAAATTAAGAAGAAGAGTGCAGTCTGAATATTTTTTATTTGAAGGAAGGATGATACACATTACGATCAGCGCCGGGGTATCCGAATGCAGGGGCAATTCTGTTGATATGACCGTAAAAAATGCCGATGATGCCCTTTTGGAAGGGAAAAGAAGCGGCAAAAATGTCGTGCACTCCAGCAGCTTTATATTATAGTAAAAGGGAGCCTTAAACCGTATGGGAAAACTGTTGATTCGATTTTTCATAAAGAATCACAATGATGATTCGATCCTTCGTGAAAGCTGCGGAAAACTGGCGGGCGTTACCGGAATTATAACTAATCTCATATTGTGCACGGTAAAAATAGCGGCAGGTTCTTTTGTTAACAGCATAGCTGTCATTGCAGATGGCATCAATAATCTTACGGATGCATTTTCATCGGTTATTACCCTGATAGGATTCAAATTGGCTGCAAAACCGGAAGACAGAGAACATCCTTACGGCCATGCAAGGATTGAATACCTGACGGGCATGATTATATCCTTTTTTATCGTTATTGTAGGCCTGAATCTATTGGTATCGTCATTTAAAAAAATATTAAACCCTGTGACTCCCGAATACGGATGGACGATTATAGTCATATTAGCCTTATCCATAGCTTTGAAAATATGGCAGGCCCTTTTTTATTATAGGCTGAGCGCAATGATCAATTCCACCGCACTGAAAGCGGCGGGGACGGACAGCAGAAATGATGTGATTGCTACTGGTGTCGTCTTGGCGGGTGTTGTTGCAGGTGAATACAGTGAAATTTATCTGGACGGATATATGGGGATGCTCGTAGCATTGTTTATAATGTATTCAGGGATCAGTCTGATAAAAGAGACTTCCGATCCCCTGCTTGGAAAGGCTCCCGAACCTGAAATGACAGCTGAAATCGAAAACAGAATATGTTCCTTTGAGGGGGTTTTGGGTATCCACGATCTGGAGATACACAGCTACGGCCCAAATCGAATCTTTGCTACCGTGCATATCGAAGTTGATGCGTGCGGCGATTTAATTAAAAGTCATGGGATCATTGATAACATCGAAAGAATTATAAAAGATGAACTTAATATCCAATTGGTGGCTCATATGGACCCGATAAAGACTAAGGATCCTATGACAACAAAGATGAACGAGACAATAAAAGAGATAATTAAACCTTTAAAAGGGGTTATAGGGATACATGATTTGCGTATTGTAACCGGTTATTCCCACTATGATGTTGTGTTCGACCTTGAGATGACACATGAATGCGAGCTGAAGGAGGAGGACATAAAAAGAGAAATTGAAAGCAGGCTCAATAATGGAGACAAGAAATTTTATACCGTTATAACTTTTGATAAAAGTTGAAAGGAGAATTGACACATGAAGAAGCAAGTCAAAAACAATGTTTATTGGTTAGGTAAGGTCGATTGGGATCTGCGAAAATTCCATGGAGATGATTACTCCACCCACAGCGGTTCTACCTACAATTCTTATTTAATTCAAGAAGAAAAAAATGTTCTGGTGGACACGGTATGGCTGCCTTTTGCCGATGAATTTGTAAAAAATCTGTCCGATGAAATAAATCTTGATAAAATTGATTATATCGTGATCAACCATGGAGAGGTCGATCACAGCGGGGCCCTGCCTTCTCTTATGGAACATGTCCCCGATACGCCTATATATTGTACGGCAAATGCCGTTAAATCGCTTAAAGGGCAATATCATAAGGATTGGAATTTTAACGTTGTCAGGACCGGGGATAAATTGGATATAGGAAACGGGAAAGAATTGATCTTTGTAGAGATGACAATGCTTCATTGGCCCGACAGCATGGCCACCTACATGTCAGGGGATAACATACTGTTTAGCAACGATGCCTTTGGACAGCATTACGCTACAGATTTGCTGTTCAACGATCTGGTGGATCAATGCGAGCTTTACCAAGAGGCCATTAAATACTATGCCAATATTTTGACTCCTTTCAGCGCTGTTCTGCGTAAAAAATTAGAACAGGTTTTATCTTTAGGCCTTCCTATCGATATTATAGCTACCAGCCACGGAGTCATATGGAGGGACAACCCCATGCAAATTGTCAACAAATATTCCGCATGGGCAGCAGACTATCAAGAGAATCAGATCACCATCCTATATGATACCATGTGGAACGGGACCGGCAGGCTGGCGGAGAAGATCAAAGAGGGCATACAGTCGGCAGACAGCGAGGTGAACGTCAAAACCTATAATATTGCCAAAACCGATATCAATGATCTTGTGACGGAAGTTTTTAAATCCAAAGCTGTTGCGGTGGGATCCCCTACCGTCGGAAACAGCATACTTCACTCTGTAGCCGGTGTGATTCATTTTATAAAAGGGTTAAAAATGAAAAATAAAAAAGGAAGTTCATTCGGCTGCTACGGATGGAGCGGGGAAGGTGTCAAAGTGTTGAATGAAATGCTTACCGGTGCAGGTTTTACCTTGATAGGGGACGGTCTTTCCTGCCCGTGGAATCCGGATGCGGATAAAGAACAGCGAGCCATGGAAATGGGCAGGCTGATCGCAGGGCAGGCTTAAATTTTAAAATTTGCGCTTGAGGGTGAACATATGTTCTGATATGATAGTATTGCTTCAAAGAAGGAGGGGGCAATGTACATCATGCACGTAGACGCCAACAGCGCATATCTTTCCTGGACAGCGGCTGCCTTGTTGGAAAAAGGATATCCGACGGACCTTCGGACCATACCTTCGGTCATAGCAGGGGATCCGAGGAATCGTCACGGAATTGTGCTGGCCAAATCTATCGCCTGTAAGAATATAGGGATAAAGACAGGGGAAAGCCTTTTTGAGGCGCGTCAGAAATGTCCCGGGCTTGTAATAGAATCCCCCGATTATGATCTTTACATGGGTGCAAGTGATGCTATGTATCGTATTTTGTCGGAATATTCTTCTTTGATACAAAGATATAGCATAGACGAATGCTTTATGGACTATACCTGTTCAAAAAAAAGATTCGGCAGTCCTGAAAGAACCGCCGATGAGATAAGGAAGCGCATAAAGGAGGAACTGGGCTTTACGGTCAATGTAGGCGTGTCTGTAAATAAGCTATTGGCGAAAATGGCTTCGGATTTCAAAAAGCCTGATCGGGTTCATACCCTTTGGCCTTATGAGATAAAAAATAAGATGTGGCCTTTGCCGGTCAGAAAGCTGTTCATGGTAGGAAGAGCCAGTGAGCAAAAACTTTCCCGTATCAACATTAATACGATCGGGGATCTGGCCAAATCTGATCCGGCCCATATGGAAGCTTTGATGAAATCCCACGGTCTTTTGATATGGAAATATGCTAACGGGATTGACCATTCTTCAGTTATTCCCAATAATAAAATTCCCCAAAAAGGGCTTGGAGGCAGTACGACTGTAAAATACGATGTTTTGGAAAGACATGAAGCAAAGATGATTCTTTTGGGCCTGACAGAGCGTATAAGCATGCGTCTGCGAAGATTGGAATGCATGACATCCCTTATTTCCGTTTCCGTTAAAACCACTGGATTTATTCGTTATAGCCACGAGGCGAGATTAAAAACCCCAGTGAATTCTACCCGGGAGATATTTTTTAATGCAGGCAATCTGTTTGATCAATGTTGGAAAGGAGAGCCTATTCGATATTTGGGAATTTATCTTTCTGATCTTTCAGAATCCGGAGAATATCAGCTCGGTTTATTTGATCATGTTTCAAAAGCCGGAAACCTAAGATTGGATTTCGCCGTAGACTCCATACGAAAGAAATACGGGGACAGAGCCGTGATAAGGGGGGTATTTGCAAACAGCGGCATAGATCCTTTGCAGGGAGGGGTAAACGATGGGGATTATATTATGATGGGAGGTCGAAGAAGTGAAAATACTGGCAGAGCCGATTGATGCTGTGGTAAAGTTCACGGGGAAGGAAAAGCCGATTCCTTTCAAATTTCGCTATGTCGATAAAGGAGGCCGACAGTTTACGGTCCGCGTTGATAAGATTCTAATGTGCGAGGAAACCCGAACGGCGGGAGTTCGCACTTTTATATACCGCTGTCAAAGCATTGTTGCCGGTGCGGAACGCCTTTATGAGCTGAAATATCTTGTACAGGATTGCAGGTGGGAACTATATAAGATGTAGTTTCGGTTTGTGGTTATTATAAAAATCTATCATCATTTCTTTTTTCATCGAAAATATCTATTTCCTTTATTCTGCAGATAATACTATACTAAATACAATATATATTTCAAATTTTAAATTATAACAAAAAATAAAATCAAATCAATAAAAAATATAT
>CAYRNC010000021.1:20647-20926 GCA_964425645.1 uncultured Oscillospiraceae bacterium | reverse complement strand
CTAGGCGCATTGTCGCCAATGCGCTCAAGCGACCTACCTACCGGGAAGCGACGGGCCGCCGCCTTTCAGGCATTATACCCCGAAGGGTAATTACCTCCCTGCTTGGTCTTGCTCCGGGTGGGGTTTACACGGCCAGCATGTTACCATGCTGCCGGTGAGCTCTTACCTCACCATTTCAACCTTACCTCGGCCAAATGGCCGGTGGGCGGTGTGTTTCTGTTGCACTTTCCCTAGAGTCGCCTCCGCCAGACGTTATCTGGCACCCTTACCCTTTGGAGC
>CAYRNC010000021.1:2554-20612 GCA_964425645.1 uncultured Oscillospiraceae bacterium | reverse complement strand
TAAAACTTCAAAAATTAAAATCAGTCTTTGTTTTTGATTCTACAATTTCTACCTTTCCTTTGATCGCCTTACGAAGCTTGTTAGCAAAATTCTCCGTAAAGAATTTTTCAGTACCGTAGTGGCTTGCATCAATTAAACAAAGACCCATTTCCTTTGCAATTTGGGCCTCATGATGTCGTATATCCCCTGTTATAAACAAATCGCATCCATTATCTATCGCAGCCTGTATCAGATTGCCCCCCGCCCCTGTCGCCAGTCCGATTGTTTCAACCCTTTTATTGGGGTTCCCTACAACTTTAACCTGCTCTGTAAGTCTGAGAGCCGTTTCTACAAAGTCGGCTGCTTCTTTTAACGTCACAGCATTTTGAAAAACGCCGACACGGCCGCTGAGTTCCCTGTCACCGAAAGGGGTCCAGACTTTAAGTTTACGCACTTTTTGCAGCTCCAAAAGATCGGCTAGATAATCATTATTACCGCCGAATACAGTGTCAAAACATGTGTGTGCCGAATATACCGAGATCCCGTGCCGTATTAAAGAAATCACATAGCTTCCGGTTATATTTGTGCCGTCAATCACATCCAATTTATTAAAAAGAAGAGGATGGTGGGTAACAATGTAATCCGCTCCCTGCTCAACCGCTTCCTGAATTACAGCCTCGGTAATTTCTAAGGCTACAAGTATTTTAGATGCGGTATCATGGCCCATATTGATCTGTAATCCCCCGTTGTCCCATTCCTCCTCAAGTTCGCGGGGTGCAATAGTCCTCAATTCAGTTAAAAGTTCGCCACAGCTTATTGCCATTATTAACTACCTACCCTTCCCTGTTGTTCAACTTGTTGCAATAGCGACCTCAATTTTCCCAGGCGTGCACATGATTGTTCCGCCTGCTTTAAGCTTGTTTCCTGTCCATAACGTATGATGTTTTCTTTTATATTTTCCTCTATATTAATTTTCACTGACAGGAAATCTGACAACAAGGGATCTTTGCTCTTAAAAAGAAGGGGACTTATCTCAAATGAAAGATTTTCTTCCATCCTTTTATACCATGATCCCTTAACATCAACCGCACATAAAAACGGAACCGCCACTATAATTTCACAAATTCGTGGGCCCTCCCTGACCAAAGATTCTGCCGTGATATTTAAACCGTTTTCATAAAGCCATTTTCTAAGCAGGCTCTGTGCATTCCTCGGTTGCAAAATGAATTTAGTAAAACTTTTCGTTTTTGTTAAGTCATGTGCCAATATGCTTATAATTTCTCTGCCCCCAATCCCGGCGATAACCACAGCATCCGCTGAATCAGCATTATACGGTAAAAGGCCGTCCCCCAGACGCAGGTCCTTAAAAAGGAAAGGCACATAAGCGTTCAGGTTGGCTCTGGCGGCTTCAAGGGGACTTTCATTTATATCGCTTAAAATGAATTTTCGGCTTACTCCTTTCATGTAAAGATAAATCGGCAACAATCCGTGATCCGTTCCGATATCCGCGACAACATCATCCTGATTTACATAATTAGCGATAGCTTTTATACGTTCAGATACTTTTACCATATTTTTTGTCTTCCTAAAAATCATTAGGGTCTGTCTTATAAATATTACAAATAATTATGTGTTTTGTAAACAGGAAATGAAATAATCCCATTTATATTATAACATAGATGGCAATAATAAAGGAGCTATTACCTCTATCGGGCAATAGCTCGCAATATCAACTTTATGGGGCAGGAGCAGGTCGTTATTCCAGATAGTCCTTTAATTTTTTGCTTCTGCTTGGATGACGTAATTTCCTTAAGGCCTTCGCCTCTATTTGCCTTATTCTTTCCCTTGTTACATCAAAACGCCTTCCCACTTCTTCAAGAGTTCTGGCCCTTCCGTCATCAAGTCCGAAGCGAAGGCGCAGCACCTTTTGTTCTCTTTCGGTGAGGGTATCAAGAACTTCCACGAGCTGTTCCTTTAGCATGGAAAATGCAGCCGCCTCTGATGGAGCGGGAACATCTTCATCGGGAATGAAGTCACCCAAATGACTGTCTTCCTCCTCCCCTATCGGCGTTTCAAGTGAAACAGGCTCTTGGGCAATTTTTAAAATCTCCAGAACCTTATCCTCGGTGATGTCCATTTCCAAAGCTATTTCCTCAGGTGTAGGCTCCCTGCCGTATTCCTGAAGCAGCTGTCTTGATATGCGAATCAACTTGTTAATGGTCTCCACCATATGCACCGGTATTCTTATGGTTCTTGCCTGATCCGCTATGGACCGGGTAATCGCCTGTCTGATCCACCAGGTAGCATATGTACTGAATTTGTATCCTTTTCTCCAGTCAAACTTATCTACCGCTTTGATCAATCCCAGGTTGCCTTCTTGAATTAGATCCAGAAACAGCATCCCTCTTCCTACATATCGCTTTGCTATGCTAACTACGAGCCGCAGGTTTGCTTCGCAAAGTCTTTGTTTTGCCTCCTCCTCCCCCTGCTCCATTCTTTTTGCCAGCATAATCTCTTCTTCGGCTGTGAGTAAGGCGACTTTTCCTATCTCCTTAAGATACATCCTCACAGGATCATCTACTGAAAACCCTTTGGGTAATGTTGTCTCTATATTTTCGCTCTCTTCTGCAGGAGCTTCCACCTCAGTGTCCTCCTCCTCTTTCTCCAGTGCGATGATTTCAATATCATCAGGATCGGTTTCTGATACGATTTCAACTCCCATAGATATCAAAGTATCGTAGAATTCATCCAGCTGGTTCTTGTCCATTTCGATGTTTTCAAGATGGTCGGCTATTTCCTGATAAGAAATAGATCCTTTCCGTTTAGCCTTTTCCAGCATTTCACCGATATATTCTTGTTTCTTCCCTTCGCTTCGGCCCAGTTCAAAACTCATGACTGCTCTCTCCTGTTTTTCCGCTTTGCATCTCCATCAATTCCTTTGTAAGCGCCATAATTGCATCCTTGTCACTGTCATCGTGTAATACCGCCAGCAATCTGATAATCTCTGCCTCTCGCCGGCTTCTGTTATCCGCATGGATGCTTTTAATGCATTCTTCGAATATCCTGTCATCCTTATCCGACAGGAAAACATTTTCCAGGATATCTGTGATTGCACGGTTTTCCTCCTCGTCCAGGCTGTCCGATAACAGATTTAGATCTATTTCTTCGTCCTCTTTGTAGAGATTGTTTATGTTTTTATATATTCTATAATGCACAGGGTTTAAAAAAACATCCCCATATGGTTCCATTTTAGGTATATAGCTGCTTTTTAACAGCATAAGCCGTATTAAATTTCTTTCCAGTATACGGTTTCCTCCTTTATCCTTTACCCTCTGCGTTTCATTTATTTTAGTAACAGGCCCTTTGTTTTCCTTGCCGTAGGTCTCCTGACGTATGGCCCCTTCGGATATTTTCGTTTCGGCCGCGATTTTCCTGATGTATGCATCGGATTCAACAGGACTGAGATTTCGAAGAATTTGAGCGGCTTCCTTCAGATATTCTACTCTTTGTTGAACGGAATCAAGTTGGTATTTTTTTTTCAACAGCTGCAATCTATAATCAATAAAGGATACAGCCTCTTCCATCAAGGACATAAATTGCTCTTTTCCATTTTCTTTGATGAAATCGTCAGGGTCGCTTTCCCCCTCCATGTCAAGTATTTTAACATTGCATCCCGCTTTGTACAGAATATCCGATGCCCTGATCGCAGCCTGCTGTCCTGCCTCGTCCCCGTCGTATGCAATCAATATTTGGTTAGTATATCGCTTAAGCATCAGGGCCTGACCTTCTGTCAGTGAGGTTCCGAGGGAGGCGCTGACGTTGCGTATTCCATGCTGATACAAGGAAATCACGTCCATATAGCCTTCTACAAGTATTGCGCAATTCTCCCTATTTATATCCTGCCTTGTTAAATTTAATCCATAAAGGTTGTTTTTCTTTAAAAAAACGGAGGATTCCGGTGAATTCAGGTACTTGGGGACCCCATCCGCTACGGACCTTCCACCGAAACCTATCACCTTACTGCGGGTGTTAATTATAGGGAACATTATTCTGCTTCGGTATTTATCAAAATATTTGCCTTTTGAAGCAGAAATCAGCCCCAGATCTGTCAGGACAGAAGGTTTTATTCCTTTATGAAGCAAATGTTCGGTAAGGGTATTCCAGTCACCGTCGGCATAGCCGATTCCGAATCTTCTCAATGTGATCGGTTCTATACTGCGCCGGGACATATAATCATAACCTTCATTGGGTAACCGTGTAAGACATTTGTGGAAAAATGATGCCGCCTCTCTGTTTATTTCATATAATTCTACTTTGTTCCCCTCCTGCGCAAAACCAAAGCTTTTAAGGTTGATGCCGTATATAGAAGCAAGTTTTTCTATAGCCTCATAAAAATCGAGGTTGTGATATCGCATTATAAATTCGATTACATCTCCCCTGGCTCCGCAGCCAAAGCAGGTAAAAATCTGTTTATCTAAAGATACGACAAATGAGGGTGTTTTTTCGCTGTGAAACGGACAAAGCCCTTTGAAATTTTTACCCGATTTTTTCAAAGGGACCCATCGGTTAATCACATCAACTATATCGCATCTGTTTTTAATTTCATCTATTGTCGACCCAACAGATCCCATATAAAACCTTCCTTTAGCATTACTAAAACCCAAAATACATATTCGACAAAAATGAGAATAATCCTCTTTTCCTTATATCGTTTTTGCTGAAGGTATCAACAGAAAAAAAAGAGAAGTTTATTTCCAGCCCTCGGGAATGCAAAGCTTTTTAAACAAACTTATCGCATATCGATCGGTCATTCCTGCTATATGATCTTTTATCACTTCTTCTTTACAGAATAAAGGCATCATATTCCTAAGTTCGTGAGGCAATTTTTCGGGATTCTCTTCAAAATAGTCATATAAATAGAAAATAAGGGTCTTGATTTTTTTTATTTCATCATCGTTCTTTATTTCTTTACTGTGATATACGTTTTCAAACATAAAGCTGCGAAGCTTGTTCATGTAAAATAGCTTTTCTTCACTCATTGCGATATGCATCCCGTCACTGTTTTTTACAACATCGCATACGAGCGCATTAATTCTCGATCTGTGATCCTGCCCCAATACGGCAAGACAATCCTCGGGTAAATCAGTATCCTTTAACACACAGCATCTTAAAGCATCGTCGATATCATGATTTATATATGCAATCCTATCGCTTAGACGTACAACCTGTCCTTCCAGTGTAATCGGATAATCATCACCGGTATGGTTCCTTATTCCGTCTCTGACTTCAAAAGTCAGATTCATGCCCGGGCAGCTACCTTTAGATTCAAGTACATCTACCACCCTTAGGCTTTGCAGATTATGCAAAAATCCGCCTTCATGTCTTTTCGACAGGTACTCCTCACCGCTGTGACCGAAGGGGGTATGTCCAAGGTCATGGCCCATAGCGATAGCTTCTGTAAGGTCCTCATTAAGAGCCAAAGCACGGGATATTGTCCTTGCAATTTGGGAGACCTCTAGCGTATGAGTAAGCCGAGTTCTAAAATGATCTCCCCAGGGGGCAATAAATACTTGCGTTTTATGCATAAGCCTTCGAAAAGCTTTTGAATGTACAATTCGATCTCTGTCCCTTTGAAAATCGGTGCGGAATTGACAGGGTTCTTCAAATCTTTTTCGTCCTCTTGATTCATCGGATTTTGTAGCGCATTCTGATAAAATCTGATGTTCTCTTTTTTCAATATCCTGTCGGAGCATCAGCAGACTCACCTTCTTTTTTTTTCCAATGTTATCACAGGCCTATCCACTTTTCAAGGGATGGGCCAAGCCCGCTTTCTGTTTCGTTAAATATCTTTACGATGGAATGCTTTATCATATCATCAAGAAACAACAATTCCTCCGCAATATTAGCGAGCATTTTTTCTTTCTCATTTAAATCCATGGATTTCAAACGCCAACTGAGCTGATCCTCTGCCAAAATGTCAAAATCATTACAGCTGTAAAGATCATTACATCTTATAGGACTCCTTGCATTTGAAATGGTCTTTCTTAGGCGATACCTTTCCTCATCACTGCTGGCAAATACCAAGGCTGAAAGGAGGGGCTCGGCGGAAAGACCGATTCCCGAAACAAGGTTTGCAGGCGAGAATGTAACATTCTCCACTTCTTCAATGTGATTTTCAACAGCCCGACGCAAGACCATTTTCCCTATCTTAAGGGAGGGTACCAAGGATTCCGGCCAAACGCATACAGGGTCCAACAAAGACATTTCACTATCGATATTTTCATTTATTGAAATCAATTGTATACAAAGCTCATACGATACTTCTTCTCCGCCGTCAAGTGCATCATAAAGATCCCTGGAAGCTACATCCGGGTCAAAACCGGCTAAAAACTCAGCCTCCTGGCGACTTATATCGGCAACCCCAAGAATTGGTTTCCAATGGTATCTAACCCAAAACCGTTCTCCTTTGCTGTTTTGCCAGACATAGATGTGAACGCTGTAACCTTCCATGGTCCTGTAGCTTTTCAAAGTCCCGCGATCGGAATACAACCAAGTTATCATGTGCATCGTTTCGGGATTTTCAGCTACAAAGGCCCACAATTTTTCCGGGTTTTTGATGTTTGTTCTCATACAGGGACTTAAAGCAGAAATCAGTGAAGGATATTTGCGGGGGTCTCTTATAAAAGAAACGGGGATATGAGTCCCTAACAGATCATATCTCCCCTCTTTTGTCACAAATCGCACTGTAAAGCCTCTGACCCCTCTTTCTGTATCGGCACTTCCCGGGCGGCCCGTCATTTTAGAAAAACGTGCAAACACCGGTGTTTCAGTGTTTATATCCTGAAGAAAGTGCGCCTTTGTATAATCCTTCATGGACATATAAGGGTAGAAAACACCGTAGGCACCGGCACCCTTGGCATATAAAACCGGTTCCGGTATATGTGTTCTGTTCAGTCTGGCGAGATCCTCTATCAGCTCCAGGGACAGCATAACCATTCCTCCATGTCATGTTTCTATCAATATATGCAGAAGGAAACGGTTAAGGTGCGGATTATATGTCCGATACAAGTATCTTATGAGCTCATTTTATGCCTGTGCTGCCGATTCCGCCTCGTGTAGCATTTTCAAGATCGTCTACTTCCAAAAAACATATGGCGGGCTGGTGCTTGATTATCCGGAACTGGCAGATTCTATCATTGACATGTATTTCGGTATCCCTTACTGCCAATGCGGGAAACATCCAGACATCCTCGCCTGAGCAATAACTTTCATCTATCACACCTGTGTGATTTGTCTGAATCAGCCCGAAATTCTTAAATGTGCTACTTCTGGGAATAAGCAGCGCTTCATATCCATTTGGAAGTTCCATGGCCACCCCCAAAGATATCAGCCTTGATTCACCCTTTTTAAGCCTTACATTTTCGGCAGATCGCAAATCGATCCAATCACTTTTTCCATCAATGTATTTAAGCTTCTTTATCTCCGCGTTTACATATTTTATTTTTATCTGTTCCATGAATCGATACTTCTTTCAGTAATCCTATACCTTTAAGTAGGTTTTTAAATCAACATCCCTATTTCCGATTAGAACTGCCGAAAATCTGCTGGGATCGGCAATAATTGAAACAGCCCTTTTTATATCTTCAAATGTAACCTGATTTATTTTATCGATAATTTCGGTTGTCGTAAGCACCTTATCAAAAAGCAACAAATTTTTCCCTATAGAAAACATGCGGCTGTTTACGCTTTCCTGACTGAAAATATAGCTGCTTTTAAGCTGCTCCTTTGCCGTATTGAGCTCCTCTTGTGTTATGCAATAATTGCCCAGCCTTTCCAGCTCCCCGGCAATAGCCTTAAGGGTTTCCTCCACCTTGTTATGGCCTATTCCTGCATAAACACTGATAATTCCGTCGCTGGCATATGATTGGTTTACAGAGTACACCGAATAAGCCAGTCCCCTCTCCTCCCTTATGTTTTGAAATAGGCGTGAGCTCATGCTTCCCCCGGTAATATTATTTAATAACACCATCGGAAAGTACTGAACATTTTCTTTTGGAACCCCTTTTACTCCGATGCAAAGATGCGATTGCTCAACATCTTTCATCTTTACCTTATACTCCGGTACATAAGCAGGGGCCGGCCTTAATTTTTTTTCTTTTGAACCGGTCAAGCCGTCAAATTTTCCTTCAAAAATGTTCAACATATGCTTTGCATTGAAGCTCCCCGCCACAGAAATCACTATGCTATCTGCCGAATATTCTTTACTTATGTATTCTTTAATATTATCCCTGCCTATTTCCTTTAAAGATTGTACACTGCCTATGATCGGACTTTCCAATGGGGTTCCGCGAAATACCATTTCAGAGAGCAAATCGTGCGCATCATCCTCCGGGGCATCCTCGATCATTTTAATTTCTTCATATATAACACTCTTTTCGCGAATCAATTCATCAGGGTCAAATACAGAGTTCATAAACATATCTATCAGAATTTCACAAGCCTTATCCACATTGCTTTCTATTGTTTTTATATAATAGCATGTACATTCCTTTCCGGTGAAAGCATTCATGTGACTGCCGATTCTATCCACATCCTCAGCAATTTTTTTTGCGGATCTGTTCTTTGTCCCTTTAAAAAGCATATGCTCAACAAGATGTGATATCCCGGAATTCCCTGGAATCTCGTCCACTGAACCTGCCTTTACCCATATCCCGACGGAGACGGATTGCACTGAGGGAAGCGACTCCATAACAACCCTAATTCCGTTATTCAACTTTTCATTTATGATCATTTTTTCTCCTTGTTTAATATTTAATCATAATTTTCTCGATTGCGCATATTATATACTTTATCAAACTTTCCCGCAACTTCAATCGGAGGACAATCTGCTTTTCATTTGATCGGAAAAATAATGAACAGTGACGATTTCTATATCCTTACCTCGTATCTCATCGATTATACCCGGCAAAGCTTTGACTGTTTCAATCTTGGGATGCATTAAAACTATTGCCCCATTTTGGTCTTTTTTCAAAACGCGCTCCCTGATGACTTCTTTCGAAGAATCTTTTCTCCAATCTATTGTATCAATTGTCCAAAGACTGATAAGATAGTTCATCTCTTTGCAAAGGTCTACAGTTTTGCTGTCATAATCTCCGGAAGGAGGAGCGAATAATGTGGTTTTCATATCCAAAAGTTCATCAACTATCTCTTCGGTAAGTCTGATCTCCTTTGCGCATTCATCATTTGAAATTTGCGAACACAGTTTATGTCCGTAACCATGGTTTTCTATCTCGTGTCCCGCAACATACATTTTCCTGAGAAGATATGGATTGTTTTTAGCCCATTTTCCTGTCACAAAAAATGTGATTTTAATTCCCTTATCCCTGCAAATTGACAACAGGTCGGGAATTATTTCTTCTCCCCAGTCTACGTTACACGCAAACGCCATTTTCTTTTCATGCTTTTCACCGCCTCTTAGCACGATATCCTCTTCTCCGGCCAAGGCTGCAGGCTTTACTGTGAACATGCCGGAAAACATATAAAGCAGCTGGAAAAGTATAAATGCCAAAGTAAAGCCGATAAGTACCCCAAACGCAAGCTTTTTTATCATATAAATACACCCCCTTCACTATGTTATGTGAACGGGGTGTGCCTCATTCGAAACGAGACTTACAGAAGTTCTTTCCTGGATAAATTAATCCTGTTCTGGTTGTCGATTTCTGTAACTTTAACAGCCAGTTCATCACCTACACTCAAAACATCTTCCACTTTTTCAATTCTTTCTTTGGCTATTTTGGAAATGTGCAGCAGTCCTTCTTTCCCCGGCAGAATTTCTAAGAACGCCCCAAAGGACATAAGCCTTGTCACTTTTCCTGTGTATATTTGCCCGACTTCCACATCCCTAATAAGAAGCTCTATCTCTTTTTGCGCCTCAAGAGCACTTTCCATATCCGGCGATGCTATGCTCACTGTACCGTCGTCGTCTATATCAATTTTTACCCCGGTTTGTGCTATGATGTGATTTATGGTTGTGCCGCCCTTACCTATAACGAGACGAATCTTATCGGGGTCAATCGACATGAATATTATTCTTGGTGCATAAGGTGAAAGGTCGGTCCTGGGTTCCTTAATTTCCTGTTCCATCTTTTCCATAATAAAAATTCTGCCATCATGGGCTTGTTTTAACGCATCCTGTAAGATATCTTTGGACAGGCCCTTAACTTTAATGTCCATTTGTATTGCTGTGATCCCGTTTCTTGTTCCCGCTACTTTAAAATCCATATCTCCTAGAAAGTCCTCCATCCCTTGGATGTCGCTTAAAATGGCGATTTTCTCATCGGATTTGATAAGTCCCATCGCTATCCCTGCCACAGGTGCAGAAATCGGAACGCCTGCATCCATCAGAGCTAATGTACTTCCGCATACAGATGCCTGGCTGGAACTGCCGTTAGACGACAGCACTTCCGATACCACTCGTATAGCGTATGGAAATTCTTCGGGTGAAGGAAGAACGGGTACGAGGGCCCGTTCGGCTAAAGCACCGTGTCCGATTTCTCTTCTGCCGGGGCTTCGCATAGGCCTTGTTTCACCTACGCTGTAAGGCGGAAAGTTATAGTGATGCATATATCTTTTTTCTGATTCTTCGGAAATGCCGTCAATAGTCTGGGATTCACCTAACGGGGCAAGGGTAGCAACGGACAAAACCTGGGTTTGTCCTCTTGTAAACAGACCTGTTCCGTGGGTCCTCGGAAGAAAACCCGTCTCGCACCAAATAGGACGAATCTCATCGCATTTACGGTTATCGGGACGTATACCCTCATCTGATATCATATTTCTTACCAAGTCCTTGGTTATGTCATGAAGCACTGCGTCGATATCCTTTTCTCCGTCAGGATAAATGTCCGCAAAGTGTTCCAATGTATCTTTTTCCACCCGATCCATATTCTCTAAGCGTTCCAATTTATCAAAAGTCTTAATCGCGTTTTTCATATTACTGACGGCATAAGCTTTTACAGCCTCTTCGATGTCTTTATCCACTTCATATAAAACCGGTTTTATTTTCTCCTTACCGACTTCCAACACAATTTGATCGATAAATTCAATAATGTTTTTAATTTCCTCATGAGCAAAAAGAATTCCCTCCAACATAATTTCTTCAGACAGTTCAAATGCACTCGCTTCGACCATCATAATCGCATCCTTTGTCCCGGATACCACGAGATGCATTTCGCTGTTCTCTCTTTGTTCAAGGGTGGGATTAATCACAAATCTCCCATCAATTCGTCCTACGAGCACGGATCCTGTCGGACCTTCAAAGGGAATGTCGGAAACAGAGAGCGCTATTGAGGATCCTATCATCGCTACAATATCCGGGGTACAATCCGGATCCACACAAAGTACGGTGGCAATTACCTGTACATCATTATAATAGCCCTTTGGAAACAGCGGGCGAAGAGGCCTGTCCATTAACCTAGCGCTTAACACCGCTTTTTCTGAGGGTCTGCCCTCTCTTTTAATAAACCCTCCCGGAATCTTTCCCGCTGCATACATCTTTTCTTCAAAATCACAGGATAAAGGGAAAAAATCGATATCGGCTCTGGGTTCGGCGGATGCAGTGGCTGTAACATTTACTACCGTATCTCCATAGCGTACAGTCACCGCTCCATTTGCCTGCTGTGCTACTTTGCCGACCTCTATCTGCAATAGCCGCCCGCCTATCGCGGTTCGATAGGTTTTAAAATCTGTAAATCTCATGTGTTGTTTTACCTCCATTGTTTTAGTAATCGGGCCGGCTTGACAATTCAGCCTATCTCTTTTGGTAGACTGAATTCTCAAGCCGCCCCATACCCGATTTTGTTTTAATGTATATGGAATAAAGACGGGGATGCCCCCGCCTTTATCTTCCCTCTATTTTCTTAATCCTAAACGCGCTATCAGGGTTCTGTAACGCTCCACATCCTTGTTGCGTAAATAATTTAGCATATTCCTTCTTTTACCTACCATCTTAAGAAGACCCCTTCTGGAATGATGGTCTTTTTTATGAATTTTCAAATGCTCGTTAAGGTCATTGATGCGATAGGTCAATAATGCAATTTGCACTTCCGGGGAGCCGGTGTCCCCTTCATGCGTCATATACTCCTTCATGATTTCAACTTTTTTTCCCATACTGATCATAGTTTTTCTCCTTTTTTTATTCGCCTACCGCCGAGTACCCCATCGGAGAAGTGAAGGACCAAGCCGTAGGTATTATTGACGGTTAATGATACCATGGTAGGCAGCAGCTGTCAAGCAATCCCGTTGGATCTGCTCAGACAGCGCCTCAAAGGTGTCAAATCTGATTTCTTCCCTTATTCTTTCAAGAAACTCCACTTTTATCTGCCTGCCGTATATATCTTTATCGAACCCGAATATATGGGTTTCCATATTTTTAACCTTGTCAAGCTGTTTTACGGTAGGTTTTACCCCCACATTAGTAACGCTTGGGTATTTTACTCCATTATAGTTACATAAAGTGATGTATACGCCGTTTGCAGGGGTCACCATTTCTTCATCTATCGTAATATTGGAAGTTGGAAACCCTATATTCCTTCCAACCTTATTACCGTGTACAACGGTTCCCCGGGTGCTGTAGTAGCGCCCCATAAAAGCAAGGCACTTGTCTACATTTCCATTGCTGATGTGTTTACGTATCAACGTGCTGCTTACAATTTTTCCTCTTACCATATATGGCTCCAGAACGTGAATACCAAAGCCCTTTTCAAGACCGACATTCATAAGGATCTTGGGTGATCCATCTCCTTTGTAGCCGAAGCGATAATTAAAGCCGCAGTATGCTTCCTTCATATTGAGCGTGTCGATCAAGATCTTGTTTATAAAATCACCGGCTCCCATAGTCTGAATTTCGTAATCAAAATCTATGGAAACAATATATTCAACACCCAGATCGTATAAAATCTTGATTTTATCATCGAAATACAAAATGTTTTTTACTGCATTTCTATCGGTAAGCACATTTTTAGGGTGGTTGTTAAAGGTGAAAACGGCACTTTTAAGATTCGCTGAAATTGCAGTATTGACTGTCCTGCGAATCAACTCTTGATGACCCTTATGAACACCGTCAAAATTGCCTAGAGCAACTACTGTTTTCTCCATGTTTTGTATTTCATCCAAGGATGTAAAAAGCTTCATCTTCTATAGATCCTATCCATTAAATACTTTATCTGCAACAAATATTCCGCCATTTTGATCGTATAGCATTATGCCCAAGAACCCTCCATCACAATATACTTTGTAGGCTCGGTCTAAGCCGCCTCTTGTATTAATGTGTGACGGTATTGCGCCAAAAGACGGTCTTTTTATGATTCTGACTTCTTCCGGCCTCAAATATCCCCCGTTACAAAACCATTGCCTCCTTATTTTAGGAATATCAATGCTACCTAAATCCTGTAAAGGATAATCGATAGGCATCAGATATCGGCGCCAATCAAAATGTAAATCCTCAACGGTAGCCGCATCCTGAAGAAGAAATGATCCGGTTCTTTTCCGCAAAAGAAAACTCATCGCCGCTCCGCAGCCTAACATCTCACCTGCTTCGTGGCAAATGCTTCGGATATATGTTCCTTTTGAACAGGTTACATCAAAAAAGACTCTTCCCGAAGAAGGATGATAACTGACGAGGCTGATGTCGTAAATAATTACCGGACGCTTTTCCGCTTCGACCTTTTGATTGTTTCTTGCATACTCATATAAATGCTTCCCCTTGATTCTCACAGAGGAATACATGGGCGGCATTTGATAGATTTCCCCCGAAAAATTTAACAGCGCATCCTCAATTTCCTTTACAGAAACAGGCGGTACACTGTCTATTTTACATTTAACAATATTTCCCCAAATATCCCAGGTATCCGTTACAACACCTAATTGCATTTCACAGCGGTACTCTTTTTTATCCAGATCCAGATAATCAATAATTCTGGTGGCTCCGCCTATGCACAGCGGCAGTACGCCTGTAGCCATAGGATCCAAGGTTCCTGCATGACCTATCTTTTTTTGGCCGATCAACCTTCTTAAATGATATACCCCGTCAGAAGATGTCATACCGGCCGGCTTAAGCATATTAATAATCCCTCTCAAACCCATCACCGCCAAAGAAGATTCGATAGGTGCGCTGTTGCGGCATCGATAAGAATTGCTTTCGCATTTTCAATGTTTCCCTGGATGCTGCAGCCGGCAGCTTTTTTGTGACCGCCTCCACCCAGTTGTTCGGCAATCAAAGATACGTCAGCCTGCGTTTTTGCACGCAGCCCCACCTTAATCACATCCTTTTCCTCTTTTAGAAGGATAGCTATTTCAACGCCGTTTATATTCCTGATCTGCTCCACAATGCCGTCAGTTTCGCTCATTATGGCACCTGCATCTTTTAGCATTTCCTGAGTGACACAGGCAATGCAGCCTTTGCCGCTGTAAAAGAATTCAAGTGTTCCGTAAGCCTTACCCATTATTTTCACCTTTTCAGCCTTCTGGTTCTGATAAACTTCCAAAGTCACCTTATTATGGTCCATGCCGACATCGAAAAGCGAAGCCGCTATTCTGTGGCTTTCTGCCGTCGTATTTGAATACTGAAAATTTCCTGTATCGGTAGCAATGGCAGCATAAAGAGCTTCGGCGACAGAAGCGTCTATGTCGACTTTCATGAGTTTCAGCAGGCGGAAAATTATCTCCCCGACAGCCGAAGCATTTTCGTCTGCATAATTATATTCGGCAAAAGGATGAAACGTAATATGATGGTCAATGCTTACAGTTTTTTCTCCGTCAAAAAAAAATCGTTTACGTATCCCCAACCGCCCTGCGTCGCTGCAGTCCAAAGCTATAGACATATATTTATGGTCCTTGACATCCTCAGATCTTATACAAAACCCTTCATCCAAAAAAGCGATGTTTGAAGGAAGATCCTCTTCAATGAGAATGTGGGCCGCTTTCCCGGCTTTTCGCATTGTTCGGCATAAAGCAACCGAGGAGCCTAAAGCATCACCATCTATATGAATATGGGGAAACAAAAGAAACCTTTCTCCTTCAAGAATAAGGCCGCTAATTTCCTTTAGACTGGAATTATTTTTCTTCATCTTCTTTTTCTTTGCCTATTACAAGATCGTCAATCACTTTAGATATGTGTCTTCCGTATTCCATGGATGTATCTATCATAAATGCGAGATCCGGGGCGTGTCTTAATTTAATCTGTTTAGCGATCTCTTTTCTTATCAGTCCCTTAGCGCCCCGAAAAGCTTCTATAACCTCTTCCCTTTTAGCTTTGGAGGCTTCAGCATCATCATCACAAAGTACGCTGATATATACGGTAGCTAAACTGTTATCCTGAGTCACGTTAACAGCGGAAACGCTGACTATACCGGATAGCCTTGGATCCTTTAATTCAAACAGCAACAGATTGCCGATTATCCTGCGTATTTCCTCCCCCAGACGGAATGATCGATAACTTTTTCCCATTTTATTTCCTCATGATTTCTTCCATCTTATATGCTTCAACGATATCGCCTTCTTTTATGTCGTTAAAGTTCTCGATACCGATGCCACACTCAAAACCTTGAGCAACTTCTCTTACATCATCCTTATACCTTTTTAAAGATGAGATCTTGCCCTCGAAAACGATTATACCGTCACGCAAAAGCCTGATATCTGAGTTCCTTAAGACTTTGCCTTCCTGTATATATGCTCCCCCGACCATTCCTGTACCCGGAACTTTAAAGATATTACGTATCT
The DNA here is from genome assembly GCA_964425645.1 of uncultured Oscillospiraceae bacterium. GTDB lineage: Bacteria > Bacillota > Clostridia > Peptostreptococcales > Anaerovoracaceae > CAYRNC01. The sequence goes on along the minus strand of CAYRNC010000021.1, from coordinate 4,859 downwards.
CCGCTTTTCCGAGTATCACTTCTTTATAGATAGGATCAAGCAGACCTTTTAATGCGGCTTCAATATCATCAATAATTTCATATATTATTCTGTAGGAGCGAATCTCCACCTTTTCCCGTTCCGCCAACGCCGAAATATTGCTGCTTGGGCGTACATTGAAACCTATTATAATAGCGTTGGATGTCCCTGCCAGCATGATGTCAGATTCGGTTACCGTTCCAACTCCTGTATGGATGATGCGCACCTTAACGTTTTCTGTCTGCAGTTTTTCAAGGGATTGGGTCAATGCGCCCACAGAGCCTTGTACGTCGGCCTTTATGATCAGGTTAAGCTCTTTCACCTCCCCTTCTTTTATTTGACTGAACAGCTGTTCAAGTGTTACACTGGCATTCCTTGCCATGATTTCTTCGCGCAGTTTCAGCTTTCTTTGTTCTGCAATTTCCCGGGCAATTCGATCCTCTTTAACAGCATGAAATTCGTCGCCGGCTTCAGGGACCTCCGTAAGGCCGGTAATTTCAACGGCTGTAGCAGGACCGGCATTCCTGATGCTGTCTCCTTTATAGTTGGTCATTGCCCTTACCCGGCCGTGGCAAGTGCCTGCCACCACTGGATCACCGCTATGCAGTGTTCCGTTAAGAACGAGCAGGGTTGCAACAGGACCCTTAGCCTTATCAAGTCTGGCCTCAATAACCGTTCCGGCCGCCAGCCTATCAGGATTTGCTTTAAGTTCCAGAACTTCCGCCTGTAACAAAATCATTTCAAGCAGATTGGAGATGCCTTCACCGGTTTTTGCCGAAACCGGCACACAGATGGTCTCTCCCCCCCATTCTTCGACAAGTATATCGTGCTCGGTAAGATCCTGCATTACACGCTGCGGATCTGCATCAGGCTTATCCATCTTATTAATAGCTACAATGACCGGAATGCCCGCCGCCTTAGCATGGCTTATAGATTCGACAGTCTGGGGTTTAACGCTGTCATCCGCGGCTACTACCAGTACCGCTATATCTGTTACATGGGCCCCCCGGGCACGCATAGTTGTAAATGCTTCGTGACCCGGTGTATCCAGAAATACTATTTTCTTTCCTTTACTTACTGCCTCCGATGCTCCGATATGCTGTGTAATACCTCCTGATTCCGTCGTTGTTACATTAGTTTTTCGTATCGCATCAAGAAGGGATGTCTTGCCATGATCCACATGTCCCATTACCGTTATAACAGGGGATCGGGCAGTTAAATCCTCTTCACTGTCTTCAAACAGCTCCAGGCCTTCCTCTACTATCTCTTCCTCGATCTTATCAACCACAATGGGAATTCCCAGCTCCTCGCCAAGCAAAACCACCATGTCTTCATCCAGATTTTGATTGATATTTGCCATGATTCCAAGCTTCATAAGAGCCATAATCACATCAGATGAGCTTTTTTCAATCTGTTCGGACAATCCTTTTACTGTTATAGGCACATTTACAATCTTTGTTCCGGGTTCAAGCTCTTCCAAAATTATCTCCTTATCAGGTTCCTTGGGTTTCTGGGATCTTTGCTTGTGTGGTTTTCTGACAGGCGGTTTTTCCATTGACGGCAAGCCGGGCCTATCTTTGTTTTTTCTAACCTCATGTTTTGGAGCAGCCTTATCGGCTTTTCCTTTGCTGTCAGGTTTTTTTCTTACGCCCTCTTTTGCCCTGGGGTCATCGGGTTTGGCGCGCCGTCCCGGAGTTTCTTTCTTTGCCTCTGTCTTCGAATCATCCCTTTTGGGCCTATCCTCTTTTTTATGTTCAATCGGCCTAGAAACCTTGGCTTCCGACGGTTTCGTGCTTTTCTGCCCGGCAGGTCCTTTAGCATCTTTGGCCCTAACCGCTTTCTTGTCCGTTTTGGCTTCAGTTTTTTTCTTTGGTGGATCATGTTTTACGGGTTCCGTCATATCCTTCTCCGGTATTAACAGTTCTTTTTCCTGAATCGGCCTGACCTGTTCTGTTTCTGTTGCTATATCCTTTATCGGCATTTCCGCAGTTTCCTGATAATTTTCCTTCTTTATCAATTCTTCCCTTATAGGTTGTTTTGATTCGGATTTTGGTAAAGGAATACCCAAAGGCGGAGTGATCGCGGCCCTTGGCAGCGGCGTACCCGGTGGAGGTGAAACAGCAGAAGTTCGTGCCGCGGAGGTCCCTTTTGAAAGGGTTTCCGTCTTTTGAGAAACAGGCCCGGATTCTTGTCGGTCCTTCCGTTCGGTCTTTTTTCGCATCCCCATCATCACCGCCGCCGCTGCCGGTTTTACAGAGATTTTCACCTCTTTTTCTTTGGACGACGA
>CAYRNC010000021.1:0-2498 GCA_964425645.1 uncultured Oscillospiraceae bacterium | reverse complement strand
TTTTTTCGATTTCGGACGATGATGTTAGCAACCGCTTTTGCATCAATATCAGAAAGCACGCTGTTGTGGCCTTTTGCCTCAATTCCCATGCCCTTGATTTTTTCCAACAGCTCCTTGCTTTCCATATCCAATTCCCTGGCTAATTCATATACCTTTTTAGACATGCATATACCTCCTAGTGCTATTCAGGCTACCTGTCCGCCCCTTTAATCTCATTAATTATTGCCGACGCAAGGTGCTCGTTAGTTATACCAAAAATCCCTCTTTCGATCTCGCCGGTAATTTGAGACAGTGTTTCTTTCTTTCCGAAGACATAAACCGGTATTTTTCGAACATATGCAATTTTGCTCATTTTTAAAATTTTTTCCCTCATCCCTCAGCCAATTCAGAAACCGAATTTTCCCTTTTATAATAGAAGCAGAAACGGCAGCCTGTAATCAAAGCTATTCTATTTTTTGCAAGTCCCGGATAAACGGTCACTCTTTGCTGCATAGCTTGCCAGTTCCTTTCCTAATCTTTCTATTTGACCTTCGTCCGTTTCTATATTAAGGCCTCTTGATATTGCACGTTTTTTACTTGCTGACAAAAAACAATCAGTATTGGGGCACAAATAAAGTCCCCGCCCTTTGGCTTTTCCTGTAGGATCTATTTCAATTTGTCCTTCTTCCGAAACACGAATGCGCACTAATTCCTTCTTTGGCTTGGATTCCATGCAGCCTACGCAGCGCCGCATAGGTATTTTCCTGGTTTTAGTTTTCATCTGATGCTTCCTCTTTAACGGAATCGACCTCTGCGACAGTCTCCTCCTCAGACCCGATATTTTCATCGGAATCATACTGTGAATGACTTTTAATATCTATCTTCCATCCGCAGAGCTTCGCAGCCAATCGCACATTCTGGCCCTCTTTTCCTATTGCTAAAGATAAAAGATAATCCGGTACTATAACCGTAGCTGATCTTCCTTCCTCGTCTATGATTACATGCTCCGCTTTAGCAGGTGAAAGAGCATTGCTAATAAAATCTTTAGGATCTACACTCCAGTTGATTATATCGATTTTTTCATCAAAGAGTTCATCCACTACAGCCTGGACTCTGTTCCCCCTTGAACCAACACAAGCACCCACTGCATCCACATTTTCATCATCCGAATAAACAGCTAATTTAGTCCTTGAGCCGGCCTCTCTGGCTATGCTTTTGATCTCGACAATTCCGTCTTGAATTTCAGGCACTTCCAGCTCAAAAAGTCTTTTAATCAACCCTGGGTGTGATCTTGACAGGTATACCTGGGGGCCTTTTGTTGTCTTTTTAACGTCCATAATGTATACTTTAATGCGGTTGTTAACAATATATTTTTCGCCTCTGACCTGCTCTGTAACGGCCAGTATGCCCTCAGTCCTTCCAATGTTAACAAAGACGGTCTCATTGCTTAATCTGTGAATAATGCCTGTCGCAACCTCACTTTGTCTATTTATGAAATCATCATATATCATGCCTCTTTCGGCTTCCCGAATGCGTTGTACCACAACCTGTTTTGCCGTTTGGGCTGCAATCCTTCCGAAATCCTTTGGGGTCACCTGGTATTCGATAACATCGCCCAATTCGTATTCCGGGTCGATACTTTTTGCTTCATCTAATGAAACTTCAGTCAATGGATCAGAGACATCGCTTACTACATCCTTTCTCATCAGTACATCTATATCACCCACATCTTTATCGATGCTCACACGAACATTTTGAGATGTTCCATAGTTCTTTTTATATGCAGATACCAACGCAGATTCTATAGCTTCTATAAGGAGATCCTTTGATATCTCCTTTTCCTTTTCCAATTCGTCAATCGCCAGGATAAACTCCTTGTTCATTTTCAGCCTGATCCTCCTTAAAACACAACGGTCAATCTTATAAGGGAAATATTACTGCAAGGAATGGAAAGCACCTTACCGCATTCCTCTTCAATTTGAAAAATATCCTCCTCAAATTTTATAAGGCGTCCTGTAAACACTTTTTTCCCATCGATACTCTTATACAGACGGACATCCACAAGGCTTCCTGCATATCTTACGTAATCTTCGTCCTTTAGAAGGGGCCTGTCAAGACCGGGGGAAGATACTTCAAGAAAATAGTTGTGCTTTATGGGATCAAGATCATCCAATCTTTCACTTATAAAGCGACTTACTTTTTCACAGTCGTCCATACTCACATCAGTCGGCCACTTTTCATCGGGTTCCGGAGCTTTTTCAATAAAAACCCGGAGAAAGCGATCCTTGCCCTCTTTTACATAATCTATATGATAAAGAACATATCCTTCCCGCTTTAAAAACGGCTCCACTTCAGCCCGAACTGATTCCAGAACTTTATTCCGGCTCATTTTTATTCCTTTTGAAACCAAACTTTATAGTCCTTTTTGCATGTGCCGTAAAAATCAAAGAGTGGGGATGCCCACTCTTTGAAATGCCTACGTCTTAAAACTTGCTGCTACGCTAAATATTCTAACATGA
>CAYRNC010000020.1:9458-21557 GCA_964425645.1 uncultured Oscillospiraceae bacterium | reverse complement strand
GGCTGTATTTCACAAATTATCCTTATGCTGCGGTGCGGTTCACGACGGTAATCCTGCAAGGATTGCAGTATCCCAGCAATTTAAAGGAATGTCGAGAGCTTTGGAAACGATGGGGGAAGAAATAGAATGGAAGCCGGTACCATTCATATCTAGAAAACCCGCCGTAAAACTGGCTGTAGGCATATCCGGATATGCTAAAGAAGGAGGGATTTCAGGCGACAGCTATCTTTGCACTCACCTGAGCGAGGGGGAATATCTGATAGTGCTAAGCGATGGAATGGGTAAAGGTATGAGGGCAGCAGAAGAAAGTAATCTGACCGTGAATACGCTCTATGACCTTTTAAAAGTTGGGTTTGATATAGAATCCGCTCTTAGAATGATCAATTCTATTTTGCTGCTCAGATCTCCGGATGAAGTCTTCTCCACCGTGGACATGGTATCGGTCAACTTGTATAACGGCAAAGCAAGACTTTATAAGATAGGGGCTGCAGCCAGCTTCATCAAACGGGGAAACGAGGTAAGGTCAATAAAAGTCTCTGCGCTGCCGATGGGAATAATAGAGAGAATTCCCGTTGAGTCCATATCAATTTCCTTGCGGAAGGGTGATCAGCTAATTATTGTTTCCGATGGAATTACGGAGGCAGGCAGGGGGAAAGAAGATTCCGATTGGCTTGAAAACGTTATCGGTGAAATCCGTTCAAAAGACCCTCAAACTATGGCGGATTTAATCATAAACCGCGCTGTTCAAAAGTATGGGTTGAGGGAAAGGGACGATATGACCGTCATAGCTGCCGTTGTGGAATAATTGCGGGATAATGACGGGCAGGACTTACCATTTCTTTATAATTGATAGTGCCGACAGATTAATTTCTGATCGGCTCTTTCATTATATATCCGTTGCCCATAATGGAGCAATTGAGTTACTTGTCGGTGCACAGTTTTGAAATCCGGCTTAGACGGGGAACGTTGATCTTTGATGCTCCAAAGGTGACCAGAACATAGGATAGCAGGCTATCCTGTGAGGATAGGCTATTGTGAGCTGACACCTTCGGTTCATGATTGTTTGACTACGTAAATATTCTTAAAGTCAGTTTGACGGTCACAGGTTTTAACCAATAATGCAGAAATCGTGTGCAGCGGAATAATTGTGGGATTATGGAGTTTAGTTCATGGTATAATACATTTTGAAAGCATTGAAAAAAATGATATTAACAGTTTTGGGACTATACGCTCTCAAAACGGGGCAGCTAAACAGATCCGGAAATCCGGTAACTGCCCGACAGCGTTTATGTGCTGAAAGGTCATGTTTGGACGATGCAAACAGCATATTATAACCGGAAAGGAGAATGCAGGAGATAAGGCTATTCCTTCTATCTAGGACAAAGCTAATGGGCGGGTCTCTTTGCTGAAATTTATGGAACGCGCAAGCGGCATTTTACTTCATATATCCTCTTTGCCTTCTCCCTATGGAATAGGCACCATTGGGAAAGAGGCATTTGAATTTATTGATTTTTTGTCGGAGGCCGGACAAAGATATTGGCAGATGCTGCCGATAGGACCCACGGGTTATGCAGATTCACCGTATCAAAGTTTATCGGCGTTTGCCGGCAATCCCTACTTCATCGATCTGGATATCCTTATTCAGGCCGGTCTGTTAAAACAAGATGAGGTAAATTCTTTTTCATGGGGTGACGACCCTGAAAGGGTGGACTACGGCCGCCTTTTTAAGTATCGACCGATTTTGTTTCGTAAAGCCTTTGAAAGAATTAAAGGAATCCCTTCGTTTATGCAAGAAATAGCGCAGTTTGAAAACGAAAACAAGGAATGGATTTCCGAATATGCGCTTTATATGTCTCTTAAAAGCCATTTTCAAATGCAACCATGGACTGAGTGGCAGGAGGATTCAATTTGTTCACGTATCCCCGGTTCAATGAAATATTACTGTGAACTGCTGGAAGAAGAAATTTTATATCATGTATCCTTACAGTATTTATTCTATAAACAATGGAATGACCTCAGGTCTTACGGCAGAAAAAAGGGCATCGGCTTCATCGGTGATTTACCGTTTTATATTCCAATGGATACCGCGGATGTATGGGCCGAGCCGGAGCATTTTCTTTTGGATGATGATAGGCATCCCGTTTTGATAGGCGGCGTTCCGCCTGATTGTTTTTCCAAGACAGGGCAGCTTTGGGGCACCCCCATCTATAATTGGCAGGCACTTAGGGAAAATGGATATTCATTTTGGATTAGGCGCATAGAGGCTGCATCGAAGCTGTATGATGTTCTGCGTCTTGATCACTTCAGGGGATTTGAAAGTTACTGGGGGGTTCCCTGTCACGATAAAACTGCCGAAAGAGGTTGTTGGCTGCCCGGTCCGGGTCTTGATCTGATTGAAAAGATTAAGATTGCATCAAACGGTATGAAAATCATCGCTGAAGACCTGGGTTTTTTGACTGAGGAAGTAAATGCGCTTGTAAAAGCTTCAGGCTTTCCCGGTATGAAGATACTGCAATTCGCATTCGAAAGAGATGGAGGCGTCTATTTGCCCCACAATTACGATCATAATTGTGTAGTTTACACCGGCACCCATGACAACAACACGGTCAGAGGGTGGCTTGAAAAAGCAGATGATGATGAAATCAAATTTTCCTCAAAGTATCTTGGCATTCTCGGTGAAGCGGATTTTAATTGGGGCTTTATCCGCGGGGGTATGGGCTCTGTTGCAGATCTGTTTGTTGCACAGATGCAGGACTATCTTGATATGCCGGCCTGTGCCAGAATGAACATTCCGGGGACAATAGGGGGAAATTGGCGGTGGCGGCTTGCGGACGGGCATTTGAAAAAAGCTCTTTCTGACAGAATTGCTGAAATGGTGATGTTATATGAAAGATAAAATGTATGGGTACATATAAAACCGGGGTGTTGGATTTTAAAAACTCTGAATATGAAATATGTAAAAAAAGAAAAGAGATTTCAAGGCTGTTACTGCTTAAGTCTATGAATATCAGAACCGTGCATATCGATTCGATTTCCGTTAAGGATCTGAAAATATTATTGGATTTGTATGATTTAATATTTTTCGACGGATGGTTCAAAAGGACATTAAACGATAATCTTCGTTTTTCTCTTTCCCGGCGAATGACCAAAAGTGCGGGTAAAGTCATATGTACAAAAGAAGGCAGCGACAGCAAAAATGGAGCAGTAAATTATGAGATAAGAATTGGAGTAGATCTGCTTTTTTATTATGACACGACAGACAGAAACAAAAAGGTCTGCGGTATAAATACGGATAACAGTCTGTCGGCTTTGCAGATTGTGTTTGAACATGAGCTTTGTCACGTGGTAGAGTTTTATCATTTTAACAGCACAAATTGCAATGGGAAGCGATTTAAGATGGTCGCTTTAAATATTTTCGGCCATACCGAAAGCTATCACCTTCTGCCTACGAGGGAGAGCATCGCATATTCCGGGTACGGATTAAAAAAGGGGGATGTCGTCTACTTTAACCATGAAGGGAAAAAGCTGAAAGGGACAATTTCAAACATTAATAAAAGGGCCACGGTAATGGTAAAAAGCGAAGAGGGATGCTATGTAGATGGGCAGGGAATGCGACATTTAAAGTATTACGTTCCTCTAACGCTGTTAAAAAGATCCGCCCATTAACAGATATCAAGGTAAAGATAATGATCGATATTGATGAAGTAGGAAAAATACTCGATGAAATCGCAGCTGTATTGCCAAAGGAATTTTACAAGGAGCTTAACGGAGGCATATTGTTACTGCCGCAGGTAAAATATAATCCTGCAGGCAAAAATAAGGATCTGCTTATTATGGGTGAATACCACTGTAACAGCAGTATGGGTCGATATATTGTCATATATTACGGGTCTTTTAAAAAATTATACGGCAACTTGGGAAGAGAGGCTTTAAAAAAGAAGCTGGCGCATACCCTCAAGCATGAATTTACTCATCATTTAGAGTCTTTGGCAGGTGAAAGAGATCTGGAAAAGGAGGATGAGAAATTTCTGAGAGAATATTTGAGGAACGGTTAGATTTACACGGCGGGCATGATATGAAATTGGATTCCAAAACAAAATTCGGATATGGATTGGCAGGAGTAGGGGATTCGGCGTTATACACCCTTATCGGGACTTTTCTTCTGTTTTTTCTTAATACCGTCGTCGGCATAAATCCGGCTGTTGCAGGGACAATTGCTGCGGTAGGGGCAATATGGGAGGCTGTCTGCGGCAGCGTGGTCGGATACATATCGGACAGAACTTATACGCGATTCGGACGTAGGAAACCTTTTCTTCTTTTTTCAGCATTTCCTCTTGCAGTAGTTACAAGTCTGCTTTTTTCTTCAATCGGTGCAAGTCAAGGGTTTAAAATCGTTTATTACGTACTGATGCTCATATTATTTTGGACTGCTTTCGCTTGTTTTTTTATTCCTTATTATGCGTGGGGTGCGGAACTGACAAAGGATTACGATGAGCGGACAGTTTTAAGAGGATATACCTATGTGTGCAATACAGTAGGGATGGCCTTTGGGATGATTTTTCCGACTGTCATAGTAGATTTTTTGATGAATCTGGGAGCCAGCCGGGAGCATGGCTGGCAGGGGGTCGGTATTTTATGCGGGGCCGTAAGCATGGTAACCATTATAGCAGGTGCCCTTATGATTAAGGATAAAAATGAATCCGAAGGTAAAAGATCACAGCCGCAAAAAAACGATAAAACGTTGTCTTTGTTAAATATAATAGCAATATTGGGCGAGTACAGACAAATTCTCAGGCTTAAATCGACGCGATACGTAGTGGGTGCCAGCATAACCTATCTTATCGGATATTCAATCTTTTGTGCTGACAGGATGTATTTTTTCACCTTTAACATGGGGTTCTCTGCAGCGGGAATTACCGCTGTTTTATCATTTTTAACATTTTCCTCTATAATATTTGTTCCGGCTGTATCTGTGGCGAACAGGCGGTATGGTAAAAGAACCATCTTTATTTTCGGTATGTGTCTTTGCGGAATTACTATGCTTATATTCAGATTTGTCGGGTTTGATTCGGTTTTGTCCCTCGGTCTATTCATCATGGCTTATTCTGTAGGAAGCATATGCTATTGGCAGCTTATACCGGCCATGATATATGATGTCTGTGAGGTGGACGAGCTGGTACATAATAAAAAAAGAGCGGGAATTGTAATATCTCTTCAATCCATATCTGAATCGGCATCAAATGCGCTGGGCTTGCAAGTTGTCGGCCTACTCTTAGCTTTTGGCGGCTTTAATGCAGATGCTGCCGTTCAAACAAAAAAAGCTCTAAGCTGGACATCCAATTCTTTTTCCTTAATTCCGGCTGTTTTGATGCTGCTATCTGCCTTGATGATTTTTCTGTATCCTATTACAAAAAAGAATTTTATGCAGGTGGTGGATGCAATAGAGCGCCGCAATGCAGGACAAAAGATAGATCTTGACCCTTTCAAAAAGTTGATTTGAAATCGTTTATCTGCTGTATGAAATCTTTTTCCCGTGACTGTAAAATGAGCGGGCGTCCCCTCTTTGCACTGAATCGATGCAGGCTTCCTGTTCTGTCACACAGAATCCGCACAGCATTTCCACACCGAAATCAAACAGCAAAGGAGAAAGGGGTACGCTTGGACCCATTAAAACTATGCGGGAATTTTTTGCAAGTTCCAGAATTCGGGGGAGAGTCTTATTTGTGAAGGTCATTCCGGTGATAAACACGAAATCCTGCTCCGGCAGAAGGTATTCTGCGGCGGAATCGGGATAATCCCCGGGTTCGGGTTCTTTTTCTATAACGGAAAGTCGGCAAACATCGGATAGCAGGTTGACAGCTGACTTAAAATGTCCGATCAAAGCTGCCTTTTTTCCTTCTACAAGCCTTTGATAGGCTTTGAACGCATCTACATCGGGTTTTACTTTTGGTAAAGAAATGACCCTGTCGTATCGATTGTAATATGCATTTATAGCCGCTAAACCTATTCCTGCCTCTATAAGGTTCCAGGATTTTACCAAGCATGCCATACCTTTAAGGGAAGCGTTATTTATCGGTTTTTGAAAGGTCTTTGGCCGGGTATCGCATTTAACGGTGCTTGCCAGCCCAACATTACCTGTGCTTTGTATCAGTGTACGGTGAACGCCCGTCATATATCGCTCCACCTTCAGATCATTTGGTATACCATCTATCAAAGCATCGTACAGTTCCCACATCGGTAGAACCTCCTTGGTTTAATTGACTTATGCGTTCCTTTGTTATATCCTTTTTATTGAAGATTTCAGGATCTTGACAATTGTATGGGTGATCTCGTTTCGATTATTTAATGAAACGTAAATTAGTTTGGCCTTGCTATGTCTTTTGATTTGATCAAGCCATGGGACAGGTGATTCTTTGACCACCCCTAAAATAGGGGTATTCTCCTCAAGACATTGCAAAACAGCATTTTGAAAGCCATAAGCATTTTGTTCGATGAATCCAAGCTCATCCATGCAAAGAAGGTTTTTATAAGCCTTGCTCTCTTCAAGAATTGATACACCGAGGGTGTTAAATACTTGGGGGAAGGGATAAGGGAACAGACTGTCTCTTGTGGCTACCCGGTTTTCCGGTTCATATTTCTTTTCACCCCATGCGCGGCATAGATAGATGTCTTTATCCTCCCTCAGGCCGGGGTAAGTGACAAAACCGCCTATATGAATCGGAATCGTCAGATTCAATTCTTTTACAGTGTTTTGGATTATAGTGCTTTTCCCTATATTTGACGGTCCGCAAAGGAATACATGCAATCAGGATACCTCCTTAGTTAATTATCTGAAAGGAATGTCGATATGGATGAACCGATAAAATATTATATCAATATACGCCTGCTTCGCAAAGGAGATAATTTAAAAACATCATTTGGTCTTGGTACCGCGTGGCTGCTTAAAGGAATTGAAGAAACAGGTTCAATCAATAAATCCACGAAGGCTATGGGTATGGCATACAGCAAAGCCTGGAGGGTTCTGGCCGCGGCTGAGGAGCAGCTCGGGTTCGCTTTAATAAAGCGGAATGTGCCGGGCGGATCAACCCTTACAGAGCGAGGAAAGCAATTTCTTGCCTTGTATGAAGAAATGCAGCAGGCGGCAACCGATGCAGTTGGGAAGGTTTTAAGTAAATCGGACTTTAACTTCTAATGCACCGGCAGACAGATATTTCTTTCTGTTTGATTTCTGTCCACTATAGTTACTATGTCCATCGGTATGCCGTAAACACTTTCTAAAGATTCATTTGTCAGTACTTCAAGGGGATTTCCGAATCCTACTGAGAAGCCTTCGGAAAGAAGCAGCACCTTGGTAGCGATGGTAAAAGGCTGTGAGGGGCTGTGAGTGGTCAGGATAACGCTTTTCTTTTCTTTTACGGCTGTGGAAATGGCATCCATGATCAGCTGTTGATTAGAAAAATCCAGACTCGCCGTAGGCTCATCCATTATTAGTATCTTCGTATCCTGGCAAAGAGCCCTTGCCATCAGCACAAGCTGACGTTCACCGCCGGAGATCTGGGTATAGTGTTTTTCTGCAAGATGTGAAATTCTAAGTTTTTTAAGTGATTCGTAAGCAAAGTCCATGTCCTTTTTTGATGGCCCTTTCCATCTGTCCAAATGGCATGAACGACCCATGGTTACCATTTCAATTATTGTATAAGGGAAGGGCATATAATCGGATTGGGGTATGTAGGAGATGAGGTGGGCTATTGTTCTTCTGTTTAATTTCTCCATGTTTTGATCCTGGACCCATACTTGTCCGCTTTTTTTCGGCATGAATTTAAAAAGCAGTTTAAGCAGTGTGGATTTGCCGCATCCGTTAGGGCCAAGAACACAAAGAACATCCCCCTCCTTAATGGAAAAGGTAATGTTGTTGACGACTTCTCTGCTTCCGTATCCTCCGGTAAGGTCTTCCACCTTCAGCATATGCAAAATATCACCTCTTGCGCTTGACTATCAATATTATAAAAAATGGTGCTCCCATTACAGCGGTTAAAACTCCAAGGGGTATCTCCATAGAGGAAAGTGAGCGGGCAAGATCATCCATTAGCAGGAGAAAGGATCCGCCCGTCAAAGCAGCAACAGGAAGCATACGCCTGTAGTCTGCTCCGGCTATTCCTCTGGAAATATGGGGAACCATCAATCCTACCCATCCTATTAAACCTCCCAGGCAAACTGCAGAGGCACTTATGATCGTAGCAGCGGAAACAGCTATCATTCGGGTTGATTTAGGATCGATACCTATTGCCTTTGCATCTTCGTCTCCCAAGGTTAAAATATTTAATCTCCATCGAAGCAAAAAAATTACTATACTGCCTAAGGTCATAGGGATTAGGCTGAATATCAGGGAATTAACGGTTACCTTTGAAAGGCTCCCCATAAGCCAAAATGTTATGGCAGGCAGCGTATCGCTTGGATCTGCAATATATTTGAGCAGTGTAATAAACGAGGATGCCAAAGCACCCAGCATACTACCTGCAAGCACCAAACTGACATCATGGCCGAACTTCGCATGAGAGCCGATGAAATAGGCTATTGACACTATTAAAATACCGAATATAAAGGCATAAATCTGAACCATATAATCGGCAAGTCCAAGTGTTAAGGCTATGGAGGCACCCAGCCCCGCTCCGCTCGAAACGCCAAGTATATCCGGCGAAACAAGGGGATTTTTGAACATGCCCTGGTAGGCGGCGCCCGCCATACTAAGCCCCATACCGATGGTAAAGGCTGCGATAATGCGGGGCAGCCGAATGTTTTTAATTATAATAATTGCCGATTCATCTATGTCCATGTCTGCCGCCTCGCCGTGGAAAATCAATAAAAAAAGTTCCTTTGCGGATATGCTGTAAAAACCCACAGCCAAAGAAACGACAACCAATATAAAGCTGACGGCAATCAGCATCGATATAAGACATCTGAAATTTTTTACTATGTATGCTCCTTGATCTCTTTTCAGGAGATTTTTCAATAAGCCGACTATTTTAAAATTTCTTTTCAATTTTCAGGTCTCGCTTTAATTTGCTTGAAGTAATCTATTATTCTCATGCAAGTATAATACGTACGTTTTATTATGTCAATAATTAAGTAAATAGCAAGAAAAAATATTGACAGATTGGATAATAAAGACTATTATTGTGTCAATGATTTCATTATTCTCAATCGAGAATAATAGCGTGGATAAGAAAGGAAGTACAAAAATGAAAAGGTTAAGTGTAATTTTTGTCGTTTTATTAATTACGCTTCTTGCGTTTTCTGCCTGTTCTCCGGCCTCTGAACCGGAAATAACAAACGGTGATGAAAACGGATCCGGCGAATCAAGATTGATAACCGATATGGCGGGACGACAAGTTTATATACCTGAAAAAGTGGATTCTGTTTTTTCAACGGGAGCATCAGGTACGGTGCTGCTGTATACGATAGATCCCGCCCTTATCGCAGGGCTGAACTATGATTTCAACAAGGATGAGAAAGAATACATACCTGGTGAATACAGGAATCTGCCTTCTTACGGACAGGGGGGAGGAATCAATCTTGAGGCTATCATAGCTGCGGCACCGGATCTGTGCATCAGCTATGGAAGCATATCGGAAAAAGAGATAAGCTATGCAGATACATTAGAAGAGCAAACAGGTATTCCTTTCATAATTATTGACGGCTCTTTAGAGCTTGCCGGTGAGGCATACAGATTTTTAGGAGATGTTTTGGGATGCCCGGAACGCTGTGAACAGCTTGCAGTTTATGCGGAAAATACGTTAAACTTTGCGGCATCTCTAAATGTTGCTGAAAAGGACAGGGTTAGGGTGTATTTCGGAAATGGCTCCGAATCACTGGAAACCGCTCCTGTCGGTTCCCCGCATGCCGAACTATTTTTACTGGTAAATGCCGATAATGTGGCCGCTCTTGATGAAATGGAGCAAAGCATTGCAAGAATCGATATCAGTGCGGAGCAAATCATAGGTTGGAACCCGGAGGTAATCATCGTCAACGGAGAGCCTGCCAACAGTCTTTCACCTGTCAGCGCCGCTGACAAATTTAAAAATGATAAAAGATACAAGAATGTAAAAGCCGTGCAGGAGGGGAAAATCTATCCCATACCCAAATATCCTTTCAGCTGTTTTGACAGGCCACCCGGAGTAAACAGGCTGATAGGAGTTTACTGGCTTTCGGACATCCTTTATCCCGAACGCGCAAATATTGACATTAAACAGCTGATGCAGGAATTTTATTCGCTGTTTTATCACATTGATTTAGATGCGGAACAAATGAAGTCTTTGCTCGGTCATTAAAATTCTTTTGATTAAAAAGCCCGGTTTACCGGGCTTTTTAATGCGCAATGAAATTTACATCGGTAAAAAAATGGTGCAGCCCTTGCTAAATTAACAAATGTGTAATAAAGTTTTTCGTAAAGATTGAATTACAAAGAGAGGAAGCTAAAAGGATGGGTAATAGAATCAAAGCAGGGATTATAGGTTATGGAAACCTCGGCAGGGGTGTTGAGAAGGCGTTGAAGCTGAATCCCGACTTCGAACTGATAGCCGTATTCACGAGAAGAAATCCCGATTTAGTTAAAACACACTCTAAATTGATTCACATATCGGATGTATGGAATTATAAAGACAAAGTCGATGTTATGCTGCTATGCGGTGGTTCGGCCGAAGACCTTCCTGTTCAGGGTCCCGAAATTGCGGCAGGTTTTAATACCGTAGACGGTTTCGACAATCATAAAAAAGTGGCTGAATATCTAGAAAGCATGGATGATGCAGGGAAAAAATCAGGTAGGCTTTCTTTGGTGTCTGCAGGATGGGACCCGGGGTTATTTTCACTGAACAGATTGCTTGCACAGGCGGTATTGCCTCAGGGCAAAGAATATACATTTTGGGGTGCCGGAGTAAGTCAAGGTCATTCCGATGCGATAAAAAGGGTAAAGGGTGTAAAAAGAGGAATTCAGTACACAATCCCCGTTAATTCCGCCATAGAAGAGGTGCGTTCGGGCGGTATGTCTGATCTGAAAACGAATGAAAGACATGAGCGGGTTTGTTATATCGTCTTGGAAGAAGGGGCCGATGCAAAAAAGGCAGAGGATGACATTAAAAGTATGCCGGGTTATTTTGCAGACTATAGAACGACTGTGAATGTAATTTCGGAACAGGAATTTGTAACCGAGCACAACAAGATGCCTCATGGCGGTTTTGTCATCAGCATCGGGGATACAGGAAACAGCACGATGCAGCGGATGGAGTTCGGTTTGACATTAGAAAACAATCCTGAATTTACCGCCTGCGTTTTAGTAGCCTATGCCAGGGCTGTACACAGACTTTCCGGGGAAGGTAAAAGCGGCGCCTGTACGGTATTTGATATTCCCTTTAGCTATCTTTTACCCAAAACAACAAAGCAGCTGATAAAAGAGTTGCTGTAAAATCCATAGCAACAGAAGCGTTAGGATGAGGCAGAAGATTCATCGTATGGAACGTAGCAATGAAATAAAATATGTAATGATAAATTTTTTAGCCATATGTTTTTTGGCTACGGGGGGTATACTTGTTAAAGAGAGCTATTTACCACCTGTTGCTACAGGTTTTTACAGGGCAATATTTGCAATTCCTTTGTTGCTCCCGATTGTACATAAAAACTTAAATAAAATTGGGAAAAAAGACATCCTGATAATTTTTGTTGCGGGAATGTCCCTGGGGGCGGATTTAATTTTGTGGAATACTTGTTTTTTTTATACCACTGTGGCAAATGGGACACTTTTCACCAATCTTGTTTCGCTGACCATGATACCGGCTTCATATTTTATTTTTAAAGAAAAGATTCCTCCTAAATTCTATATAGGCCTCTTTGTAACGCTATTTGGCGCAATTATTCTTTTAAACGGTAAAGTAAACCCCAGCGCTGATAGTTTTTTTGGAGACTTCTTATCTTTCAGCGCTTCCTTTTTTTATGCTGGTTTTCTTTTGATAGTTTACAGGATAAGGGACAGGGTTGACGCATTTACGATAATGTTCATAAGTTCATTTGGAACTGCGGCAACGATGTTTGTTGCTATGCTCATTATGG
>CAYRNC010000020.1:9020-9448 GCA_964425645.1 uncultured Oscillospiraceae bacterium | reverse complement strand
CTCTGTTGCCGATTCTGGGTCTCACTGTATTTTCACAAATACTGGGACAAGGTCTGATCAGCTATTGTCTTGGAAAGATCAGAGCAATTTTAGCTTCGGTCGTTATGCTTATGCAGCCATTGGTGGCAGCTGTATATGCGTTTGCGATAATCGGTGAAAGGCTCAGTATGGCTGAGGTAACAGGTATAGTCGTTACGCTTGCGGGAATATATATAGCCAAAAAGACTGTATAATGTCCTGAGTCGTGTCAATCTAGACGGCAATCATTACGGATGTAGCTTTTATAACGACCTTGGCTATCTTTCCCGGTACAAGGCCTAGATCTTTTACAGCGGCCATTGATATAGTTGAAGCAATCCGTTCCCCACCTGAAAGCCTTAATGTTACAATTGAATTTACCGCTCCTTCTGTAATCCCTGTTATTTCGC
>CAYRNC010000020.1:0-9010 GCA_964425645.1 uncultured Oscillospiraceae bacterium | reverse complement strand
CATTTTAATGTCTCCTATCCCAATCATAACCGATGTGGCCTTTATCACGGCAATTGCTTCTTTTCCGGGAACAAGTTCGAGTTCATTTACCGCTGCCATGGATATCGTGGCGGTGATATTTTCGCCTGAAGGCGTCTTCAATACGACGATGGCATTTACCGCGCCTTTTTCTACTTTTTCTATTTTACCTTTTAATTGGTTCCTTGCACTGATTAACATTTTCTCCTCCGATCTGTTAATATAATGATATAGTTTTCCCGCATTATGAAGTATTAATCCTTTAACAACCACAGCGGCATAATTAAAACGAGCTGCTGTTATCTTAGAGTATATTGTGAATAATTGGGTAATAAAACACTATGGAATTGTTTCGTTCGCATTATATATAGTCCCGGGATGGGAAAAAGGAGCATAGAATGAACAGCGGAAAAGAAAATCGGCTTCACGTCTGTCCGCCGTGAATCTTCATATATATCCTGCTGTTAGCGGGTTTGGGGATAAAGGCTTTGTATAGAAAAATATTTCCTAAAAAAATGGAAGAGCCCGGTGAGGCTCAAGGGGGAAAAACGCAGTAGCCCGCTTGATTTTTCTTTTGATTTGAATGCTGTATCAAGCACGGGGGTCTTTTTGTCAGGAAACGGCCCGGTATTTGCCCGCCTAAAATATGGGGACAGCATATAAAGGTTTTGTACAGGCTGCGGTAGAATGATACTGTTGCTGCCGGTGCCTATTGTAATATGCAAAGGAAAGGAGAAAGAATGTGTTATTTGTTAAAACCGTTTGAAGCATGCAGCTTACATCTTAAAAATCGTTTAATAATGCCGCCTATGGCAACAGCGAAGGCCGATGAGAACAATGGTGCAGGCCCGGAATTGTTAAATTACTACGACGAAAAAACGAAGGGGGGTTACTTTTCCCTTGTAATAGTTGAACATTGTTATGTGCATGAGCGCGGAAGAACGCGGGAACGGCAGCTTTCCATTTCCGACGATAGTGATACCCCGGGTCTTCGGCGGCTTGCATCGGTTATTCGTAACAATGGATCAAAATGCATCGTACAGCTCAGCCATGCCGGCGGACTGGTATACTCCGACAATTCAAAGATGCCGATCAGTCCCTCCGGGGTTCCGGTTTTGTCCAAAGAGTCTGATGTTATAAGCATCGACGGTATTAATGAGGTAATAGATGCTTTTGCCAAGGCTGCCGTCAGAGCAAAGGAGGCCGGGTTTGACGGTGTTGAAATTCACAGTGCCCATGGATATCTTCTTAATCAATTTTATTCTCCGATAACTAACAGAAGAACGGATTTATATGGCGGAAGCCTTAGTAATCGCATAAGAATTCATATAAAGATTATTGAAGCCATTAAACAGGCGGTCGGTAACTCCTATCCTATTGCGGTAAGGCTTGGAGCCTCAGATTATATGGAGGGAGGGGTCACAATAGAGGACAGCATTGCAGCCGCAAACATATTCAAAGAACTGGGCGTTTGTATTTTGGATGTTTCGGGCGGGCTGTGTCGCTTTGATGTGGAGGGACTATCCGGCCAGGGTTATTTTTCACCTCTTTCTGAGGCCATTAAAAGCAAGGTGGACATTCCTGTTATTCTTACAGGGGGAATATCCGATCCGGTTGCGGCAGAGGCCCTGTTGGAACAAAATAAAGCAGATTTAATCGGAGTCGGGAGGGCTGTTCTGAAGGATTCCAACTGGGCACGTCAGGCAATTGAAACTATGATTATGTAAAAATACGGTGTCGCATACCGTGTAAATTCCAAACAAGGATGAATGATAGCCGGGGAGACCCGGCTTTTTATATGCCCCAAATTAATATTTTGGTTATGGCAGTAGCACGCCTGCAATCTAGCGAAATGTTTTTCACTTACAGAATTAAAAAATTGCAGTAGATAGTATCGAATAATCGTTTGACACTGCTTTTGGCCCTTTTTTTATTTGGCACGATTACTTCCCGCTTTACATAGGTGGAAATAGTCTATAACAGACGTTTGTTACGGCTTGAAAAGAACAAATCCGGGAATTAAAAAATCTCTCTGTGTATTGAAAATATAGCGTTTGGAGAGATTTTTTTATTGGTATCCCGTAGGGGAGTCGAACCCCTGGTTCCGCCGTGAGAGGGCGACGTCTTGACCACTTGACCAACGGGACTTGTCAAAGCACTATTTATTATAGAGTATCTAAAGATTTTTGTCTATGGCATTTTCTTAGTTATTTTGTTAGAATGGTTCTTAGGCAAAAGAAAGGCAGAATCAAAATGATATATAAAAGCACAAGAGGAAGCGGTGAGGCTAAAAGCTCGACTCAGGCAATCATCAAGGGAATTGCAGATGATAACGGCCTGTATGTTCCGGAAATCATTCCTGAGCCGGGGTTTGATTTTAAAGATCTGTCAGGTTTAAATTACAGACAGGTAGCAGCATTGATTTTACCGATGTTTCTTACTGATTATACGGTTTCAGAACTGGATTATTGCATTTCTAACGCTTATGATGATAAATTCTCTTCGGGGGAAGTAGTTCCTATCGTAAAAGCCGGAAATGCATGGTTTATGGAATTGTATCATGGTAAAACTGCGGCTTTCAAAGATATGGCGCTGTCAATTCTGCCTTATCTGTTGACGATTGCGATAAAAAAGGAAAGAGTGGATAAAACTATTGCAATCCTTACAGCTACTTCGGGAGATACCGGTAAGGCGGCTTTAGAGGGATTTTCTGATGTGCCGGGTACTGAAATTATTGTTTTTTATCCGTATGGGGGAGTGAGCGCGATACAAGAAAGGCAGATGACCACACAGCAGGGTGCAAATACTCATGTCTTTGGTATTAAGGGAAATTTTGATGATGCTCAGACCGCAGTAAAACGCATCTTTGGAAGTAAAGAAATTGCTAAGATCCTGGAAGATAGCGGCTATTTGCTTTCGTCTGCAAATTCCATCAATATAGGAAGGCTGATTCCTCAGGTTGTTTATTATATCTACGCGTATGCGAAATTGGTAGAACAAGGAACAATAGATAACGGAGATTATGTCAATATAGCTGTGCCAACGGGGAACTTCGGCAATATCCTTGCCGCATATTATGCTTACAGGATGGGTCTTCCGGTCAGAAAATTTATATGTGCTTCTAATCGGAATCGCATATTGACTGACTTTATAAATACGGGAGTATATGATATACAAAGGGAATTCTTTGTTACAAATTCCCCGTCAATGGATATTTTGATCTCAAGTAATTTGGAACGCCTGCTGTATCACCTTTCAGGAGAAGACGGAAAAGAGGTCTCCCGACTTATGGCCGCTTTGGAAATAAACAAGCGGTATGTGGTAAAGGATACTATAAAAAAGAACTTATGCAATTTTTACGGCGGGTATGCCCTTGAAGAGGAAACTTTAGAGACCATAGGCAATGTGTACAGAAAATATGGGTATCTGCTTGATACCCATACAGCCGTTGCTTATAAGGTTTATAGCGATTATCGCAATCAGTCGAAGGACGATACTCCCGTCTTAATTGCGGCTACTGCAAGCGCATATAAGTTCGCTGAAAGCACAGTCAAGGCCATAGGATTACAATCGATGGGTGATGGGTTTAAATGTATAGAACTCCTGGAAAAGTCTACAGGCATACAGCTTCCTAGGGGGTTGGCGGGTCTTGAAAACAGGCGGGTAATTCATAAAAAGGTGATAGATAAAGATAAATTGTTTGCAGCGGTTAAAGAGGCTCTAAGGATTGAAAATTCGGCAAATTCGGAAGGTTCAGCCTATTGAAGGCGGTTACAATTCAGGCAATTCGACAATCTTTTAGTCTTAAAAACAAAATAATTTGAAAAGCTTAAAGATTATAGTAATTTTAAGCTTTTTATTATTTTCGATTTGTGATATTATGATTTAGGTCAAAAGGCCAAAGGAAGCGGAATCGCTATATCGCGTATGCCGCATAAAGAAAGTAGAAAAGCGAGTGGTGATTTAAGATGAAGTTTTTAAAACATCTGCCGGCGATTCATGTAGAGCATCATAAAAATACCTCTGAAAGCCCTACAGTTAAAATGCCGGCGCCCGATAAATTGTACATACCCATGATACAGCATATCGGGGCTCCCTGCCAAGCCAAGGTAGAGGTAGGGGATCTGGTTAAAGTAGGCCAGGTAATCGGTGACAGCGAGGCCTTCGTAAGTGCCCCGATTCATTCCGGGGTATCAGGTAAGGTTATATCTTTAGAGCATGCCTTAAACTCTACAGGAATGTGGGACCTGATGGTTGGTATTTCAGTCGACAAAAAGCCTGAATACCTTGAAAGCATAGCTCCGCCTGAGGTACACGATAAGGATAGCTTTTTAAAAGCTGTCCGCGATTCAGGTGTTGTCGGGCTGGGAGGTGCTGCATTTCCTACCCATGTAAAATTTAATCCTAAAAACCTGGAGGAAGTCGACACCCTTATAATTAATGGTGCTGAGTGTGAGCCCTATATTACCTCAGACTATCGGGCCATGATGGAGGATTCCGAGCTCTTAATTAATGGCATCAAGACCACGATGGAGTATCTTGGTATCGAAAGAACGATAATCGGCATTGAATCCAACAAGGAGCCCGCCATTAAAAAACTGACTTTAATGGTGGCAGATACCCCGGAAATAGAGGTGTTTCCATTAAAATCGGTATACCCCCAAGGGGCTGAGAGGGTTATAATTTATGAAACCGTCGGCAGGGTTGTCTATCCGGGCAAATTACCTGCAGATGCAGGTGTCATAGTGTCAAATGTCAGCACAATTATAGAGATACAGCGTTACATAGAAACGGGAATGCCTTTGGTAACAAGGCGAATTACCGTTGATGGCAACGCAATAAAGTCGCCTAAAAATGTGGAAGTTGTAATAGGAACACCTATAAACAAGCTGATTGATTTTTGTGATGGATACAGAAGAGTCCCAAGAAAGATAATTATGGGAGGACCCATGATGGGCAGGTCCATTTTTGATGACGGTGTGCCTATTATTAAAAATAATAACGCAATTCTGGCGTTCGATGAAGACTGGTCAGCTTTGCCTAAGGAAACGGCTTGTATTAATTGCGGCAGATGTGTTAAGGCCTGTCCAATGATGCTGATGCCTACCAGTATCTTCAAAGCATACGATAGAAGAGATACAGAAGCCCTAAAGAAACTTAACGTAACCGTCTGCATCGAATGCGGTTCATGTTCGTATGTATGTCCTGCAAAGAAACAGCTCAGCTTCATGAATAAGCTTGCCAAGCAATTGGTTTTGGAAGGAGGGAAAAAATAATGAGTCGCTACTATCAAGGAAGTCTTATTGTCTCCTCCTCTCCTCATGTATCAGACAATGTTAGCACATCCAGAATCATGCTGGATGTAATAATAGCTCTTGTACCGGCTTTCATTATGTCCGGAATAGTGTTCGGGCCAAGAGCAATATTATTGACTGTGACCTGCGTAGCATCCTGCATAGTGTTCGAGTGGGCCTTTGAAAGGATAACAAAAAAAGAAGTTACTGTTGCAGATTTCAGTGCGATTGTGACAGGCATGCTGCTCAGCTTCAATTTACCTTCAAATCTGCCTTATTGGATGGCAATCATAGGATGTTTCGTTGCTATTGTGATCGTGAAACAGCTTTTTGGCGGCATCGGTCAAAATTTCGCAAATCCTGCGATAACTGCGAGAATTGTCTTGCTTTTGTCCTTTGCCACACCTATGACCACCTGGCCTTTACCCAAACGGATTTTAGAGGCGACAGATGCTGTTACCGGGCCGACACCTTTAGGAATTATTAATATGGGCGGGGATCCGGCTGCCTTGCCTTCTAATTTTGATATGTTTATGGGTTTTGTCGGTGGATCCTTGGGAGAGACCAGTGCATTTGCGTTGATACTGGGTGGTATTTATTTAATAATCAGAAAGATTATTGAACCTACGATACCTGCTGCCTTTATCGGTACTGTATTTATAATAGCTTTGCTTTCGGGTGAGGATGCAATATTCCATATTTTCGCCGGTGGGGTAATGCTTGGGGCTATTTTTATGGCAACTGATTATTCCACATCGCCGCTTACCAGGAACGGAAAAATTATCTTTGGAATCGGCTGTGGGGTTCTGACTATGATAATAAGGCTTAACGGTGCTTTACCTGAAGGCGTATCCTTTGCCATTCTTCTTATGAATATTCTCACGCCTCATATTGATAACCTATCGAGGCGCAAAATATATGGGGGAGGCGACAAAAAATGATGGGAACAGATCGTAAAGAAATGATTAATCCTACGTTGGTACTTTTTTTGATCTGCCTTGTAATTACCGTTGCTTTAGCAGGCACCTATCAGATTACAAAGCCAATTATCGATGAGATTAATATGAAAAATGCCAATATAGCCAGGGGAGAAATTTTCCCCGACGGCGAAGGGGCTTTTACAGAGATAGAAGCCGATGCAGTTGATGGGATCATTGAGATCTATGGAGCGGATAACAAAACAGGCTATGTTTTCACCGTGCAAGACAAGGGATTTGGCGGTAAAATGACAGTGATGGTCGGCATCAATCAAAACGGGGAAATCTCCGGTGTTAAAGTAACCAATCATACCGAAACTCCGGGGCTTGGCACCAAGGCAATGACGGTGGATTATCTGTCTCAGTACAAGGAAAAGACCGCCGTGACCCGCACTAATGCGGAGGGTAAAACCCAAATCGACGCGGTTACGGGTGCTACATTGTCTTCAAACGCCATATTTCGTGCAGTCGAGACTTCCCTTAAGCAATATGAAAAGGTAGGAGGTGGCAGATAATGAATAAACTGACCTTGCTCCAAAATGGAATAATAAAAGAAAATCCGGTATTAGTGCTGTTGTTAGGGACTTGCCCGACTTTGGCTGTCACTACCTCGGCCGTCAACGGATTAGGGATGGGTGTTTCCACCATGGCGGTACTCATCTGCTCTAATATAGTTATTTCTATGTTAAAAAGTGTGATACCGGATAAAGTCAGAATACCTTGTTACATAGTGGTTATTGCCGGCTTTGTTACGGTAGTCAGTCTTTTGCTGCAAGCATTTGCCCCTACAATAAATGAAGCGTTAGGGTTATTTATACCTCTCATAGTTGTAAATTGCATTATCCTGGGTAGGGCAGAAATGTTCGCTAACAGAAATTCAGTGGTTGATTCTGCTGTAGATGGTCTCGGTATGGGGGTCGGTTTCACGTTTGCTCTCTTTTTGATGGGTTCAATTCGAGAAATTCTAGGCTCCGGCGGTTGGTTCGGGTTTAATTTTACCGCCGATATAATTGATCCAATGGCAATTTTTATGCTGGCACCCGGGGCATTCTTCACCTATGGATGTCTTGTAGCCTTGATTAACTATATTTCCAGAGGTCGAGCGATTAAGAAGAAAGATTTCGGGTGTGAAGGCTGTCCCTCCGCCAACGGCTGTTCTTCTTCAGGAAAAGGGGGGTGTGAACGGTGACTGAATTAGCAATTATTATGATGGGCGCTGTTCTTACAAATAATTTTGTTTTAGTAAAGTTTCTTGGTATCTGCCCATTTTTAGGCGTTTCAAGGAAGCTTGATTCAGCGGTGGGTATGAGTCTTGCGGTAATATTTGTTATGGTGCTCGCTACCGCCGTAACATATCCGATATATATGGGTCTTTTGGCCGGGCTGGGCATTGAGTATTTGCAGACTATAGTATTTATTTTAGTTATTGCAGCGTTGGTGCAATTAGTTGAAATTGCAATGAAAAAATATCTGCCTGCTCTTCATAAAGGGCTCGGCGTGTATCTGCCATTGATTACGACAAACTGCGCCGTTTTGGGGGTATGTATACTGAACATCGATGAGACCTATACATATATTCAATCACTTGTTAATTCATTTGGTGCGGGAGCCGGTTTTATGCTGGCGATGGTGATGTTTGCTGGCGTAAGGCGGCGTATAGAAAACAACGACTTTCCGATTACCTTTAAGGGCGTCCCGTCAATTTTGGTGGCGGCATCAATTGTATCCTTGTCATTTATGGGCTTTGCCGGTGTCATAGATGGCATTTTCGGGCTTTAGGAAGGAGGGCTGAATAATGCAATTTGCAATACCTGTCGGAATAGTAGTCGGTATCGGCCTCCTGTCCGGGGTCATACTTACTATAGCGGCTAAATTTATGGCTGTTAAGGTAGATGAAAAGGCATCTAAGATTTTGGAGATTTTACCGGGTGCGAACTGTGGTGCCTGCGGTTTTGCCGGTTGTGCCGATTACGCAAATGCCTTGGCGGCTGATCCAACCATGCCTATCAACTCATGTCCCCCCGGGGGAGATAAAGTAGCATTGGCATTAAGTGAGTTTTTAGGGGTGGAATTTGAAGGAGCCCAGGCAAAAGTAGCTATTGTTAAATGTTCAGGAAGCAGGGAAAAAACCAGCTATGCCATGGACTATCGGGGCTATCAAAACTGTACCGCCAATAAACTTTTCTACAGGGGCAGAAGCTCCTGTGATAAGGCCTGCCTCGGTTTTGGCGATTGTGTTAAAGCTTGCGATTACGGCGCGATCTATATTGAAAACGGTATAGCTGTCGTAAATCGTGATAGATGTATAGGATGCGGGCTTTGTGCCAAAGCATGTCCCAATAAACTTATTGAAATGGTCCCTGACAAGACAAGGGTTGTGGTGGGATGCAGTTCTACCAATAAACCGGCTGTCACAAAGTCAATATGCAGTATTGGATGCATCGCATGTAAGATGTGTGAAAAGGCATGTAAATTTGATGCCATTCATGTTATTGATAACCACGCGGTAATCGATTATACGAAATGTACCAATTGTACATTATGTGCAAGGGTTTGTCCAACGAAAGTGATTCACGTTTTTCCAAAGGTGAAAAAATAGACGGAAAGCATGCCTGCTGTTAACGGTGTATCAGCGTTGCAGCAGGCATTTTGATGGTCTAAGCGATAAAAGGCAAGTTGTAAAATGAATTGCCCAAACAAATAAAAAAAAGACCCATTCCG
>CAYRNC010000019.1:0-21855 GCA_964425645.1 uncultured Oscillospiraceae bacterium | reverse complement strand
TTCACCAGTATCGGCGGCGCCAGATTATCCTCGGCCAAAACAAAAAACCCCCTTGTGGCGGTATTCTTTTTTTAATATTATCTACCATTTTAACCTCCTGACAAACTATGAATAGTATATGGTTCCGTCTTGTTGCCCTAAACCAAAATCATCACCTCCGATTATCAGGGCAATCATAGCCTAATGAATGGATAGTAACTAAACTATAAATCTTTAAAAAACTTTCCCTCACTATTCTGAATATTCATAAAGCAATTACCGTGCCAATTGAATATTGCCAGACATACTGCTATTTCCGACAATCGATATCGCTTTCGGAAATCACTATCTATGTATTTCATGACACAATACTTTAACTTTCTGTTTCTAATATGACACTTGTCCAAAAATGAACTACGAAAAAATTCCATGCCGACAGATTTGTAATCAAGACAATAAAAAAGCCGGAACTAAAAATTGTCCGGCGTATTAGACTAACAAAACACTTTATCGTTTTTAAAAGCCGTATTCATCCCAAATGTCGCAAACAGCCGGGATCCGACCTGTGTCTGCACGTTTATTGCAAACAATGCCGCTTCTACAGCTCATTTTGCCATTTGTTATACAAAATCAGATCCTCTATTTTCTTACGGGGAGTCGGATATCCCTTTGATGCGGCGTAACCAACCGGAAGTACGGCAACAACCTTATAATCATCGGGTATATCAAGTATGCGCTTCACTTCATCCGACCGGAACGCACCGAGCCAGCACATTCCCAGCCCCAGCTCCTGGGCCTGTAGCATCATAAAAGAAAGAACTATTGAGCAATCTATAGGCCTGACAGGCTGGCCACATAACATCGTACGATCATTTGTTGAACACATCACGAGCACTATCGGTGCCTCCGACACAAATCCTTGATTTTCGCAAGCGGAAACCAGTTCATCTTTTAACCTGTCTTCTGTAACAATCACTATTTTAAAATCTTGTTCAACCCTGGCACCCGGGGCTAACCGCCCCGCCTCCAACAGGCGATCAAGCTTTTCTTTTTCTATGGGCTTCGATAGATAATTCCTCGCGCTCCTTCTGGTTTTAATAGCTTCAAAAACATCCATTACAGATTCCCCCAATCTAATTGCCGATTACCCTATCTCATAATTATAACGGTACGGTAAGAAAAAGTACGTACAAGGCGGTTATGATTATCCTTAAAGATCGTATCCATACTTAACTACAAACAATTCCAAAAGCATGTCGCCTTTATTACCCAGCTCAGTGTCAGCACCTTTCGGTATATTAACAAGATGCCCTGCATTAAAAGTTTTAGTCTCATTATTTCCGATTGTTACACTCAATTGACCTTTAATGACCAATGCATATACCGTAGCATCCGTTGGATGCTTCGGAAATATTTTTCCCGGCGGGACGATAACGTGGTTCATAAGGAGCTTTTCGTCTGTAAATACATTTTCAAAGATTTCCTTATCCGTTAAAGTATACTGATAAACCTTTTCCATATAAACTGTCCCCCCATCTTACTGACCGCCTAAGTATCAGTTTAAATCATTCGGTAAATTAACTCTATTATAACACAAATCACATGTGCGATGAATACGTAACTTTCAATCAGTTTTGCAGCAAACTATTGCCCTGGATCCCATTGTCATTTTCTCTTTTCATTGCATACAATGCAAGAAACGATGTTTTTGCTGCCGTACGATGTAACCACTATATCTTTTCGGCATGATTGGAGGCTTATTTATGCCCTTTGACGAAAGAGAGCTTTTTGCACGATTGATCCAATGTGAAGCCGGCGGAGAGGGAGAGGCCGGAATGAGAGCCGTTGCGACTGTTGTCATGAACCGTGCAACCATTACCTACGGTGAATTTGGCAGGGTCAATGAGGGAGGAAGCATACGAAACATAATAATGCAGCCCGGACAGTTTACCTGTGCCGTAACCGTCGTAAACGGCATACCGAACCCCCAAAATATTTTTAATATGCGACCTGAAGACATACACTATCTCATAGTCGATTGGGCAATGACCGGAGGGCGGATGCTGGGCATAGATAATTCCCTTTATTTTTATGCACCCTTCGATCAACCCTGCAGACCGTTTTTTCCACCTCCAAACTATGGGGTAATCCATAACCGCGTGGGGGGCCATTGCTTTTATATCCCCACATCCTATTACGCCACTACTTAATGAAAGAAGGTATTGTAATGCATTATCCATATCAAAGAGACTCTCGTACACCCTGCGGTTGTTCCGGGACGGGAACCGACTCCAATTCGATACCGGTTCAAAACCAGGTAATGCCGTCGCCATTTTCTCCGGGCATGAACCAGACGATTCAACCGCCGGAATTCACTATGCCCTCGCCTCTGTCACCCCCGTTTATGCCGGGCCAGGGACAGCCGCCTGCACCTACTCCTCCGATCCAAAACCAGGTAACACCGCCGCCCTTTTCTCCGGGTATGAACCAGGCGATTCAACCGCCGGAATTCACTATGCCCTCGCCTCTGTCGCCCCCGTTTATGCCGGGCCAGGGACAGCCGCCTGCACCTACCCCCCAGGATATCGCAGCTCCCTCCCCCTATCCGATACCGGCAGCTCCCGCACCTCAGCCTATCCCGTTTTCTGCCATTGAGCAGAAATCCCCCGCCCAGGTAATCGAACCCGCGCCACCTTCACTGGTGCGCCCTATCGATTTCCCGTTGCCCGAAGGTACGGTTATCGGTACCCAAACGCCCGCAGTTATCCCTACACCGCCCCACTATCTTGTGCCGGGCAACCCTTTGCTGCCGGAAGAATACAAGGAAATACTGAGCTATGAAAATATGCAATATTTAAATGGATTTATGAGGACACAAATAGGAAAAGAGTGTCTCGTTTCTCTAAACATCGGTACCGGAGGACTTATCGCATCAAGAGTAGGATATCTGATAGGAGTCGGTATAAACTATTTTCTGCTGCAAAGCACGTGCAGTGAAGAAATTTTGGCCTGCGATTTTTATTCGTTAAGAATGGTTCAATTTTTCGGAAAGCGTTGCCCTGTCAACCTGCTCATTTAAAGACATCTGTCATTTCTTTACCCTAAAAAGAAGTCTGAAAAGCTTTTTGCCGTTGAAAGGAATTAAAGGATAAAGATAGGAGGTCCCGGTTATGGTTTTCGTAAACGCCAGGATTATTATTTCAAGGACCAGTGCTATCAGAAATCCCCATAACCCTAACAGTGCCGCACCGATAAGAAGAAATACCCGCATAAATTTATTTGCATAAGATAATTCTATACTGGGCTGGGAAAATGCTGCCAGTGCAACTACTGCCATAAGCAGTATGCTCTGAGGTATAAACCAGCCCGCCTCTATAGACAGCTCTCCCAAAAGCAACGCACCTATGACGGATAAGGACATCCCCAGTGAGCTCGGCGTGTTCAGGGAGGCTAATTTCAATCCGTCCACGGCTATTTCTAAAATGATGAATTGCCAAAACAGCGGAACGTCGTAGGCCTCCTTCGGCATGATAAAGTCTAAATGCCGGGGGAAGATAAATATGCCGTTTTCCATGAGCAGATAGACAGGTGTAATGAACATGGACAAAAACATGGTAAGATTGCGCACCAGACGTAGATAGTTACCGGTGATAGCGGGGAAATAGAAATCGTCTGCGTCCTGCAGAAAGTCGAAAACCCCGGTAGGTAAAATAATTGCGGTAGGGCTGTTGTCCACCAGTATGACGAAGCTCCCCTCGGTGAGATGGGCAGCAACCACATCGGGCCGCTCTGTATAACGAATTTTAGGAAACGGATTGAGCCATCTGTATTTATCAAGAGCCTCCACCAGACTTTGATCGCCTACTGTAAGAGAATCGGTTTTGATAGCAGCAATTTTAGTCTTAATATCGTTTACCGCTTCATCTTTTGCCAATCCTTTGATGTACCCTATGCATACATCTGTCATCGAAAATTCCCCTACAGTCACCAGGTCAAAGATAAGCCGGGGATCTCTGATTCTTCTTCGAATCATGCCCGTATTAAAAAGAATGGTTTCAACAAGTCCATCCCTTGCGCCTCTTAACGTCCTTTCTTTATCCGGCTCTTCAATGCTCCGGACAGGATGAACCCTTACTCCGATAAGAATTACATTATCATAATTCTCGGCAATTAAAGCCGCTTGTCCCGAAAAAATCCCCTTGATAACCTCGTCTTTATCTTTTGTTACCGAGACATCGGCATAAGCTATTTTGGATTTAATAAAATCGGTGGAGGTGGGAAGCATATCCATCTCATTTTCCGTAATCCTTAATATATCTCTCATTATTTGCTGCATCAGATCATCCTTGATGAAGCCTTCTACATAATAGATAAATGTTTCTTTTCCGCCGACCAGGATATTCCTTTCCTTCACATCGTAGCTTTCACCGATAGGCAATATCCGACGCATTTTGTCCACTAGTTTGTTTTCCATTGCAATTACCGTCCTTATCATTCTTATGGGCAGTTTTCCCAATAAGAAAAGAATCCATTCTTTTTTAACAATGGATTTCTGTACAAAGTAAAATAAGGCACGCCAGACCACGATCAAACATAATATATACCATAATGCAAACAAGAAAGGAGCATGATAAAATGCCCTCAGTGTTTTTGAGCCCCTCTACTCAGGATTTCAATCTCTATGTAACCGGAGGGGGGAGCGAAGAATATTACATGAACAGAATTGCAGACGCCATGATCCCCTACCTAAACGCAACCGGAATAAGCTATGGCCGTAACGATCCTGAAGGAAATGTAACCACATCGATTAACATGTCAAATGCGGGAGATTTTGATGTACATTTGGCCATTCACTCTAACGCCTCGCCGCCTGAAATAGCCGGCACGTACAGAGGCCCTGTCGTATTCTATTATACCTACAGTCCTACCGGACAAAGGCTTGCCGAAATTATAGCAAACAATCTAAAAGACATCTATCCCGATCCTAATCTGGTAATAATTATGCCCACTACATCTTTATCAGAGCTCCGCCGTACCCGGGCAACGGCTGTGCTGGTCGAAGTGGCCTACCACGACAATTATGCGGATGCTCTTTGGATCGAAGAAAACATCGATAACATCGCAAGAAACCTGACCATATCCTTGGCCGATTATTT
Source organism: uncultured Oscillospiraceae bacterium (assembly GCA_964425645.1). Classification (GTDB taxonomy): domain Bacteria; phylum Bacillota; class Clostridia; order Peptostreptococcales; family Anaerovoracaceae; genus CAYRNC01. Next base: position 16,720 of record CAYRNC010000019.1, on the reverse strand, counting down.
CGGGATACCCTTTGAAACACCCTGATCAATAGGCTTTATCCTTCCGCCACCGTAAATCTGAACCTGATTATGCAGGATAATATTTACGGTGGTCGAAGGGGGGTCAGCCTTTAAAATCTTACTTTGACAGCCTCTCTTTCCGCCACCTCCCCAGCCTCAAACAGAGGCTTCCTTACAAATCGAAATAAAGAGGCAATAATATTACTGGGAAAGACCTCTATTCTGATGTTCAGCTTTTTAACCATACCGTTATAGTTGCTTCTTGCATCGGCGATATCGCTTTCTATCCTCTGCAGCTGGCTTTGAAGATCTAAAAAATTTGTATTTGCCTTTAAGTCCGGGTAAGCTTCAGAAAGAGCAAACAGGCTCCTTAACGCCCCCGTAAGCATGTTTTCTCCTTCGATTTTCTCTTCCATGCTTCTCGCATCTGCTGCCATAGTGCGTGCTTTTACAACCTTTTCAAGCGTGCCTGCTTCATGCTCAACATAGCCCTTTACAGTCGAAACGAGATTTGGAATCAGATCATACCGTTTTTTTAAAAAGACATCCATAGTGGAAAATGCCTCTTCTGCGGTATTACGCAACCTTACAAGGCTGTTATAGGTGATTGCGGCAAACGCTAAAATAGCCGCCAATAGAATAACAATACCTATCTCCATTGAAAAACCCTCCTTGTTTTACGCTATATTATTTCCCAATTTACAGACTTTCCAAACTGCGATAAATAATCGTTGACCTTCGAAAAATGTCTGCAACCAAAAAACCCATTGCTTGCAGAAAAGGGACTAGGGTGGGCCGCTTTCAGTACTAAATGTTTCGGATCAGTAATCAATTTTGATTTGGATCCTGCGTTGGCCCCCCACAATAAAAATGCCATTGGGCTTTCTCTTTTATTCAGCAATTCTATTATACGGTCCGTAAAAATCTCCCATCCCTTTCCTTTATGTGAATTCGCCTGACCGGACCTTACCGTAAGGACGGCATTGAGCAGCAAAACTCCGCTTTCGGCCCAATCCGTTAAACACCCGTGCTCGGGAGGAACAATCCCAAGATCAGCAAACAGCTCCTTAAATATATTGGCAAGGGACGGGGGTTTGACTACTCCTTTTTGAACTGAAAAACAAAGACCGTGCGCCTGCCCTTGGCCATGATAGGGATCCTGTCCCAAAATGACAGCCTTTACATCACCAAATGACGTATATTTTAACGCATTGAATATATCGTACATGGAAGGATAGACCTTCCTTGTTTTGTATTCTTTAATTAGAAATTGTTTTAAATTAAGATAGTATTCTTTTTGAAATTCTTCTTTAAGCAGTTCATCCCAATCGTTACCCAAGCTTACCATATTAAAGTTCCTTATCCTTTACTCATACATTCTGTACAGCTTAGAGTAAACACCCCTCTTAGCCAGCAATTCCTCATGACTTCCTTGTTCTTCTATGCCGTTTTCCGTAAGTACTAAAATTATTGCGGCATGCTTAATTGTCGTTAATCGATGGGCTATAGTGAAGGTTGTTCTTCCTTTTGAAAGGGACTCCAAAGATTTCTGCACGACCAGCTCGCTTTCGTTGTCCAGTGCGGATGTGGCTTCATCTAAAATCAGAATCGGCGGATTTTTTAAAAATACCCGTGCGATGCTTATCCTCTGCTTTTGGCCTCCGGACAGCTTTACACCTCTTTCCCCCACATAAGTATAATAGGAATCCGACAGTTCAACTATAAAATCATGAGCGCCTGCCATCTTTGCCGCCTCAATTACCTCCTGCACTGAAGCCCCGGGCCGCCCATATTCAATATTTTCAAAAACAGTCCCGGAAAACAGATAGACATCCTGTTGAACAATGCCGATGTTAGAACGCAGCGATTGTACGGTGACCTGCTTTATATCCTGCCCGTCTATCAATATTTTGCCGGAAGTCACTTCATAAAATCTGGGTATCAGATTACATAAAGTTGTTTTCCCGCTGCCGGAAGGCCCCACAAGGGCTACATTTTCACCGGCCTTGACAAGCAAATCGATATTGGATAAAACATTATGATGATTGTCCTTATACCTGAAGCTTACGTTATCGAATCGGATCTCGCCCTTAATATTTCTAAGGGGCCGAGCATCCTCCATATCGTCAATTTCAACAGGCACATCCATGATCTCCATGAAGCGTTCTATACCGGTCATGCCCCGTTGAAACTGCTCCGTAAATTCCACGATTCTTCTTATTGACGCTAAAAGCATCGCCACGTACAACAAAAATGCAATAAAATCCGGTGCGTCTATGCGCCCGTTAATCATAAATATTGATCCTGCAATAACTACGGCAATGTACATGATCCCGTCAAAGAAACGTATTGTGCTTTGAAATCCCGCCATATAACGATATGCTTCCCGCTTTATATCCAAAAACCCTTCATTTCCTTTTCGGAATTTTTCAGCTTCAAGATTTTCGTTAGCAAAGGATTTCACGACCCTGACTCCTAAAAGGCTGTCTTCAACCTGTGCATTTAGTTCGCCAATCTGATTCCTAGACTTCTTGAAAGCCCGGCGCATTTTGGAATTAAAAGAAAGGGAAGCTGCCAGCATCAGCGGAATAAGAGAAAAAACAATTAAAGTTAGGGGCAAATCTGCCTGAGCCAGAATAGAAAACGCCACTCCTACCTTCAACAAAGCGATGAAATATTCTTCAGGACAATGATGGGCAAATTCAGTTACATCAAAAAGATCGCTGGTTATTCTAGCCATAATCTGACCTATCTTGGTATTATCGTAATAGGAATAAGAAAGATCCTGAAGATGAGAAAACAAATCCTTTCTCATATCCGTCTCGATTTTAGCCCCCATTATATGTCCTACATTGGCCATAAAATAATTTGCACCTACATCTATAACCCTCAAAACTAGGTATAAACCGCCTAAATAAAGAATGGTCCTCACGGTTAGCGCAGAAAGATCGTTAATGCCCAAATCTGTAATATACCTTACAATGAGAGGCAAAACCAGCTCACACACAGTTGTTAAAGCTGCACAAAACAGGTCCAAAGCCAGAATCCATCGATATTTTTTGAAATACGGAATGAACCTTTTAATAAGATATGACGTTTTCATTACTTTGTTTTCTTTCATATTATCCCCTTTTAAAGATCAAACTTTCGAACAGAATATCTGTATTTACCTGATACAGAAACAGGAATATCGCTTACAATGCTTACATCAAACCGAGTACCCGGAAGCAGTTCTTCCGCCATTCTCAGAAATTCAGGCACCTCTCCGTCATTATTTGCCTTCTGCAAAACCAATAAAGCCCGGGCATGGGCGGGACTGTCCTGGATGATTTGAAATTTCTTTATGGTTTTAAGGCTTCGCGACAGTCTGTTGAATGCATGACCATGGACATACTGTCCGTCAAGCGCAACGAACATGTCTGTCTCCCGTCCCTCAAGCTTCCCTAAAATGGGTAAACCGATGCCGCATGTACAAATTTTATCAGAAATTACTCCGCGATCACCGATGCGATAGCGAAGACGAGGCATCACATAATTGTTCAAATCGGTCAAAAGAACTATGCCGCTTTGATTTGGCAAAACGGATGCAAAAGTTACAGGGTCGACTAGCTCCAAATAAAGATTCTCGCAGCTTATATGCATGTTTCCTTTTCTGCATTGATATCCTATTATTCCACCGTCCCTTGCCCCATACTCGTCGACGACCGGACAATCAAAGGCTTTCTCTATTATTTCACGCTGAAAGTCATGCAATGTTTCGGCAGTTGACACCACCGCCTTTAAGGGGAATTGAATTTTCAAATTTTCAGCCAGCATCAGTTCCGAAAAAAGGCTCAATGCGGAAGCATAACCATATATATATTCAGGTTTGAATTTTCCTATTATTTGCATATAGCGATCCATGCTGCGGGCCTTTAATGAGTAAGCAGGTATAATAATCCGGTTTTTAAGCCATCTTTCTTTAAGCCTGTATTTTTTTTCACTTAAACGATCAAGCTCCGCCGGGTTTCCCCATATCATAACGCAGGGGCTCCCGGGTGTAATCCCCCACCAGCTCAGACCTCGAAATCGAGCTGCCTCATAGTATTCGACCATGTGACGATCCATATAAAACCTGACAGCCTCACCGGTTGAACCTCCTGTGCTGTTCTCTATCAGCAAACCCTTATCGGCGTTCCTGTTAAAATAGGATTCAAAATCTTGCATGAAATTAGACTTTGTCAAGATCGGAAATCGCTTTAAAGCCTCAAAAGGGTTGTCCTTAATTTTTTGCTCCAAATGTGCGTATTTCCGATAAGCCGGTACATCATTTATGCATAACAGCAACAACGTGCAAAGTTTTTCTCTTTGCAGGCATTCCAGCTGGTTTCGATTAAAATTCTGGGTTCTGATTAATTCCTCTGTCTTGATTCTGATTCGGTTGCCCTTTTTTCTTTCCATATAGGGATAGACGGCATTTTCGATAAACCATTTGACTTTACTCACTTCAATGCGCCTCTTTCGCTTAGCAAAACCCTTATCATAAAGACAGGTAAAGCCGCCATCCTCTTATAACGTGCCGGTTGCTTAATTAAACGATACAGCCATTCCAAACCGTGATGCCGATAAAATGCCGGCGCACGCTTTACTTTTCCCGCCCATACATCAAGGCTTCCGCCCACGCCTATTGCGGCTTTAACCGTCAGGCTTTCGCGATGCCTGTTCATGAATTTTTCCTGCTTTGGAGAACCCAGAGCAACGCAAAGAAAATCAGCGTTTGAGCGATTTATATCCTCCGCCAGCTTTTGCTCCTCGCCGGCAGAAAAAAAACCATGGCGGGTCCCCGCCACCTTTAAATCAGGAAAGGTTTTCTTCATTTTCTTAGCGGCCTCGTTCGCCACCCCGGGTTCACCTCCCAAGAGGAAGACCGACCTGCCGTTTTGCTCCAGCCGATCCAGAACACAATTCAAAAAATCGATGCCCGTAACTCTTTCCTTTAACGGGCGGCCTTTCAGCCCGGACGCGTACACAAGACCGATGCCGTCAGGAATCACTAAATCGGCCGAAGCTATGATTTCAGCCAGTTCCTTGTCTTTTGATGCCTTCACTATTATTTCCGAATTAGGGGTTACTATCAGGGCCGTTCCCTTCCCGGCCATCAGCCCGTCAAACACCCTTACTGCCTCAGCCATATCGACGTGATCAACAGGTATTCCGAGTATCTCGATCCGCCTCCTTAGATCCATTGCTTCCTCCGCTTTCCACCGCCTATTCTTCCTTTACACCATTACTATTCTATGCTATCATTTATCTGCCTAATTGAGTAGTAAAATCGTAAATAAACCTTATGTATCGGCGTTTTAATCGCCTTTCATTTCATTATGGAGAGAAACGGATGAAAATTTGCGTCATTGGACTGGGCCATATCGGACTGCCGACCGCAGCCATGTTTGCGTCGGCAGGTAATTCGGTTTTGGGAGTGGACAAAGATCCCTTTGTTATAGATATCTTAGGTAAAGGTAAAAGCACTGTAAATGAAGAGGGCATGAATGAGCTCGTTCAAGAAGTCGTAAATAACGGAAGCCTACGGTTTTCCTTAACGCCCGAAAAATCAGATGTGTTCATAATCGCTGTTCCTACACCGATTACCGCAACAAAACAACCTGACATGTCCTGCGTATTGTCGGCAACATCCGAAATAGTACCTCATCTTCGCAGGTGCAACACCGTCATATTGGAATCCACTTCGCCTGTGGGAACCGTAGATAAACTAATGGTCCCTATCTTGGAGAAATCGGGCCTGACAGCCGGGATAGATTTCTATTTGGGCCATTCCCCTGAAAGAGTTATACCGGGGCAAATTCTAAACGAGCTGACAAAAAACAGCAGGATATCAGGGGGTATTAATGAAATCTCTGCAAAAAAGATAGCCGACATTTACAAAATCTTCGTAAAAGGTGAGATTCATCTTACCGATGCAAAAACCGCGGAATTATGCAAATTGGTTGAAAATACGTACAGGGATATAAACATAGCGTTTGCCAACGAGCTGGCAAAAATTTGCGAAAATTCAAAGATAAACGTTTGGGAAGCAATATCCTTGTGCAACAAACATCCAAGAGTCAACATACATCAGCCGGGACCCGGAGTCGGAGGTCACTGCATCGCGGTTGACCCTTGGTTCCTTATCGACAATCAGCCTGAAATTGCGCAGATGATGCGGTTAGCGCGCAGCATTAACGATTCCATGCCGTCACATGTAACGGATCTGATAGACAGGATATTATCAAATGTCAAAGAACCTGTCGTGACAATATTCGGTCTCACATATAAACCGGATGTCAATGATATGAGGGAAAGTCCCGTCATCCATCTGATAGAAATTTTAAAAAGAAAAGGCTATAAGGTTAGATCCTTTGACCCCCATGCCGAAGGAATTGGAGACATAGAAAAAAATATGACAAAGGCGGCCGAAGGAAGCGACCTGTTAGTTCTGTGCGTCCATCACAGCCTTTTCCGAAACCTTCCTTTTTCTGAATTGGGCAATGTAATGCGTACAAAAAACTATCTGGACACAAGAAACTTTATACCGTCAAAGACCGCTGAGTCCGCCGGTTTTCAAAGTTTTCTTCTGGGCTATCGATGAATCGCTTTTAAAGCCCAGATACATCAGCATAGCGGCCAATCCGAAGAAATATGCCATCATAAAGGGCTCTTCGAAAATATTTTCAAAACAGCAGTGAATCAACACCCCCATCAACCCTGAGAAAATCCCCACGGCCTTCGCTTTTTCCTTTCCCACGACGCGAAAAAGCGGGTCCTCTTTCACTTCGCATGCCGGGCTGCTTTGATGAATTGCACGGAGCCCCCATATGACAAGACCTGCGATCATCAACAGGAGGAAGAAAAGCCCTATATAGCCCATCTCTACCATGGTTTTAAGATAATAATTGTCCATATAGAAATACTTAAAGCCCTCGCTTTCTATCAAAACCTTGTTGTTCATTGCCACGGCCCCGCCGAAACGACCGAGCCCAAATCCCAACCACGGATTGTTTTCCGTAAGAAGAAGTCTGCCCAACTCCCACCTTATCGTTCTGCCTCCCAGGGCCGATGCCTCCCTGTAATCGTTTGTAAAAAGATATGTTAGTCTTGAAGTTATGGATGGAATTAAAATCAAAACAGCTGCCATGAGTCCCGCTAAAGCACCCAAAAGTCTCCGATCCAAATAAAGAGAGAAAATTACAACGGCAACGACAATACCTACCCATGCCCCCCTGGAAAACGTAAAAAGCAAGCAAAGGCACATCACACCCGTAACAACGGCGAACGTTGTTTTTATCCAAATCCTTTTGCAATAATAAATCATCGCGGCAGCCATAGGGGCAACCATAACGATGAAGGAGCCAAACAAATTTGGACTGCCGATAATAGAAAACACCCGGGTTCTCACGCCCATCTCCGTACTGGTAATCCAGCTTGCCGGGATCGGGACTGCGACAACATACTGATATATTCCGTGCAGGCAAAGAAGCGTTCCCAGCATGATGAAACCCAGATATGCCATGTTAAAATCTCTTCTGCTTTCAATCAATCGGATAATCAGGAAAAACCATACCATATATTCTACCGCTGCCCGGTACCCTGCCAACGCCACAGCCGGCCACGGATTTACTACAGACATAAGCAGAAAACCAATTGCCATATAAAGCAGAATATAGGCGTCCAAAGAAGTTTCCTTGCCGGGAATATCACTTCGCCTCAAGGCGCGTCTCCAAAAGATTAAAGCCATCGTTAAAAAGATAAAAAATTCTTCCCATAAAGAGGCGAGCAAAGGAATGGAAAGGCGATTTCTAATCACATATTCCAGCGGAAGATAGAGCACAAAAGCAACAATAAACCACCTGTTCAGATTAAACTTAAATCGCGATAATATTTTATACAGCAGGCTGTACAGTATCAAGTTTCCGGCTTTCTCGATGCCACGCCGCATCTTGTCCAAAGCCCTCCCGTAAAACGATGTGCCTGCAGCATCAGGAACGGAACAAAAACTCTCCCAGATTCTGTGGCTCAGTGAATTTTCGTAGTGAGCTTTAAGACCGCCGGTGACGGCGCACAAAAAACTGAATGTCCACAACCTGTGAAAGCTATAAAAAAATGTACGCGCCGTTCTAAAAAATATGCTGTTACACGTAATGTTTCTTATCATATCTTCGTACTATTCATCGGCTATGTCCACATAGCGTATCGTGCCTATGCATTCAAAGGTTTGCGTCTTAAGAATATAGGTCCTCCCCGCACGAATCTCCTGGCTGCCTATCTTCGGGCTGGGTGTTCCTTTCGGCACCGTCGTGCTTATTTTTACAACTACGTCCTTCTTGCTTGGATCTTTAGAATCGACTATGACCCCGTCATCCCGTGTGGCCTGGATCACATAGTCCTCCAGCCAAATATCGGTGATCACGGCATTCATATAATCGTTGCCCGACACTAATTTCTTTCCTACAAGGTCCTGCCTTACCGCCTCATCCACAAGCCTCGGAGGAGTTCCGACTATAACTATTTCCGCGGTCAATTCAACCTGCGTAGATACAGCTTCATTCACTTTTGTACCTAATACCTGCCAAGCAATGGCACCTGCCACGGCGATCACCGCAACGAATATCAATAAATCTACCACATTGATCAAGCCGAACAGTTTACCTTTTTCATTGACTAGCTTCATTGCAATATATCCTCCAAATCAAGATGTTTATTTCAGAATATACCGTTGTTAACAAGGATCTTTTCCATTTCCCTCACCCGCTCATCCCAAGAGCAGTTTTTGCCGTACCTGATACGCTTTTCTCTTTTTTCAGGGTCGTCCTCTTCAAGAGCCTGTCTCGATTTTACCACAAAATCGGAAATATTTTCAGCAATATATACCACATCCTCGTAATCCGCAACCTGCAAAGGTTCTTTAGTGCTTACGATAGGTTTGCCCGTTGCAAGATATTCGTAGAATTTCAAAGGGCTGACATCCTTTGAAAGTCTACCTTCCCGAAAAACATTGAGACAAACATCAAATTCCCGGATGTGGTCAGGGAGATTTTCCTGAGGAAGCAGACCTTTAAATACGATATTAGAATATTTTTTAAGGGCTGAAACATCCACTCCCGGTAAAAGCCCCCCGATCAAAACCACTTTCCCGTGAGGAAAGGCTTTTGCCAAAGCCTCGATGCAGTCATAATCAATGCATTCCTGCAGCATTCCCACAAATCCGAATACCGGACCATTTTCTTTTTTATCCGGCCGGCCCTGCCCTTTGGAAAATATCTCATAAGCAGCGCCGTTTGGAATAAGCTTCGTCTTCTTATTGTAGATTGTTAAAGTGTCATAAAGGCCGGAAGATGTACAAAACACCATAGAAGCTTTTCTCGCCAGATCCTCCTCCATCCGATCAACCGTATCGGGATCGATCATCCCCTTATAGGCTGAATGCCTGTCAACACAATCATAAATTACACCCTTATTAGGTATCTTAGATACAAGATCACAGGAGGTGGGAGAATAGCACCAAAGATACGGATTTTCAATTCCCTCTTCCCTGATCCTTTTGTTGACATAGAAGGCAAGCATAAACTGATTAATTTTATTGATGAAACGATACCTGTTAAAGAAAGGCAGTACCGGAGGCATCGCATAAACACTTATATTACCGCGGACTCTTTCTCTCCCTCTGCGCCATGCAAACAGGCGTTGCATCGCCGATTTGTCTTTTAAAGGTGCGATCACGGAAACGGGAGGATCGAAATAAAGTATTTCGGCATCCGTCAGTCGATTCATTACATTTTGTTTTCTCGTAGGAAAAGGGCTGTAAAGGGAGGTCGAGATGCACACGATGTTTTTCATTATATAAATACCCCCTACTTTTGTCCCAACAGTTTTTCCGCCGCCCGGATATTCGCCCGCTCCGCCTGTCTTAATAGATTTAGGGCAGCCTTTGCACGGCTTCGTCCGTTAATCACGGCAGCATCTATTTCACGACAAAGCCATTCTTCGTTAAGATCGGTCAGCGATATGCATGCGGATGAACCAATATCGTTTATGAAGCTGTCCACTTTAATATCATAAGAAATCCCGATGACGGGGGATTCTCCCGCCGTTGCAAACACCAAAGAATGCAGACGCATGCCCACCACAGCTTCCATAGATCCCAGCATGCCTATCAGTTCCTCAACCTGGTGTTTTTTCCTACAGGCATAATACGGTGATTTCATGTATGATGCCACCTTGTCGGCGGCGCTTTCATCCTTTGGAATCTCAATGGGAAGAAACACAGGCAAAAGCCCATAAGTATTAAAGGCGTAGTCCGCGGCGGATGCCACAATTTCAGGTCTGTGAAAACCGGGCCAATTGCGAAGACAAAACCCGATCTTCGGGACGTCCCCGGGTACTCCTTCGGATGAAAATGCCTTTTCCACTTCTTCCGGCCCTGCTTTTGATAGATTAACGGTGGGATCAGCCGCCAATAAAATCCTTGGCCTGTCCACCTTCATTTCCTTAAGCACGTTAAGCGAGATGCTGTCCCTGAGACTGATGATCTCGGCCGTCTCGTTCAGTATAGCAGCCGCGACTCTCCTGTTGAAAGCGGAATTAATAGGTCCTATACCGCAACCGTACATGATGATGCGGCAGCCGCACCATTTAGCGGCTTTAAGCGTAAACAGATAAAAATATAATGAACGGGAAGAAGTTACATCCTGAATCAGGCTGCCTCCCCCGTTTATAAAGATCCTCGCCCTTCTCAAGTTGCGGAAAAGTGAAAACAGGTTAAATATGTACATGGATCTAACCTTGTGCGCCACACGGGTCTCCCACTTGTTTCTTGACATGACCCAAAAGGGCATATCGCTGTCAATTTCCCGAAATTGCAATAAGATTGCCTTCAATATCGCTTCATCACCGGCATTGCCTCTCCCGTAAGCGCCGCATATGACTGCACCGTATCTGCTGCCCTGCCTTTTGCGTTTTAGTATAGAATGATATACCCTTTCCTGTTGTTCACACATTTTTGTCAGTGAGAAATCTGATCTGGCCCTTTTAAAAAGATTTTCGGCCAGTCGGGTCCTGAGATCGTAATCTACAGATAACAAATAAATATATTCACTTAAAGCGGTAACATCTCCTGCTTCAAAAAGGAAGCCGTTTTCACCGTGATCGATAAGTGCGGGAATACCCCCTACCCTGCTCGCTACGGCGGGGCAGTGCTCATGGGCCCCTTCCAGCAAAGAATACGGAAACCCCTCCGACAGCGAAGCTAAAACGTTGATGTCAACTCCCGAAAAAAAACCGTGAATATCATCGACCCAACCCACAAAATCCACACGATCTGATATTTTTAGTTCCCCGGCCAGGGACTTTAACTGTTTTTCTTCCTCCCCTGTACCGGCTATCGCCAGCCTAAGCCTTTTATTTCTGCCATAAGCATGAGCAAATGCTCGAATAACCGTACTGATATCTTTTATTGCCGTAAGCCGTCCCGCTATACCCACTACGATGTCATCCCGTTCGGGTTTTGGAGGCTTAGGAATATTTTTTGCACTCGAAAAATCCAAACCGTTAAAAATGGTGAAGATCTTTTGGGGATCAAAACCTCTTTCAATAAGGTTTTTTTCCATTCTGTCTGCAACCGCTATATAGAAATCCATGTTGCGGAGTGCGATATTGTTGATCAAGCCATAAGTAAGCTGTTTCCACGGCATGCCTAAATAATCAAGCTTTGGGTCTGAGTGCACAGTGGTCATAACCGTCACGGACCTCAGCTTTTTGACGAGCACACCGTACATGTTCGCCTTGGCGCCATGACAATGAATGATGTCCGGACGAAAATCATCTACAGCATTTAAAACCATCTTCATATCTAAAGCGACATTGAGACCGTTATCCAAGACATCCACCGAAAGCCCCATCAAACGGCCTTCATCTGCCAAAACACCCTTCCTGAAGCTTAGAATTTTCAAGTCGTTTCGATCCGAAAGCTCCCTTGCCAATGACAAAATATGTGTTTTCCCCCCGCCGATATCTCCTCCGGCGGCAAAAAGCAATATCCGCATCAATATGCCTCCGATTAAAACAGACTCATAATCATAACAGCTGCCTGCGCTCTGGTAACAGAATCCTTAGGCCAAAGCTTTCCGCTGTACCCGGATATTATCTCCTGATGTACAAGCGTTTTTACATAAGGAAGCGCCCAAGCTGAAACCTGTGATTTATCCGAAAAAGCCGACAGGTCGGATTCTTTATATCCCCTGGCCTGGGTACGTCCTATGATAGTCATGACCTCCTCGCGGCTTATACTTCCCTCAGGTCTGAAGTAAAGCTTACCGCCCGCAGCAGTTCCCTGTATTATATTCATACCGTACATAGCCTTTACAGCGTCCATTGCCCATGAAGGAATCTGTGAACTATCCTCAAAAGGCAGATTGATCCCGCTGTATCTTGTTTGGTCTTTTGACAGCCATTTGGCCATTAAAACGGCAAATTCCGCCCTGGTGAGGCTTCTTTCCGGATTATAGGTAAGGCCCTTTGCAGTTTTTATACCGCTTACTATTTCTTTGTCATAAAGATAACCGGTACTTACAGAGGCCCAATGCCCATTCATATCGAGGAAAGGCTGAACCTGATTTTGGCCGGAAACAGTGAGACCTTTTCGTTCAAGATTTCCGCTCAAATCTTCTGCCGTAATCGATATCCTATGGGTTTTTCCATCCGCTTCAGGAAGCGACGCCGAAAGTTTCTTTGTATTTGCATCATAATTAAATTGCAAAGGAACACCATCATAGGTCAGCCGTATTCGATCGTTTGAAATCAAGCTGTCCATAAGATCATTTATAGTAGCGGTAACGGTACCGCCTTCAACAGCCAGTTTAATTACAGGGGGTTGATCATCCACGTAGTAACCAAAACCGCCCATGAGATGATCAAGATATACAGTTCCTTCAGCATTGCCTGTTTTAACAAACTGCAATCCGTCTATTTTACTTGTTCCTTCGGGCAGACTGACAACAAATTGCTTCCAGCCGCTGAAATCCAAACGAGCAGCTATTATTTCTTCAGCCTTCCCCTTGGCGGTACATTTAATTCCTAATGTATTACCTGACCCATCCCCGTAAACCCACAGATTTAGATTCCCGGGGCTTCTTTCAAATGCTATATTTGTCGGGAGCGTTATGACATCGCCTCCCGCCCGGGCAAAATCGTAGGTGAAAAAGCCGCTTTGATAACCGTAGCGTACACTTGTGAGATCCTTGTTTACCCCTGCCGTTAACCCCGGAATTCCTTCCCCTTGCAGTTTATGGGTGCTTCCCTCGAATGTTTCGATAACGATTCCATCGCTCGTTATCTTAACCGGCACGGATACAGACGCCCCGCCGGCCGTAACCTTAATGCTTCCGCTTCCTTCACTTATATTTGCAGCGGTAAAAAGCCCCCTGGCGTCGATATTTCCGATGTCCCCCTGTACGCTCCAGGAAAAACAGTCGTCTGAAACGACAAGAGGCATTCTATTGTACGTACCCTGAACGGATAAATCAAAAGATTCCCCCCCGTTAACGGAAATGTTTGATATCGGCTTGCCGCTGGATTCTTCTATTACCGCAATGCTGTCCGGCTTTGTTATTACAGACACCTTGGCGCTTCCGTAAGCGCGGCCCCCGATTTTTGCATACACTTCCCCGACAGCTTCACCGTTGCCTGCACGAAACACACCCTTCTCATCCACGGTACCGATATTTCCAGATGTGCTAAAATCAAGAACTGCAGGAGTCTGTATCTGGTAATAGTGTTTGTCCGTTGCCTTTACTGTAAAAGTACATGATGCTCCCGCAAGCATGTTTACGCTGAAGGGATAAAGATGAAGATTGCTGACATCGCCCGCAGGCTCCGCGGTATTTATCAGAAGAATATAATTTGCACAGCTTCTTTGGGGCGTTTGGGCCGGACTGTTTAACAGGCTAAGCGTGTTATCTCCGGGGTAGACAGTATATATGGCGGTAGAGCCCCCGCCATCTAAATTGATAGCTTCCCTGCAACCCAGTTCCAAAAGCCTGTCCGCCAGCTGCGATAGAGTACAACCCCTGCTGTGGCCTGTCTGTCTGCCGTCAACTGTATAAAAAAGGATGCTTCCGTCCCCTTTTATACCGAACGCCGTGTGGGGGTTAACTTCCTTGGTTTGTGGGGCTACGTTCTTTCCGGATTGAAGAAGCTTATCACCTCCGCCTATCGCATAGGATACGTCGTTCCAAATTTCATCGGCTTGAAACGTTACAGCGACGCCGTCCCCAGGATTCAAAAGCATAAGCCTGTCCAGCGTATTTTTATAGGCAGTGTCCTTGGCGATGCTGATCAGAACCTTACCTTCAGGTATTTTAACCGACCCCTGAGATTCAAAAACGGAATCGACGGTAGTATCCATAATTCCATTGATGCAAGGCACACCTGAGTTCACATTGAGAAGAATATTATATGAGGGAATGTTGACCTTGTTTGTGTCGTCGTCAGCAAAATCAACCGTGTAAAGAACAACACCCGATACGGTGGTAAGTTTCTTATTTAGATGCAACTGTCCGATCCCCTCTTTAAGGGTCGGTCCGTCCAACCGTATGTTCATATTTGCTTTACCGATTACGGCTCTTCCGTCCCCGTAAAACCCCACAGAATTATATAAAAAGCTTTCCGAGGTTTTCAGAATTCCGTTTTCAATCGTCATACCTATAGGTATCCCCGTGCTCATCTCGAAAAAATCCCCATTGACCCCTGCAAGAACATAAACACCTTTAGATTTTTCCTTTGCCGTAACCGCCCTGAAGCTTGCCGCTCCGTATACATCATTTCCATGTGAAATTATCGGGATAACAGTTCCGCCGGGACTGTATTCGATATAGTTTTCGGTTATTTTATCTCCTGCCTGGCTGCTCCAATATACACCGTTTGCAAGAATTGTCCCCTCGTTAAAAACCAAAGATTTGCTGTAAAGGGGATCACCCAAAGATGCCCCGTAAGCCTGATATGAAGCCAAAGGGCTTATGGCAAGCATGAATGCCGTCAACCCTGCAATCCATTTCCTCATTTTTATCCCTTTCACATTTCTCGACTTCAAAACCCGCCTGACATGATAGGACCCCGGCAGGCGGGCATAACAACTTATTTTATCGAACCGGATCCTTTAACCATGACCCAGATGTCGGATTTTGCGAGTATACCTCTCCCATCATCCCTCGGAACCAGGATAAGGTGATTTTTTTCGATGCGATCACCTTGCCTCAGATCCTTTGCTCCCGTCAGATCGGACAACCCGTCTGCACCATTATCGATAGCAGCTGCACTCCCGCTTCTCAGAATTAATTCTGTGCCGCCCCCTCCGATTAACTTTTTTCCGGACTCCACAAACACCGCTTCGAAGGCGGCAGAACCTACGCCGTCCTTTATTGCCGCTATCTTTTGATCCACGTAGCTTTTGGTAACCACAGGATCATCAGATGAACCCGGGTCGGCCGAATCAGAGGCAAAAACCCAGGAAGCAAACAAAACGACTACGGCGATAACGATCAGGGCAATGTTTCTTTTGTTCATTTTTTCCTCCTAAAAATCGACGATTCCTAAGCTGATGGATAAGGCCGTATTTGTACGTTCAATGCTGTTATCATCTATGCGGCCGATTTTTTCTCTCAGACGTTTTTTATCAATAGTTCTAAGCTGTTCCAGCAGTATTACGGAATCCTTTGTCAATCCGTGTCCCTTTGCCGAAATCTCTACGTGTGTCGGCAACTTTGCCTTATTTATTTGCGAGGTAACCGCAGCCACGATTACCGTAGGACTATATTTGTTTCCAACATCATTTTGGACCACCAGAACCGGGCGTATTCCGCCCTGTTCTGATCCTATGACGGGGCTTAAATCAGCATAATAGATTTCACCTTTTTTTACGATCAAGTCAATCACTCTCCATGTTAGCCGGCGAGTCAGCCTTATACCGGCTCCCTATTTCAAACTTAGCTCGTATTGTTCTAAATCTGCCAGATCGGCATCAAGCCCTTCCTCTGCCAAGGCCTTGTTAATGCCTCCCATGCTTTTATAGCCGGAAACCATTTGCTCGCGGATCTTTTGCTTCTCTTTTGAAATCAGAAATTCCGCAAGGATACTCCGAATCAATCCGCTTCTGCTCTTACCTTCTTCCTTGGCAATAATATCTATTCGCTTTAAAAGAGTCTCCGGCAGACTCACAATTACTTTTTTTAAATTTGACATATGCTCACCTCATTTGAAGATATTCATCCGATTATATATATTAATATATATACGTCAGTTATATATCACAATATATATGACGTGTCGCATTTTGTCAAATATCAAGTTTTGGCATTGCATTCGGCAATATTCGGCAAATGGCTTTGGCGGTCATGTCCGCAACATCGCTTGCAATAAGCCCGTGTTCACCGAGTCTTGCTGCAGCCAGATCACCCGCCAATCCGTGAATATAGACACCGGAAATTGCCGCTTCAAGACAGGAATACCCTTGTCCCGCCAAGGCTCCGATGATTCCGGACAGCACATCTCCGGTTCCTCCGGTCGCCATACCGGGATTTCCCGTCGTATTAATATATGTCTTTTGATCCGGGGTTGCCACCAAAGTGCCCATACCCTTCAGCACTGTTACGGCACCGGTCTTCATTGAGAGCCGAAGGGCCGCAGTGCATCGATC
>CAYRNC010000018.1:0-22707 GCA_964425645.1 uncultured Oscillospiraceae bacterium | reverse complement strand
TTTGGATGGGGTAGGCCTGTTATGATCAATCCGTCAAACTTTCGGAGGCCCAGACTTAATGAATTGTTTGTAGCCTTGGCGGGAGTAACAATGAACTTGATACTGGCTTTTCTATTTTTCGGGTTTTTGCGGCTTTTGTATGAGCTTGCACCTATGTTCATGGTTTCTGAGGCAGGATCCATAATAACCGATATCCTTATTCATGTGGTGCTTATCAATATAGTACTTCTCGTGTTCAACCTGCTTCCTATACCTCCATTAGACGGTTTTAATGTGATAACTCAGATATTTAACCTGCGAAATACCGGATTTTACTATAGAATTTATGATAAAGGATTTTTAATTCTCATGGTCCTCATCCTGCTGAATCTGTCGGAAAAAATCTTGTCGCCCTCCGTCTTTTTTTTATATCGCTTGCTTGGAGGGATATTCTTTTAAAGCACCGACAATTCTGGCACTCACTTTAATAGAGTGCCAATTTTATGTTTAAACAGTCCATTTTAAGGTATATAATAATACCGATAGCGCATCATTATTAAAGGCAGGGAGGAAGGACGAGTATGAATTTTGAAAAAATGACGCAAAAAACACAGGAAGCGGTCGCGGAATGTCAAAAAATAGGCATCAGAGAAGGGCATCAGCAGCTTGACGGGGAACACCTTCATTTAGCCCTGCTTACGCAGGAAGAGGGGCTGATACCTAAGCTGCTAACAAACATGGGGATAGATCCGAAATCCATTGTCAATGAATTGAAGAAAGAACTTTCAAGGCTTCCGAAAGTTCAAGGCGGGGGCGATTCCATGTATTCCTCCAGAAGATTTTCAGAACTGCTGATGAACGGTGAAAGAATAGCATCGGATTTTAAAGATGAATTTGTCAGCGTGGAACACCTTTACCTGGCTCTGTTAGAAGAAAAGAATACAGCTACTGCCGGAATATTTAGACAGTATGGTATAACAACGGAACGTTTTTTACAGGCCCTCACAAAGGTGAGGGGAAACCAAAGGATAACGAGCCAAAGTCCTGAAGACAATTATGATGCCCTCAATAAATATGGTCGTGATCTTGTTTTGCAGGCAGAAAAGGGCAAACTGGACCCCGTCATTGGAAGGGACAGTGAAATCAGGCATACAATTCAGATTCTGTCGAGAAGGACCAAAAATAACCCTGTTCTGATAGGAGAGCCCGGAGTCGGAAAGACCGCCGTTGTGGAAGGTCTTGCACTGCGCATCGTAAACGGGGATGTACCGGAAGGTTTGAAAGATAAAACTATTTATGCGCTTGATATGGGTGCTTTGATTGCCGGAGCAAAATATCGAGGTGAATTTGAGGAACGTCTTAAAGCGGTATTAAATGAAATTGAAAAATCCGACGGGCGCATAATTTTGTTTATAGATGAGATTCATAATATCGTAGGTGCAGGCCGCACCGAAGGCTCTATGGATGCAGGGAATCTGCTGAAACCGATGTTGGCCAGGGGCGAATTACATTGTATAGGGGCCACAACCTTGGATGAGTACAGAAAATACATTGAAAAAGATGCAGCTTTAGAGCGAAGATTCCAAAAAATCCTGATAGATCAGCCTACTGTAGAGGATACCATCTCGATATTGAGAGGACTTAAGGAGAGATTTGAAATTCATCACGGAGTGCGCATTACGGATAATGCTTTAATCGCCTGCGCAACACTTTCCGACCGCTATATCAGCGATAGATTTCTGCCGGATAAAGCCATAGATTTGATGGATGAAGCTGCATCGATGATTCGAATGGAAATTGACAGCATGCCGACGGAGCTTGATGAAATAGCAAGAAAAATAATGCAGCTGGAGATCGAGCGGCAGGCACTCAACAAAGAATCAGACGATGCCTCAAAAATGCGAAAGGATAACATAGAAAAGGAATTGTCCAAAATGAAGGAGGAAAGTTCCTTATTGCGTGCCCAATGGGAAAACGAGAAGAAGGCTTTAGTAGATCAAAAAGCAATTAAACAGGACATTGAGAATGTAAGGCATCAGATTGAAGAGGCTGAACGTCACTACGATTTGGAAACTTTGGCACAGCTCAAGTACGGTACACTGCCTGATTTGGAAAGAAAGCTTGAACAGTTAAACGAAGAGATTGACTATGCAAAGGAGAACAGACTGTTAAAAGAAGAAGTAACCGAGGATGAGATTGCGGAGGTCATTTCAAAATGGACGGGAATACCCGTAAGTCGCCTGATAGAAACGGAGAGAGAGAAACTGATCAGGCTTCCTTTCTTGCTTCATAGACGGGTTATAGGTCAAGACGATGCTGTACAGGCGGTATCCGACGCGGTGCTTCGTGCCCGTGCAGGGCTAAAGGACATAAATCGACCCATAGGCTCCTTTATATTCCTAGGACCTACTGGAGTCGGCAAAACAGAGCTTGCCAAGGCTCTTTCCGAAGAGCTTTTTGATTCAGAGAAAAATATGATACGCATCGATATGTCAGAGTATATGGAAAAACATTCTGTATCAAGACTGATCGGTGCCCCTCCGGGCTACGTAGGATATGACGAGGGAGGACAACTTACGGAGGCAGTAAGAAGAAGGCCCTACAGCGTAATATTATTTGATGAAATAGAAAAAGCCCATTCCGACGTGTTCAACATTTTGCTTCAACTTCTTGATGACGGACGGCTCACGGACAATCAAGGAAGAACCGTGGATTTTAAAAACTGCATCGTCATTATGACATCTAATATAGGGAGCCATTATCTTATCGATAATATAAGTCATGACGGTTTTATAAGCGATAGGGTAAAACAGGAAGTGGAAGCAGAAATGAAAAAACATTTCAGGCCTGAATTTATCAATCGCATTGACGACATAGTTGTGTTTTCACCATTGACTGAAGAGCAGATTTTAAGGATTATCGATCTTTCGGTAATGCGTATTAAAGAAAGGCTGTCGGAAAGGGATATTGGACTCAGACTGACTGATGCCGCAAAAGGGCATATTTCTAAAGAGGCCTATTCCCCGGTATATGGGGCAAGACCTGTCAATCGCTATCTTCAAAAGCATGTGGAAACGGAAATTGCAGCGATGCTAATTGCGGGGCAGGTTAAAGATGGAGACACGGTCACTGTAGATGAAAAGGACGGAAGTCTTAATTTTACGACTTAAATTAACAGGGGGCTGTACAGCCCCCTGTCGTTACAGATCCAAAAAATTGGCAAACTCATTTTTTTCAACCTGATAAAGAAAGCTCTTTCCTATTTTTTCGAGCATAACTATATTCAGTTTGTCCCCTCTTCTTTTTTTATCGCGTTTTACTGCATCCAATATCAAATCCTTGTCCGCTTCGGGAGGCAGTGAACAGGGAAGATCATAGGCCAAAAGAAGCCTCTTTATTAGCTCGGCGGTGTGGGGAGCGGTGATTCCTTTTTTTTCTCCGGCCAAAGCTGTTATATACATGCCTATAGCGACCGCCTGCCCGTGGGTATATGTTCCGTCGGGATACGTATCCTCTATGCAGTGGCCCAGTGTATGGCCGAAATTCAGAAGCATGGCTATGCCGTAGTCCTGACTATCCTGTTCGATAACTTGTTTCTTTATAAGACCGCAGCGATAGATTATGGATTCGATGCCCGATCCGTCGCCCTTATTAGCCCGGGCCATCAGATCAGAAAAAAGATCGGGATCAAAGGCGCAGCCGTATTTTATTACCTCAGCCATACCATCAGCCAAAATCGAATCGGGAAGCGAGCGAACAAATTCTGAATCGATTAAAACTTCTTTAGGCTGATAGAAAGTTCCTGCCATGTTTTTGCCTTCTGCCAGGTTGGCTCCGTTTTTCCCGCCGATGCCTGCATCTACCATAGCCATAAGCGTGGTGGGAACCTGAATAAGGTTTACGCCGCGAAGAAAGGTTGCTGCCGCAAAGCCTGCAATGTCTCCGATGACCCCTCCTCCAAATGCCATGACCAGATCATCTCTTGTCAGCTGAAAATCGAGAAAAATGCTGTAGAGCTTCGGTAAAACATCAAATGATTTGCTATTTTCCCCCGGCGGAAGGGAAATTATTTTATATCGGATGCCCTTGTCCTTCATTTGTCGGGCCAATTGTTCTTCGTAAAGATTTTTTACCGTATCGTCGGTGATTACAGCCACTTTTTTTCCGCTGTATTCCTCTGCCAAAAGGGATCCTATCCGTAAAAATAAACCGGATTCTGTTGTAACTTTATATTTCCTTGAATCGATATTCAATGTCATTGTTTGACGCATTTGTCATCACCTCTTTTCATAGTATACACCAGCGATTAAGATTTGCATAGCATTGCTTTTGTTCATATAATTGTGTATACTTGGTTCGTCAGATATTGAAATTTACATATGCAGCATCATTGATGAGTGAAGACATGAACAGGAATATTATCGTAGATATAACATGCGGAAATTTGCGCCGTCTTGGAAGGCAGGCCCTGTCGGGGTATTGGTCCACGGCAGTATCCGGAACCCTCATTTTTATGCTTTTAATTCTGGCTCCTATGTTTTTGTTTTCCCTGCTTATCCAATCCGACGTATTCGATAAGGCGTCGAACCTTTATATTATGATCGTAAACGGTCCTTTGACGTTTGGATACTATACTTTAATTATTTCTATCTTCCGAAGAAATGCTGCTTCGCCTTCTGTAGTCTTTTACGGCTTTGAACACTTTGGAAAAACTTTTGGACTTTACATCGTTATGAATATACTGATAATACTTTGGAGTCTTCTTTTTATTATACCAGGTATAGTAGCCGCCGTTCGCTACTCCATGGCTTTTTACATACTTGCAGATCATCCGGAAATTAGCATTATGGATGCAATCAAGAAGAGTAAGCGAATGATGGTTGGAAACAAGTGGAAACTGTTTTGTTTGGAACTTTCATTTATTGGCTGGGCAATAATCGGGGTTGTTACTTTCGGCATCGGGTATTTATGGGTTATACCTTATATGATTGCTTCAACGGTAGGGTTCTATGAGATGGTCAACGGAAATCTTCGCCCGGCGGTTTTGCCCGGGAAATAAAAGTCACATAAGTTCCGGTTCGGGGAATATAATAAAGGGATTCAATATAAGGAGGCAGGGAAATGACCGGAACGATAAGACGCTACTTTCCGGGGAACAATACACCGGAAGGTTTTTTTTCTTATTATCACAATATTCAAAGACAAAGCGATGCAACCAGGATATGGTACTTAAAAGGCGGGCCAGGTACGGGCAAATCGACATTTATAAGGCGAATCGGTGAGGTAATGTGCAGTGAGGGGGAACAAATTGATTTCCTTCATTGTTCTTCTGACAGCGATTCTCTTGACGGGGTTTTGCTTAAAAAAAAGGGGTTTGCCATTATAGACGGAACCAGACCTCATTTAATTGATCCTTCAAATCCCGGTGCAGTGGATACAATAGTACATCTGGGTGAATTCTGGGACGAAAAAGGACTTTTGCAAAATAAGGCAGATATAATAAAGACGACGGAAAGGATTAAAGGTATCTATAATGTGGCATACAGATACCTAGCTGCAGCCGGAGAAATATACGATGCTTTAAGTTATGTCGAATCGCAGCATATAGGGGATGCTCAATTCTATGAAATTACCAAAGAAATAATTGATCGCGAATTGCCCGACAGAAAGGGGAGCACTCAAACGGGATTCATAAGGCGCTTTTTTGCAAGTGCTGTCGCCCCAAAAGGAACCGTTAACTATATCGATAGTCTTACAAAAGGATATAAGAAGACATACCTTATCAATTCTTATACCGGTAGCGGAAGCTATAAAATTCTTAATATGCTTTTGGAACACGTTTCGTTAAGCGGGATAAATTCCGAGGCCTGTTATTGTCCTATGAAGCCCCGGACAGAAGTAGAACATTTGCTTGTTCCGGATCTGTCCGTAGCTTTTTTTACCTCCAATGAATATCATAAAATTTCACCGCAGGACTGCAGCGGAAAGGTAACGGAAATAGATATCGAAACTTTAAAAATAAGTGAACCTATCGGTTTTAACGGTACAATGGCGGATCTTTCTCGAACTGAAATGAACAGGTTGTTAGAAGATGCTACAGGTTGTCTGGCGGAAGCTAAAAAGAAGCATGACCTGCTGGAATCATACTACATTCCTTGTATGGATTTTGAGGGAATTGAAAGGCTTCGCGGTAAAATAGAATCGGAAATCCGCCATCAATAATCAGTTTGCCTTTTCAAATTCATAAGTGTATAATTAGGGTCTGTTAAATGGATTATTCGGCTTTAACAAACAGGATGGTGAGGCTATGGGTCGGTTAGAAAAAAAATATCCTGCCGTGGAGGTTGATCTGACCAAACTAAGACATAATATTAAAGAAATAGTATGCCGCTGCGGGGAAAATGGCATTGAAATAGCCGGAGTTGTTAAGGGTTTTAATGCAATACCGGAGGCGTTGCGTCTTTATCAGGAATCCGGCTGTAAATATATCGCAAGTTCCCGTCTGGAACATATTCAGGAGGCTGTGAATCAGGGGCTTGCCGGTCCGTTTATGGCTATTCGCATACCGATGAAAAGCGAAATAAAAGACCTGGTAAGACTTGCGGATATTAGCCTTAACAGTGAGGTTACCGTTATTGAGGCAATAGACGCGGAATGTAAAATTCAGGGCAGATCCCATGGAATAATCCTTATGGCAGATCTGGGCGATCTCCGGGAAGGGTTTTGGGATAAAGAGGAGATGCTTCGTGCAGCGATATATATCGAAAAAAAATTGAAGCATACGGTACTGATGGGCGTAGGGACAAATTTGGGCTGCTACGGCTCCATAAATGCTACTGTAGATAAGATGGAAGAGCTGATAGCTGTTGCAGAGATGATTGAAAATAAAATCGGGAGAAAACTTGAAATTATATCGGGAGGGGGAACAACTTCCTTCCCATTGGTATTTAACGGCACCATGCCTGAGCGTATCAACAATCTTCGCATGGGTGAAGGAATTGCACTTGGGAAAGACCTTGAGGACCTTTGGGGTTTGGACATGAGTTTTCTGCATAAGGATGTTTTTACTTTAAAGGCAGAAATTATTGAGATAAAGGACAAGCCCAGCTACCCTGTAGGAGAAATCTTTGTGGATTGTTTTGGCAACAAAGGTAACTACATAGATAAAGGTATAAGAAAAAGAGCGATCATCGGAGTAGGTAAGGTAGATTTTGCTTTGGATAATCAATTGAGCCCCAGGCTGTCTGGTGTAGAAATTCTGGGAAGCAGCAGCGATCACCTTATTTTAGATATTGGTGATAACAGGGACGGGCTTAAGGTCGGTGATATATTGGAATTTGATCTTCGCTATTCTACTACTGTATTTTTGACGAACTCAAAATATGTAAACATTTTCTATCTGTAGTCAGGAAGGAATAATGAAAGAGCACGAATGTGAATTTATACCGCTACTTTTTGCGGGGGATATTAATGTATACAGCATGGCAAGGGCATTTCATGAAATTTACGGGATACGCCCGTATGTTTACGGCAAATACCCTACGGGGCCATGCTTTGAAAGCAGAATAATGCATTATAATGCAGATATCCGCATCGACCAACAGGATGCTTTTATGGCTGCGATTTATCGGTTTGCTAAGAAACACAAGCATAAAACCGTGCTAATCATAGGCTGCGGAGACAACTATGTTCAACTAATAAGTAAGAATAAGGATCGTATGCCCGATAACGTAATTGCCCCTTATGTTTCAATTGATCTTATGAATGAGCTCATTCATAAGGAAAAATTTTATGAGCTTTGCCGCACTCAGGGCATTGATTTCCCTGATACCTTTATACACAGAAAAGATATGGGAAAGACTTTTGAACTGCCTTTTGAGGGTCCTTTTATTATAAAACCGTCAAATGGGATTGAATACTGGAGGCATCCTTTTGCTTCTCAAAAAAAGGTATACAGGACGGAAACTATCGATGATGCCATACAGATTCTATCCACAATCTATAATTCAGGATATTCAGACAGCGTAGTCATACAAAACTTTATCCCCGGGGATGATAGCTTTATGAGGGTGCTTACCTGCTATTCAGATCAGACGGGCCGGGTAAAACTGATGAGTCTAGGACATGTATTGCTTGAAGAACATACGCCTCGCGGAATAGGTAACCATGCCGTGATAATTACCGAGCGGAATCAAAAGCTGGAAGATCGCTTCAAAGGATTCCTGGAAAAACTCGGATACATCGGCTTTTCCAATTTCGATATTAAATATGATCAAAGAGACGGTAAATATAAGGTGTTCGAAATAAATACCAGACAGGGTCGCAGCAACTACTATGTAACGGGCGCCGGCGCTAATCTGGCTCAATATGTAGTTGAGGATTGGATATACAGACACCCGATAGATTTTAGGGTTGTAGAAAATGAAATTTTATGGTTGGTCATTCCAAAGAGACTTGCCTTTAAGCATGTGAAATCTGTAGAATACAAGAAAAGAATGAAAAAGCTTATTCGCGAAGAGAAAGCCGTTAATCCTCTTTTTTATATAAAAGATCAGGGGATTAAGCGTAAATACAGATTGTTCAGATCTCAGCTTGGTCATTACTATAAGTTTAAAAAGTATATGTAATGACGCAGGAGGGTGCAATGTGGTATAAAAACAACAGAATTTTAGGGGTGCTGGGAGGAATGGGTCCCTTAGCCACACAGCTGTTCTACAGAATGTTGATAGAAAAAACGTATGCACATTATGATCAGGAACACCTGGATATGATTATACTTAACCATGCCACTATGCCGGATCGCACCGAGGCTGTTTTATCAGGAAACTCCAAAACCCTTTACGACAGACTCCTAAAGGATATTTGCTGGCTGAAGAAAAATGGAGTTGCCGCTGTCGCTATACCGTGCAACACGTCCCATATCTTTGTGGATTCCCTCCAAAAGGAAGTCTCTGTGCCTATAATTCATATGGTGCGCGAGACGGTTAGATCCTTATTACATATTCCCGGTAATATAAAGGCCGTCGGTATTTTGGCTACGGACGGCACCATAAAGAGCGGGATTTATCAGATTGAATGCGAAAACATCGGGATAAAGCCGATAATTCCTTCATCCTCCGCTCAAAAACTTATAATGGGCATTATATACGACGGCGTAAAGGCAGGTAAGAACATTGACGAAAGAGATTTTTCAGCGGTGGAAAGAGAACTGATCGGGCTGGGTTGTCAGGCAGTCATTCTCGGCTGTACCGAGCTTTCGGTCTTCAGTGAGACTTATCGTTTGTCAAGTTACTATGTAGATGCTTTAGACGTGCTGGCTCAAAAATCCATTGAAGCCTGCGGCAAAATTGTAAATGAAAAAAGAGGGTTATAAACTGAAATGGGCAAAGATATTTATACCGTTAAGGACTATTTAGAACTGCTTTGTGAGTATGGACTTGTGACGTCGTTTGTTTTAAAAGAAGAAGATAGAGCAGTGAAAATAGAAGATCTTTCTTTTGATTCAAAGAGCATAGGTCCCGGGGGCCTCTTTATTTGCAAGGGCTCTCGTTTTAAGCAGGAATATCTTTATGAGGCCATTTTATCCGGAGCGGTTTGTTTTGTCAGCGCAAAGGACTACGGTACGGAAGATCAGGAATTTCCGCGAGTAATCGTTAGCGACATACGCAAATCCATGGCAATCATAAGCAATCTTTTTTATGGGAAAGCACAAGAGAAACTTAAATTAGTAGGCATAACCGGAACCAAGGGTAAATCGACCACAACCTATTATGTAAAATACATCCTGGATCATTTTTTAGGCCTGCAGGGCAAGCCTAAAAGTGCTGTAATTTCCGGAATTGATGTGGAGGACGGGATTTTATCTTTCGAGGCACATCTTACAACCCCGGAGGCTCCTCTTTTGCATAAACACTTTAGAAATGCAGTGGACAGCGGTATAGAATACTTAGAAATGGAGGTGTCAAGCCAAGCACTCAAATTTCATAGGACATTCGGTATAACCTATGATGTGGCCTGTTTTCTTAATGTTGAAGTGGATCATATCAGTCCTATTGAACATTCCGATTTCGATGATTATCTTGAGGCAAAATTGTTGCTGATGAAACAATGTAAAGTTGCTTGTATAAATATTGATGCCAACCATTCAGACGAAGCTTGCGATATAGCCATGCAGCATGCGGAGAAAATTGTCACATTCGGCTTTGATGAAAGGGCGGACATTAGGGCTTACCGAATAGTTAAAGAAGGAAATGATATTCGATTCACGGTTAAGGCCCCTGCATTTGAACATGAATTCCGCTTGTCGATGTCAGGATTATTCAATGTGGAAAATGCTTTGGCGGCAATTGCTGCATGCTGTTCTTTAAATATCCCCTTGGATTCGATGTTTTACGGGCTTTGGAAGGCCAAGGTGGCGGGACGAATGGAAACCTTTTGGGGGAAGAACAGCGGATCACTGGTTATAGTTGATTATGCTCACAATCGATTGAGCTTTGATAAGCTTTTTACGTCCGCTGTCAGAGAATTTCCGGATAGAAAAATTACTGCTGTTTTCGGATGTCCCGGAAGCAAGGCTCTTGCCAGAAGAAGGGAACTTGCTGAAATTGCAGGCCGATACGCAAAAAAAATAATAATCACCGAAGAGGATCCAGGCGAAGAATCAGTTCAGGCAATAAGCGATGAAATTGCAAGGCATGTGATAAAAACTGGCTGTCCGTATGAAATTATCACGAATAGAGAGCTGGCCATTAAAAAAGCCATAGAAGATGCCGACGAGAAAACTGTGATTCTGTTAACGGGAAAAGGCAGGGAAACAAGACAAAAACGTGGGACCGAGTATGTCGATTGCCCCTCTGATGTGGATTATGTGCTAAATTATTTAAAATAGCAGCGGTTATTCTCCTGCTCCCGGATCTTCATCGATCACAGGCAGCGTCTTGTGAATGAGGCCATCATCGAATTCTTCCTCCTCATCGTAATCGAAACGGTAGTTTTGGGATCCGTTTTCCTCTCCGTTAAGATACATAATATACTCGTCCATCGGATAGTCCATGCATCCCGCAAAATCATAGATGTATGAATCTTCTCCCAGTTGTTCCAAACGATTAAGCGTAAGGGCTTCCAGAATCGGAAGACCATAAGTACAGCCATCTGTTTTTTTCTCGCAGCGCACTTCGGATTCAAAGGTATACCAATTTCGAAATCTGAAAAATTCCTCAGAAAAAGCATATTTATCCTTGCCGGAATCCTTCTTAGCCAATCCCTTCAGACATTGCCATATGGCCGACATCAGAATGTAGAAATCAGTGGCTTCATCCGGGATTCCCTTCAATATATCTTCGAAATAACAGTCCATCAGACCTGTAAGCGTATCTGTGTCGGCATGATTGAAGATTATGTGAAACGCGTCGAGGGATATATGTTCCTCGCATTCGATGAGTTCTGCAAAGTGTTCAAAATATTCCAGATCTCCCGGGGAATCAATCTCCAAAAGATCAAGGACCTCTTCTATATTCATCTGTTTGCTCCTTATTTACGCATGTCGAGATCGAAGTCTTTAAATGCTACTTTGAAATTCGACATTAAAGAAATTCTGTTTATCATATTCACAAAGTTCTCTGAAAGATCGCTCGCATAAAATATGTTCTCAAATTCGGGTGCATCTGCCAAAAGCCGTTTATTTATCAGTTCATTCTTTACATTTTTTACAATCTCTTTTGATGGATTTATAATACGGAGGCTGGGGTACAGTTTTTTTATGTTTGGTCTAATCAGCGGGTAATGGGTGCATCCGAGGACCAATGTATCAATATTGTGATAGGCGATAAAGTGATCCAGGTAATATTTTATGGACAAATCCATTATATCATTCTCTATAATTCCTTCCTCAATGAGGGAAACCAGCGCGGGACAGGCCGTCGAATGAATTCTGAGTTCGGAATTGAGTTCACCGATAAAGATATCGTATGCGCGGCTTTTAATGGTTGCTTTTGTTCCGATAACACCGATGCTGTTGTTCGTATCACAGCTTTTTGCAACTGTTTCGGCAGCCGGTCTGATGATTCCGATTATCGGGATATTCGGGTACTGGTTTACCAGGTTATTCATGTTAATTGAACTTACCGTGTTGCAGGCGATTATAATCATTTTAACATTCATTTGCACGAGAAAATCAGCTATCTGAGCCGAAAAGGTTTTGATTGTCGCAGAAGCCTTGGAGCCGTAGGGGGTTCTCGCAGTATCCCCGAAATAAATGATCCTTTCGTTTGGCAGCTCTTTCATAAGGTATGATATGCAGGTGAGCCCGCCTAGCCCCGAATCGAAAACCCCTATGGGTCGATTGTCCATATGACGCATTTTCCTTTCCTTAGTACCATTTTAATATATAAGGCGATTATTTATTCCCTTAGGTTTAAAATTTCAAATAAACTGCGCGACAGCGGTTCAGCACAGTTCATATTAGTCTACCAAAAAAATTGGGTCGATACAATTTAATTGTGGTATAATATCCGAACCGAGCAGATAAAAATTTTCAAAAATAGGAGAATAAATAATGGGAGATAAAATAAAAACCAGAGATCAGATAGATTCGAAATATAAATGGAATATAGAGGCGATGTACCCTGATGAACAAAAGTGGCACCGCGATTATGTTCAAGCTCTAGAATTATCCGAGGCCTTTTCTGATTATTCCGGCAAGCTGGGGAAAAATACCGATACTCTATTTTCGGCCTTCCGGGCCAGGGACGAACTTTGGCGAACAGTAGAAAAAGTCTATGTCTATGCAAGAATGAAAAAGGATGAAGATACGAGATTGTCCAAATATCAGGCTATGAGCGATAAGGCTACATCCCTCATTGCCAGGGTTTCATCCCTCACCTCCTTTTTTATGCCTGAACTTTTGGATTTGCCGGAGGAATGGTTGCTTGACTGCATTCGAAGCGAGGCAAGGTTAGCCGTTTATGAACACAGTATAAGGGATATTTTCAGGCTTAAATCTCATGTATTAAGCCATGCCGAAGAAAACCTGATTGCGCAATTTGGGGAATTGACACCTGTCACCAATGATGTTTTCAGCATGATCAACAATGCTGACATGAAATTCGGGACGGTAACCGATGAAAAGGGAGAAACCGTGGAACTGACTCATGGTCGCTATGTCAGTCTGTTGGAATCCAAAAAAAAGGAGGTAAGGGCCGAAGCCTTTAAGTGTATGTATAAGGCTTATGAAGAAAGAAAAAACACTCTGGCTACAAACTATAATTACAATACCAAGACGGATGTTATAAATGCTCGAATAAGAAAATACCCCTCCTCATTAAAGGCGGCCTTGTCAAGCGACAACGTACCTTTGGAGGTTTATGATAATCTTATAAAGGCAGTTAACAAAAGACTGCCCCTCATACATCGCTATGTAAAGATGAGAAAAAGGGCCTTAGGGTTGGACCGGGTTCACATGTATGACCTGTATACACCCTTGGCCGAGATCCCGGAAGAAAAAATCAGCTATGAAAATGCTTTGACAATAATGGAGGAGGGTCTTGCCCCCCTTGGCAAGGAATATATTGAGGATATGAAAAAAGGACTTGCAGCCGGTTGGATCGATGTGTTTGAAAATCAAGGGAAAACCAGCGGGGCCTACTCCTACGGATGCTATGACAGCATGCCCTATATTCTTTTGAACTACAACTGTCGATTGAGGGATGTATTTACCATGGTTCATGAAATGGGCCATTCCATGCATTCATTTTACAGTCGAAACAAGCAGCCTTTCATCTACGGTGGGCATTCAATTTTTACCGCGGAGGTTGCCTCTACGGTAAATGAAAATTTGTTGATGCATTATTTACTTCAAAAGGAAAGGGATTCATCCAAAAGAAAGTATCTGTTAAACCTTTATATTGAAGAATTCAGGGGGACTTTGTTTCGGCAGACCATGTTTGCAGAGTTTGAAAAGCTGACTCATGAGGCTGCCGAAGAGGGAGAGGTGCTGACTCAAAAGTGGCTATGTAAGAATTATTTGGAGCTTAACCGCAAATACTTCGGTACTTCTGTGGTCTATGATCCTTTAATCGCCTTGGAGTGGGCGAGGATCCCCCACTTCTACAATGCCTTCTATGTCTATAAATATGCTACAGGTTACTCTGCAGCCGTAGCCTTGACAGATGGCATATTGCAGGGCGGAAAAAAAGAAAAAGATGCATATCTTTCTTTTCTTGGCAATGGGGAATCAGATTATCCGATTGATTTGCTTAAAAAAGCAGGTGTGGATATGGGCAGTCCCGGGCCGGTGGAAAAAGCCTTGCGCTTATTTGAAAAGCTGATCGATGAGATGGATTCTATGATTATCTAGGGAGATGTTTTTATGGACGCAAGACTTATTAATATCTTTGCAAATGAAGATGACTATTCTGTAAAGACCAGAAGGCTTCTGCGCAGAAAGCTGCAGCAAAGCGGATTTTTGGTTCCAAAAACTTTCTCACCTGATGCAGAACTTATTGTAAGTATAGGCGGAGACGGCGCCTTTCTTAAAACCCTTCATAAATATAATTTTCCCGAAATTCCGTTTTTGGGCATAAATACAGGACATTTGGGATTTTTTCAGGAACTGCATCCTGATGACCTTGACTCCTTTGTCTTCTGGTATAAGCAGGGCAGCTATGTGATTCAAGAACTAAAGACGGTCAAGGGGGCCGTCAGCATAAAAGGGGGCGGTACCTACGAATATTTAGGTCTTAACGAGATCATTATTAAAGGAGATGCATCCCGTTCGATACATTTAAATATCTCCATAGGCGAAAGCTTTATAGAGCGATTCAGCGGTGACGGCATATTGGTATCTACTCCTGCAGGCAGCACCGCATACAACTATTCCCTGGGAGGCAGCATTGTCGATCCCAGGTTGGATATATTGCAGATTACGCCTATTGCTCCGATGAACACCACCGCATATCGTTCGTTTATATCAAGCGTGGTTCTGCCCAAGGAGCTTTACGTACGTATACATCCTGAAATCCATGAAAGCCGGGAACTTTTGATTGTGGCAGACGGGATGGAGCATCGCCATGAAAATATAGCGGAAATCAATTTAGAGTTTTCAAATATAACGGTTAAACTGATGCGCTTTGAAAATTATGATTTTTGGGCCAAAGTAAAGACCAAGTTTTTATAATGGCGGTGCGATAGATGAAACAAAGGGCTGATGATCTTCATTATATACTTACCTCGTCAGATGAAGGGATAACTATACGGGTTATCCTTAAAAAACGCCTTTTAATGTCCTCCAGATTTTTGCGAAAAGTAAGGGATCAAAATAAGGTCTTTTTAAATGAAAACCCGGTCAGAATGAACGAAAAAGGTAAAAATGGTGATCGTTTGACTGTATCCATTCCCGAAGAGACTAGCTGTTTTGATCCCGAACCTGTCCCTGTCAGCGTTATTTATGAGGATGAACATCTTTTAATCATTAATAAAGAAGCGGGTTATGTAGTCCATCCCACGAAGGGTCATCCTGCTAATACGGTAGCAAACGGTATCATGAACTACATGCTTTCCAAAGGGGAATCTTATAAAATTCATTTTATCAACCGACTGGATATGCATACTTCAGGTATTTTACTTATAGGTAAAAACGCGTATTGTCAGGAAAGCTTTACAAGGCAGGCCCAAAAAGGAAAGGTATTAAAAAAATACCTGGCTCTGGTCAGCGGTTGGCTGGAGGCCGAAGAGGGAGTAATCGATCTTCCCATCGGGCGACCAAGCATAGACAGTATTCAAAGAAAGGTGACAGAAAAAGGCCACGATTCAATTACCCGTTATCGCGTAAAAAATCGGTTTATGAAGCCCTATACGTTAGCGGAATTAATTCTGGAGACAGGAAGAACTCATCAGATTCGAGTTCATATGGCCCATATCGGGCATCCTGTGGTGGGAGATGCCCTTTACGGAAAGAAAGAAGACCTGATTCAACGGCAGGCGCTTCATGCATCGCAATTGGAATTTGATCATCCGGCTACCGGGGACCGACTTACCGTTAATGCGCCCTTACCCGAAGATATTAAAAATTTTATTAAGGCGCTGCAGTGAATTTTCGCTGTTATGCACTCTTTCCTTCATTTCGTCATATTATAAATGAGCAAATCCTATGAATTAACATGGAGGTGTTTATAATTGGGAGACGAATTTAGGCATTGCGAACCATATCGTGACGGCAGCGATTTTAAAAGGGATCCCAGGCGCCATGATTGCTGTGATGTTTGCCCGCCCGACCCTTGCTGCGATCACGAAGAAGAAAGCGATTGGAGCAGCTGGTTGCCCATATTGGTCATACTGTTTATTTTAAGCGGTGGATTCGGTTGGTTTGGCGGAGGCGGCAAGGGCGATTGTTACGGAGACGGCGAATCAGGGTCCGGTGGCTGGTTACTTATTATTTTAATCATCTTCCTGCTGTGGCAGGGTCAGGGTGATGGGAAAAAAGGAGGCTTTCTCGGAGGCTTGTTTTAACAAAGGACGCTTCTTTTCAGGAAGGGAAACGCCGTCATGTTAACCCTTCCTTTTTCTTGACACAAAAGTCGGGTTAAGGTATAAATAGTAGATAATATTCATACAAAGGCTTTGCTATAATAGGTGTATCGGATTGAATAAAAAAACGAAAAAGGATAGGGAGTTAGGTTTACTTTTCGCTGTTTTGTGTGCCTTGATATGGGGAGTTCTTCCGATATACTGGAAGTCCCTGGCACCTATCCCGGCTATCTTGATCATGTTTTATAGGCTGGTGCTCGCCTGTGCATTAGTGTTTATAATTAATCTTCGTATTTACAAATGGAAGGGGATTTTAGGACCGCTTCGTAAAAAAGGTGCGATATTGATATTTTTTGTTGCCGGCCTGCTTATATCAATTAATTGGGGTCTGTATATCTTTATGGTCAATGCAGGCATGATAGTCCAAACGAGCATAGGATATTATCTGGAGCCTTTGGTTGTTTGCATTTTCGGCTATATATTTTTCAGGGAAAGGTTTGAGCCCTATAAAGCCTTTGCCTTTGCTTTTGCCGTGGCAGGTGTGGCGGTAATGCTGATATCATACGGTGAAATACCAATGCTGGCCCTTGTTTTGGCTTTTAGTTTTGCCGCTTATGCTGCGCTAAAGAAGAAACTGCAGGCGCCTGCTTTGCTGGCTTTGTTTTACGAGACAATTTTTTTGGTGCCGGTTGCACTTCCGGTGATCGTTTATTATGAAATTACAAATAAAGGTGCACTTGCAAATGGGGAGCCGTATCAGATTGGTTTGCTGTTTTTATCGGGATTTCTTACGGCACTTCCATTGTCGTTAT
This sequence comes from uncultured Oscillospiraceae bacterium, assembly GCA_964425645.1. GTDB lineage: Bacteria > Bacillota > Clostridia > Peptostreptococcales > Anaerovoracaceae > CAYRNC01. The sequence continues at coordinate 5,395 of CAYRNC010000018.1, read as the reverse complement.
TTGCCATGGCAGCAAATCGAATCAATCTGATTACCCTGGGCATTACCGAATATATATCACCTTCGATGGGTCTCATTTTGGGAATTTTCGTATATGAGGAACCCTTTGATATGTACCAGTTTACAGGGTTCTCCATAATATGGATCGGTTTGGCGATATTTACGGCAGGGGGTATAATGACAAACAGGAAGTTTGAATCTCAAAGGGGGAAGATGACAATGATTGGAGATATCAGAAGAGTTACCGGGGGATCAGGCGGCGAGGCACTTCTAATAATAGGATCTGAAAAGACGGCGGTATATGACACCGGAATGGCCTGGTGCGGTGACAGTCTCGTGGCGAATATTAAAAAGGAATTGGGGGACAGGCCCTTGGACTATGCGCTTCTTTCCCATACCCATTATGATCACGTAGGGGGTCTCCCATTTTTGCGGATGGAATGGCCCGGCCTAATTGCATATGGTTCGGCCTACGGGAAAAAGATCCTTAATAAGCAGGGTGCATTGAATACTATACGTAATCTTTCAAAAGCAGCCGCCCGTTTATTCTTAGATACAAACGCGATATTGCCCGATTACAGGGATGAGCATATGAAAATAGATTGCGCTGTAGGTGAGGGAGATCGGATTTATTTGGGAAACAGGACCGTCAGGGTTTACGAAACAAAAGGACATACTAATTGTTCATTAACGTTTTATTTGGAGGAGGAAAGCATTTTACTGCTCAGTGAAAGTACCGGCGTGATGACGAAAGGCAATAGGGTTCATGCATCCATATTAAGCAGCTATAAGGACGCAATGGGATCCATCGAAAAATGCAGAAGCATCGGTGCAAAGCATTTGTTTATTCCGCATTATCTTGAACTTCCGGAAAATCAAACTGCAGTATATTGGAGCAGGGCGATTGAATCTGCAAAGGAATTGAAAGATTTTGTACTGGACAGCCTTGGGCAGGGACTGTCGGAAGAGGCCATGCTTGAAAAAAGCGTGTCTTTGTTTTGGGTGGGAGATAATTATCAGCCCTTGGAAGCTTTTATGGCAAATATGAAAGCTAAGTTCAGAGTTATTGAAAGGGAATTTAAGCCTGGAATGAAATAGCCGTCAAGCTGGTGTTGACGGCTGTTTCTGCTCTTCCTTTTAACGTTTTGGCGAATAAGGATGATTGGAAGAGGGTGGGCACGTGGGATGGTGTTGATGGGGTTTGCATGGTCTGCATACTGCTTCTTCGCTTTCCTCTCCGTAGATTTGCTCTGGGAAAAGCTGAGGGAAGTTTGTGCAGATAGCCGATACCTGAGGTGACAGCTGTGCAAAACCTGTTGACAGGACACAAAGCTGAACCGGAACAATAATCTTTTTCTCGCATGTTATGCAAAGGGCTATTATCAAGTTCGCTTTAATTGTACCGTCGGGGCACACCGTTAAGTCTCTTCCCATGTTGTTTGTGGCTAGCCTTGTTTCACATGCCGGATTGCAGAATTCTGCAAATCTGGGCAGAAATGCGCTGTTTTCAACTGAAGGTATGCATAGTTCAAAAAAGTTTGTAAGAACCATGGGGGAACATTCCTGGGCGATATTGGAGTTCGCGCAAACGGTAAAAGGTACATCGCGATCGTTTCTATCGCTTAGAATTAAATCCAGGCAAACCTGTACGTCGCCTGTGACAGATACGTTTTGTGTTCCAAAGATGGGAGTTCCTTTATCGTGACTGTCGCAATCATCGGTGTTTGCATATATAATGCGTTCTGAAAAGGTCCCATCCGGGCCAACTACAGTTAATTCTTCTCCCTTGCAATCTTGAAGGAATGTGGCACCTGAGATTGAGGTGCTTATGTTTAATCTTAAGTTACAGGGATCTTCGACATTTTCCGGATTAAAAAATCTCTTGCATCGAATTGCGGCAACTCTTTTAAGCCTGTGACCTCTGGGGATCGCAGGGCAGAATGCTTGGTTCGTGACGGTTTTCAAACCTTGAAGGTTGAAAAGCACGGCATCGTACACCTTTTGCACGAAAATCGGCTCTGAAACCACTTTATTCAGATTGCCGTCGAATTCACAAAGTGTATTTGCATTGCAGCAGTTTTCAAAGAGGTCCGGGGATGTTTGCCCGCCGAAACAACTCATATTGTTACCTCCTTTACAAGTCAAATAAGCATATTGTTTTCAAGGTTAGTATATTCAACGGGTAATGGTTGTGTTACAATGGGGCGAGGTTCAAAAAGGGGGACTGGAATGGCAGCTAAAGTAGTTTTGGCAAATATAGAATTGGGCTACCCTTCAGCAGAAAACGCTTTAAAAGATATGGTGAACAGGCTCAGTACCTGTAAGGGACAGGGGATTCGCGCCGTGATATTTGTTCATGGCTATGGGTCGTCCGGCCCAGGAGGCAAGATCAAAACCGCAGTCAGAAGAAAATTAAAAGATCCGAGCCTTAAAGGTCTTGTCAGAGGGCATTGTGGCGGAGAGGAATGGACTGTCAAAAAAAAAGAAATGCTTGATATCTGCAGTCGGTTAAAAAACTTTGAACAGCAGATTGCAGGAAATCCGGGAGTAACGGTAGTTGTGTTAAAATAGGTAGAATCTATTCGTAATCAGAAATCTTTTTTCCTTTTTTAAGCATTCCGTCAAACACATCCCAGATGCCCTCACTTGCTTGTGAAAATTGCCAGCAGGCTGAACCGGCCAAGTCCAAGTTATTCAGCAATTGAAGGCGATTTGCTATGGATCTGGAATCTTCGACCCAGATTTTATCGACATAAGCACCGTTGGGATAGGATATAAAATACTGTCTTTCTTTTTCCAGCCAAGTGGGAACGAGTTTTTTTTCTTCGATTAAATTATCTATATAGGGCATTGTAGCCGATGGGTTTCGTATGACTTTACCGGCACTATCCACTACCCAGACTCTTGTGTATAAAGGAATACCCATAAGCAGTTTTTCAGCAGGTACTTCTTTTAACGTATTCCTCAGCGCTTCTTCTGTCCAGGGATAAGAAGATACCGATCCTGCTACAGGGCTTCCGCTATAGTGTTCGTCATAGGTCATTACAGCCAGGAAATCAACATATTTTGCCAGAGACTTTCTGTCATATTCAATGGTCCAGGGTTTAGGGATGAGAGTGTCAATTGAAAGATTTAAGCCCTGTCTTTCCGCATAGGATCGCATCAAGGCCGTAAAAGCTGTCAAACCTGCTGCATCGCTGTCTTTTACCTGTTCATAATCTATATTTATTCCATCCACATCATAAAGGCATGAATAGAAAATGAATTGTGCTACAGATTTGTTCAGCAGATTGTTGTTGCTGAACACAGAGGATGTGAAATCAGTTGAACCTTTAGTCGACATGCTGTTGGTTATGGTGGCAAAGATCTTGTAGCCAAGATCGGCGGCGGCCCTTTTATAGCCTAGATCCCCGTTGTTCTCTACTTCGCCCTTGCCATCAACGGTTAGATGGAACCATGTAGGGGCCAGAATGTCAACGCCACCATATTTTTTGGCAGGGGGAAGCACAGCCGCATTGCCCACATATTGCCATACCAGATTGATTTTTTCTTTTCCTCGAACATATTTTGTTTTTTTCGGCGCATAAAAATCCACTTTAGACAGATCGATGTCGGATATTTCAATATCCGATTTCATTACATAGCCTGCTGTTTTGGTTTGTGTTTCTATTTTATAGTAATTCTCTGATTCACCTTTTATAAATACAGTCTCCCCCTTTTTTAAAGGAAATGAAACGCCGGGGACCGGTGAGGCAAGATGACATATGCCTATAGCGCTGTTTTTACGTACTTTGGCTGTTTTTTCCCTGCCTGAATATCTAAAAAGGCGAATCGAATCATCTTGAATTGATGAGGAAAGCTTTAAAAATTGTTCTGCACTGTTTAGGGGGATATAAAGGCAGCCATCTATATTTTTCATGGGGATATAAATTTCCCCGCCGTAAGTTTTTATAAATTGGGTAGTGGCATCATCGGCCATAATGATATTTTGTTCGGATAAATCGATTCTGATCTTCTTTGATGACGTATCTATGGTCAGCCCCGAAATATCTCCGTATGACTGTGCTACGGATGTCGGTATGTATATTGTATTATTGATTGTATAACCTCGTTCGGACAGCCGCTTGCCTGAAAAATAGATAGTTTGTCCAACGTCATCTCCTGCACCGAATGTAGAGATGCCCCCGTAAACGGCACATACCAGCAAAAGTCCGATCAGTGTTACGGTAAGAAATGATCTTTTTTTGAGGCTTTGTATTCTTTTCATATTGATGTCCTTTTTTCTATGATGATCTGCAGCTTCATACATTCTATTATTGTTTTCTGTCTAATTCAAGTTAAAAATGACGAAACCAGCCCCCCCACCAAAAAAGCGAGAACAAAGCTTCCGATAAAAATGGCAGATGTAAGCAACGGGCCCCATTCTTTTAAAAGAATCATAAGGGATGCAAAGCAGGGAACAAAGAGGGTCATAACTATCAAAGTTACCGTAAGTTGGGCTTCACTCATAATATCCCGTGAAAGAATGGAATAAAGCCCGGCTGCACCAAGATCTTTTTTAATTATGGATAATACGAAAAGATCGGTCGCTTCTTTCGGGAGGTTTAATAGGGTGCAGGTGATGGGCGAAAAGATGCGGTATATATGCACAAATCCGTTTGTGTAGTTAAGCACGGCCATAATGGCTCCCCCCAATGCGAAAGTAGGGGCAGCCTCCTTGATGAAGTCACGGGAAATGTCAAATGTTTTTTGCAATGTTTTTTTAAGTGAAGGGATCTTCAGCGGGGGTAAAAACTTTTTGCGACAGCTTGATTTGCCAGGCAGCATCAGATTAAGAAGGAGCCCTGTTACGGCAAAGATTCCCCCGGTCACGGCAAGATAAAAAAGAAGATACTTAATCCCCATAGTGAAAGCTGCAATCATCAGCATCGTAAGCTGTGCCGAACACGGAACGGTTATGGAAAGCAGTATGGATAAAATTAGTTTTTCTCTTCGGTTTTTTAAAGTCTGTGCGGAGATTAAAGCGGCTGTGACACAACCGAAGCCCAGCAAAAGGGAAATTGAGGAGGCTCCGGAAAGGCCTAAATTTCGGAGACCTGCTTCACCTGTTGCCGCAATGCGATAAAAGATGCAAGAGTCTTCTAATAATATCATTACGAAATAAAAAGAAGCAACGATCGGGAGCAGTAGACCCAATAGATAGGTCGGGACCATTGTCAGAATGCCGTATTCACCGATCAAAATGCAGCCTGCCAAGCTGTCGGGATCAAGAAACGGAGACATGTAGTTAATTATTAAATTATAATACCAAATGCCGAAAAGGGTTTCCTGAGTGAAGTTCACGACAGTGCCTGCTACGAATTTACCGATAAAAAAGAATATGGCGGAAAATAACG
>CAYRNC010000017.1:14142-24425 GCA_964425645.1 uncultured Oscillospiraceae bacterium | reverse complement strand
GAAAATGAAAAAAGCGGTTGAAATTTTATTAGTTATATGATATATAGTATATGATATATGTTATACGCTATATATCACATAACATTCTGCTATAGTTCCAGCTGTTGATTACTTAAAGGAGGAAGAGGTAATGGAGGAAACACGGTGGATATCTCCCCAATGGTGGGTAAGCCGTTATAACTATTCTAATAATGTTAAGTTGCCTTCAAAGATTACGCTTTCCGATACTACTTTGCGTGATGGAGAACAAACTCCCGGGGTAGTGTTTAGGAAGGATGAAAAAATAAGAATAGCGCAAATGCTAGATGATTTTGGAGTTGAGCGGATAGAAGCCGGAATGCCTTCCGTTTCAAAAGAGGATGCATCGGCGATAAAAGAAATAGTAAAGAGAAAGAACAATTCGGAAATATTTGCTTTTTGCAGGGCAGATGAAAGAGATATTAAACTTGCGGTTGATTGCGGAGTAGACGGAGTGGTTATTGAAGTTCCGTCCGGTGCTCCCAGGTTGAAATATCAGTTTTCCTGGTCTGAAGATCAGGTTATAGAAAAATCCTGTATCGCTATCGATAAAGCTAAGGAAGCCGGGCTTAAAGTTTTGTTTTTTCCCTATGATACCAGCAGGGCGGAACAAGCATTTTTAATAAGGCTGCTGACGGAGGTAGAAAAAGCGGCAAAACCGGATAGCGTCGCAGTTGTGGATACAACCGGATCTGCATCACCCTTTGCGATAAGGCATTTGGTGACACTTGTTAAGAATACAGTCACTTGTCCTGTAGAAATACACGTTCACAGCGATTTCGGTCTGGCCACCGCCAATACCCTCGCCGGTATTGAAGCCGGAGCCGAGGTAGCTCACGTTTGTGTCAATGGGCTGGGTGAAAGATGTGGAAATGCTGCATTGGAGCAGGTAGTTGTTACACTTAAGGTGCTCTATGGCATGGGTGATTACAAATATAATATGTTAAAGGAACTGTCCGAAACGGTTGAAGAATATTCAGGAGTTAAATTGTCAGCATTGCAACCGATAACCGGACAGTTTGCTTTTACAAGAGAAATCGGTATGGGGATGGATTTGGTTACAAGTCAGCCCAGGGTAATCTATCCCATCCTGCCTGAGATGGTCGGGCGTGAAGTTAATGTAGTTATGGGCAAGAAAAGCGGAAAATCTTCTGTTGAATTTAAGTTAGCTGAAAAAAATATCAGTTTACCTGTAGAAAAGGTTGAAGAAATAGTTCAGCTTGTTAAGGCAGAGGGAATTGAGAAGAAAAGGTGCCTTACGGAAGAAGAGTTTGATAAGATCGTCGCTTCTATTAATAAATAAAGAATAATAAATGTGAGGTATTCGATGAATATAGAATCAGCAGTACGGACAAAAGACATTAAATTGTCCGGAATAAGAATAGTATCAGACAAGGCGGCAGAACTGCGGAAAAAAGGCAAAAGCATTACAGATTTAACCATCGGAAGGCCAAACTATGATACGCCTTCCCATATTAAAGATGCTGCTGTAAAGGCTCTGAAGGATGAAAAGGTTCATTATACGAGCAACTACGGGATTTTAGAGTTACGTCAGGCTTTATCTTTGAAGATGAATAAAGAGAATGATCTTCAGTTCAACCCTGATGAAATAATAATTACCGCCGGCGGAGAGGAAGCTTTGGCGATCTCCGTATTTACTTTTATTAACCCCGGTGACGAGGTCATTATTCCCGAACCCAGCTTTGTAAGTTATGCATCTTTGGTGAAGCTGAGCGGTGGTATACCGGTCTTTGTAAGCATGGAGAACGAAGAAGGCTTCGGTCTTGACTATGCTCGCATTGAAAAGGCTGTTAACCCTAAAACAAAAGCTATAATTTTTGCGAGTCCAAATAATCCGACGGGGACCCTTTTCTCAAAAGAAGACATGCAGTTCCTTGCGGATATCGCTATAAAGCATAATCTGCTGATCATTTCAGATGAAGTATATGAAAAAATAATTTTTGACGGGAAAGAGCATATAAGTATCGGTTCCTTGCCAAATATGCGCAATCGGGTAATTACATGTAATTCATTGTCAAAAACTTATTCAATGACGGGATGGAGGATCGGGTATGCGGCCGCTGATAAAAAACTGATAGCGGATATGCTGAAGATTCACCAGGGTTTCGTTACATGTGCCAATTCCATCGCCCAATGGGCAGCCCTGGAGGCTGTTGCGGCTTCACAAAAATGTGTTGAAGAAATGTCGGCTGAATACGCGAGAAGAAGGGACTATTTAATCGATCAGTTTAAAAAAGTTAAGAAACTGAATCTGATCGTGCCTGATGGAAGTATTTTCGCTTTTGTTGATATTCGTAAATTAGGAATGACCTCAGCTAGGGCATCAGATTATTTTCTGGATGAAGCAGAAGTTGCAATGGTGCCGGGGGATGCCTTCGGACCATCGGGAGAGGGGTATTTGAGGCTGTCGTTTGGCTGTTCGTTAGAAACACTGGAGGAAGCAATGGCGAAAATTAATCGTACATTGAAATAAACGTTGACTTTCTCACGGCATTTGGAGGTGGTGTTATCAGAGCATACAAATCAAGAAGCAGGCTGAAAAAGCGGCTAAACTATTTACTACTATTTAAGGAGGATCAAAACAAATGGGTTCATATCAAACGATAGAGACAGATGTTCTCGTAGTTGGGAGTGAAGCGGCCGGTGCCAGAGCAGCCGTTGAAGCACACGATAGAGGTGCTAAAGTCATTCTTTGTACTAAGAGTCTGCGCGGGCGCAGCGGTGTTACATTGAAAGCAGTATTTTCAGTCGCGGCACCCTTTGGGTATGCCGACCCGGCTGATAATCCGGATGTGTTTTTCCAAGATACGGTTGTCGGCGGCAGACATCTTGCAAATCAAACGCTTACCAGAGTTTATGCGGATGAAGGGGCACAAAGACTGCATGAACTTGGAGAATGGGGAGTTAACTGGGATAAAACAGAAGATGGCAGATACAGACAGGTTAAGCTGTACGGCCATACATATCCAAGATCCTTATCGGTGGGATTCCTCGTCGGTACAGCCTGGATAAGATGTTTCAGAGAACAATTAAATAAAAGAAACATTGTAACGATGAACGACTTATTTGTTCAAGAGTATTTAACAGATGAAAATGGCGTGATATCCGGGGCATTTTGTATAGACATTAATACAAGTGAGCCGGTTGTTATTAAAGCAAAATCCATAATCGATGCCACGGGCGGCCCTTTGGACCTATACACCGGGAATACAGGTACCCCCGAATGTTCCGGTGATGGACTTGCCATGGCGTACCGTCTAGGCGCTGAATTGGTCGATATGGAATTTGTACAATTTTATCCGATTGCTTTATATCAGCCGCCCGGACTTTACGGTGATGAGGCCATTCCCGCAATGGTCAGATTATGGCTTAGAGGACATTTATACAATTATATGGGCGAACGCTTTATGGAACGCTATGACCCAAGTCGTATGGAATTGGCCGATCGTGATGTTTTGTCCACTTCAATATGGAGAGAGATGAAAGAAGGCAGAGGTCTGCCCGGCGGCGGTGTCTGGCTGGATACATCCTTCCATGCTGATAAAATCATTGAAACTGTTATCGCAGATCAGGCTCCGGGCTGGAATATGCGTGGCCATGATCTTTTGAAATTCGGTTTGGACTTAAGAAAGGATCCTTTGGTTGTAGGTCCTGTTGTCCATTTCTTCTGCGGCGGAATAAAAGTTAAAGATACCACTTGGGCTTCGGATATTCCCGGTCTTTACGGATGCGGAGAATCTGTCGGAGGCGTGCACGGTGCAAACAGATTGCCCGGAGGCGCATTGACAGAAACACAGGTCAGCGGTGCAAGAGCAGGAAAGTATGCCGCCTTATATTCCAATGAAAAAGACTATGCCAAGCTTGACGAAACTAAAATTGAAGAATTGGTACAAAAGGTGGAAGGCGTGATGTCCAGGGATAAAGGATTAAGGCCGATCACTGTAATGAACGAGCTTAAGGACCTTATGTGGAATAAGGTAGGTATTTTAAGAACACAAAAAGATCTCGAAAGTGCATTGTCAAGAATACAGGAAATGCGGAATGTGGATCTCAAGCGCGTTGCGCCGGAATCCAGCAGCAAAACATTCAATCATGAATTGGTCGAGGTATTCGAACTGGAAAATGCTCTGTTAGTGGCGGAAGCAATTACGCGTGCGGCGGAAATGAGAAAAGAATCCAGGGGTAATCATCAAAGAGATGACTTTGAGGAGACGTTGGATGAATGGCTGGTTAATACCTATGTCTGCAATAAGAACAATAAGATGACGCTTGAACAAAGGCCTGTCATTACAATATAGGTTAGGGGGGTATAAGTTATGGAAACTCAATTTATCAATGTGACTGTTGAAAGATATGATCCTGAGAGCGGTCGCAAATGGGACGAAACGTATAAGGTTCCGTATTCAAAGGATATGACTGCACTTATGGCACTTCATGAGATCAGGAAGGAAAAGGAAATCTCATACAGGCATTCATGCGATGGCGGATTGTGTACTATCTGCATGATGAATATCAACGGCAAAAACAGGTTGGCGTGCAAGGTGATATTGGAAGAACCTATTGATTTACACATTAAACCGATAGCGAACCAGAAGCTGATACGTGACTTGGTAACAGATATGGGCAGTCGTTAATTATTGTGTTCATTGTGACTAAGGAGGATTGGTTATGGACATTAAACGCACACGTGAAATTCTAAAAAAATATGACTTGGATGCATGTGTTTTATCTTCGGGTGAAAACATCTTTTGGTCATCGGGGTTTACTGCAATCCCTTCATCCGGGAACAGGGGTATGTTTAATCAAACCCGTCTGCAAAATGCCGTATTCGTAGTTTTACCTGCAGCAGGCGATCCGACATTAATAGTAAGTTTTGGTTTTTACGGTATTGCAAAGGCACAATCCAGCATTTCTGATATCAGATGTTCCGGTACTACAATGTATGTCGATCGCTCGGTAAGCGGTGATAATCCGGAAGTATTTGCAATGAGTCCGCTGGAAGCATTGAATAAAGTTCTTAAGGAAAAAGGCTTGGATCAGGCTCGCATAGGTTTTGAAAGCAGCTTCTGGTCCGGCGTTAATAACGAGAAGCTTTTTAAGGACAATCCAAAGGTAAATTTTGTTGATTGTAAAGAAATAATACTTGAAGCTAAAATGATAAAAACAGCTTCTGAAATTGCAATTATGCGCGAGACTGCAAAAGCAAACGTTCGTGCGATTAAAAAGTTCATTGATATTACGGCAGAAGGAGTTGCGGAAGAAAAACTGCTTAACACTTATAAGTTCAGTTTAATGGAATCAGGTTGTGATTGGGGAACTACAACTTTAGGCGGCGGCGGCAACAGCGGCGAGCCATATAACATTGCAGGACCCTATGTGTTGAAAAAGGGCGACATGATACGCTTCGATCTTTGCCCGGTATATAAAGGATATTTTTCAGATTTAGCAAGATGTTTGTCCATCGGAAATCCGCCAAAAGAACAAAGAGATCTGTTTGATACTGTTTACGATGCAGAAGCGAAGATGGTTGAGATGGTCAGGCCCGGGGTAAAAATGAAGGATCTGTTTAAAGTGGGCATGGATATCGTGCAGAAAAAATATCCGGGATTTACGCGTCCGAACTTGGGTCATAACGTAGGGGTCTTCGTTCACGAGGAGCCGGATATTGCACCCAATGAAACAGTGCTTCAGCCCGGAATGGTTATTGCAGTAGAAGTTCCATATTATATCCCTGGTGTAATCGGTGTAAACGTTGAAAACAATCTTTTGGTAACAGAGGATGGCTTCGAAGTTTTAGACAAAGATCTGCCAAATACACTGTTTATAAGGTAATAGGAGAAAGAAATGAAAGGTACAATTGCTGTGCTCGGAGGAGCAATGACACCAGCCAGTGGAGCTTTCCAGTCAGCTGTCGAAGATGCGGCAAAAGCAGGTATTAAGGCGCTGGATTCAGGAAAGGCGATAGTTGACGCTGTTATAGCTGCAGCTTACTCGACCGAGGATAATCCTGTATTAAACAGCGGCACAGGTTCCAGATTAAATATGCTTGGCGAAGCCGAAATGGATTCTTGTATAATGAACGGCGTCGATCTTAATTCCGGTGCCGTGGCAGGTATAACCAGAGTTCAAAATCCGGTTTTAGTTGCCGAGAAGGTCATGAAGGAAACAGACCACATTTTACTTGTCGGAGAGGGCGCCGTAAAATTCGCCCGGGCTATGGGATTTCCCGATTATGACCCGGTTACAAAAGCACGGCGCGAAGAATGGGAAGATATAGTCGGACGTTTAAAAAGGGGGGATGAATTACCTGGATCTTATAAGAGAATTTTATCTTATTGGAAGAAAATGAAGAATTGGCTTGATGAGGATACCGTAGGTGTGGTTGGAATTGACAAAGACGGAAATGTCGCTGCTTCAACATCGAGCGGCGGCGGACCTTTGAAGATGCCCGGAAGGATAGGAGATGTTCCTTTAATAGGAAGCGGAATCTATGCTGATAACAGGGCAGGAGCGGCGGTATTCACAGGTCACGGCGAGGTTTTCTGCAGACATTTAGCGGCTAAAACTTTATGTGATTATATGCGCCAAGGCGACTCGGCCCAAATTGCGGCAGAAAAACTTATCAAACTGCTTCATGACGAGGCTCCGGGAGCAGTAGTATCCTTCCTTTGCATCGATAAAGATGGCAATGTGGGCGGATGCAAAAATGTCAAAGAGACACCCCATGCGTATCTTAAACAGGGTATGAATGCATGTGTAGCCGGTTTTTCAAAAGTTTGCTTTGAAGTGTAGCTCGAATAAAATCCTGAACAATTATAGTTAAACAAACGGAGGAAAAATTGTAATGAGTAAGAAAAAATCTATAGTTTCAATTACACTATGTTTGCTTCTCATTCTCAGCCTTTTTGCAGGCTGTTCAAATGGGGATACCGATTCTGACGATCCGGGAGCGAAGTCTTCAAAATCAACCCTGACAGTATTGACTTTACCCTCGGGGACCGGCTCATATAATGAAAGTGTTGCCTATACAAACATCCTTAACAAATATACGGATTATAAGGTGTTTATGCAGTCTGTATCCAGCAGCCTTGCAATTCCCAAAGGCGTACAAGAGGGACAAGCCCAAGTCGGGCATACAATTTTGCCGATTGTATCCTGGGCCTACAACGGGGATAAGGATCAAGGGTATGACAAGCCCTGTCCCGACCTCAGAGTGCTTATGACGGGAGAGGATATGGCCTGGTCTTTCGTTACATATGAAGGAACCGGTATAAAAACTGTAAATGATCTTAAAGGAAAAAATGTGGGTTGGGATTTCGGTGTTTCCTCAACGATGAACACCAATGCTTCAAGATTGGTGCTTGAAGCGCACGGTATAGATCCTGTAAAGGATGTTAAATCTATACCTCAAGATTCTATGGTTAAACCTATAACAGATTTGATGGATAAAAAAATTGATGCCGGGTATGTCTCTTTGAATGGATCCAAAATTGCTGAGTATGCATCTCAGGTATCTCCAGTTTACATTCCTATAGACGAAAGTGCATTCGAAAAAATTAGAGAAAAAGCCCCGTATTTCTACCCGGGCAAAACCCTTGGCGACACAGAAGGGGTACCTGCAGGCATACCTGTAGTTACAACACCCGTACTGGTCTATGCAACAACATCCATGAGCGAAGAAGATGCGTATAATGTCACTAAAGCCATTGTCGAAAGTCAAGAGGAACTGATCGGCATGAACGCAATGTTCAAATATTGGACGTATGTTCGCCCGGTAAATTTACCCTGGCATGATGGGGCAATCAAGTACTTCAAAGAAGTTGGACTCTGGACAGAGGAAATGGATCAAGAACAAGCGAATTTTTAAGACTGAAGTACACCTAGAATCTGTGGTTTAATTTATAGTCTGGAAGCAAATATAGCGATATTTGCTTCCAGGCCCATAAACTCGGATGGAGGCGGAGGCTCACTTATATGAAAAATACTATTGATCATAAAAATAAGCAGCCGATAATCGGTGATGAGGGAACTGTGCGATACCGTACATTAACCGGTCCGGTTGCAGTAATCGCAAAAATAATCAGCTATTCGATACCTACATTCGGTCTGATATATTTGACCGGCTTAAACCTGGTGTTTAAGATTAACTTTCCAAGCCAGGTCTACTTGCCTATGTTCTTAGGCCTTTCTGTAGTACTGGTATTTATGTTATTGCCGTTTAGTAAAAAAAACCCCCAAAATACAATACCTTGGTATGATTGGATTTTTATAGGGGGTACAGCCGTTGCCACTATATATCCGGCCGCAAATTACAAAGCGATTTTTTTGGCCGGAACCTTCGGTGTCAGTGATATCGAAATGCTCATGGGAGCAATCATGATTATCGCAGTGCTTGAAGCTGTAAGGAGAACTACCGGTCTCGCCATGGTGGTGGTAGTAGTTTTTTTCCTGATACATGCCAGATTTGCGAATTACTTCCCTGAGTTACTTCTGGGTCCGAATTCAAGCTCAGGTCAGGTTATGAGATTCGTCTACCTGTCTGATCAGGGGATATTCGGATTTATACTGGCTGTCGGTGCGACTATAATTTTAGCCTTCTTGTTGTTCGGTAACCTATTGAGCATGAGAGACGGCGGCCAAAAATTTATGGATGTGGCCTTATCCCTTGTAGGCAAGACTAAAGGGGGCATTGCCAAAGTATCCGTCGTCAGCAGCAGTCTTTTAGGGAGCATTTCTGGAAGCCCTACCGCAAACGTTATGATCACAGGATCATTCACAATCCCTGCGATGAAGAAAAACGGGTATAAACCGGTATTCGCGGGCGCCGTCGAAGCGACAGCCTCTACCGGCGGATTAATTGCACCTCCCGTCATGGGGGCGGTAGCATTTGTTGCAGGAGATATTACAGGCTTAGGCTATTCAAAGATAGCTATTGCCGCAATAATCCCTGCTCTTTTATATTTCTTAGCGGTTTTCATGCAAATTCACTTCAGGGCCTGCAAGGACGATTTGTCCGGGTTTGCTGAGGAAATTGAAATACCGAGACTACTGCCTGCATTAAAGAATGCCTGGACACTGTTTCTGCCCTTTGCAGTACTGATTGTTCTGCTTTTGGTAATACAGTACAGTCCGGAGCGTTCCGCTTTAATTGCAACAGCAGCAATAGTTATCATCAGGCTTGTGGCGGAAAGAATACCGTTAAAAGCATTCATCGATGCCGTTGAAAATACAAGCAGAAATTTAATGGAGGTAATTCCTATTATCTCCTGTGCAGGTATTATCGTAGGTTCTGTCTCATTGACCGGCCTTGGGATAAACATTTCAACTTTGATATTAACAATAGCAGGCGGCAGCACCATCCTTTTAATTATTTATAGCGGCCTTGCCAGCTATATTCTGGGGATGGGTGTTTCCGGAATAGCCAGTTACATTGTTCTCGCAACTCTTGTTGCCCCTGCAATGGTAGAAGCAGGTATTCCATTATTGGCGGCCCACATGTTTTTAATATATATAGGGGCTTCAATGTTTTTTACACCTCCATATGCTCCGGCAGCCTATGCGGCAGGTACTCTGGCAAACGCAAGTCCGATTTCAGTAGGTTTTCAGGCAATGCGCCTGGGTATAGTGGCTTACTTAGTCCCCGTTGTTATTTGCTATAACACCAGCCTTTTGCTGGAAGGCACCTCCGTATTCAGCATAGCCACCAGTGTGGTGACGGCTATCATAGGTGTTGTGATAATGGCTGCAGCTTTGGAAGGGTATTTGTTAACAAAATTAAATATATTTCAAAGGATCCTGATGGCGGGGGGAGGAATACTGTCATTTGTTCCCGGCTCAACGACGGATCTTCTGGGAATGTTGATTGTTGTAGTTATCGTTATTTCTAATGTGATGCAAAAGAGGAATGAAAAGCGTGCAAGTCTTGTGCAATAAAAATAATTAGATTATCCGCTGTAGAGTTAGCGGCGGTTTCCTGATGTGAGCCGCCGCTTTTGTCTCTATGACGGGCATGCCGTCAACCTGCGGTGAAGTCCAAAAGGCAATCCTAACCCATGTAGGTAGATTAGGCAGGTAGACGAGGAAAGATTGATGATTTATCCCGTGGGGTCCCACAGGCAGAGAAATCTGTAGTAACAACGAACTGTGAGAAGTCGGCAAAGACCACAGTACTGAGCATTCAGGAAGGGTCGAACTTTCAAGGTCAACTAGACTTAAGAATGTAAGTGTATTGAGAATCAGAGTAG
>CAYRNC010000017.1:0-14042 GCA_964425645.1 uncultured Oscillospiraceae bacterium | reverse complement strand
AAACCACAGGACTCTGTAAAATCTCAAAAGAAATTCTCGCAAAGCGAGGGTTCGTTAGCCGTGTTGATTACTATTTGAATTGAAACCGCCTAGTGCGGATCCGCATGCTAGGTGATGCGAGAGGAAGGAGAAATTCCTACCTATCCGATTAAATGGGACAAGGTGAAACAGGCATTGGATGTAACCGGAAAAGGAGATATTTAGAATGGAACACAAGAAGATGATGACGATCGACGGAAATACTGCAGCTGCTTATGCATCCTATGCATTTACGGATGTGGCTGCAATTTATCCTATTACACCCTCATCTAATATGGCGGAGCTGGTAGATGAATGGGCGGCTCATGGGAAAAAGAACATCTTCGGCCAAGAGGTTAAAGTGATGGAAATGCAGTCAGAGGCGGGAGCATCCGGCGCGGTTCACGGATCCTTGGCTGCCGGGGCCCTGACAACCACTTATACAGCTTCCCAGGGTCTTCTGCTGATGATCCCTAATATGTACAAAATATCCGGCGAACTTTTGCCTTGTGTTTTTCATGTATCAGCCAGGGCCCTTGCCACCCATGCTTTAAGTATATTTGGGGATCATTCAGACGTCATGGCAGCAAGGCAGACGGGTTTTGCCCTACTTGCCTCAGGATCTGTACAGGAGGTAATGGACTTAGGCTGTATCTCTCACCTTGCTTCAATTAAAAGCCGCATACCATTTTTGCATTTCTTTGACGGGTTTCGCACATCACATGAGATCCAAAAGATTGAGGCCATTGACTTTTCCGATCTGAAAAATCTTCTTGATATGGATGCCGTTCAAAGATTTCGGGATAATTCTCTAAACCCGGAGCACCCGATTATTCGCGGCACAGCTCAAAACCCGGATATATTCTTTCAATCCAGGGAGTCAGCAAATAAGTTCCATCAGGCGGTGCCGGGAATCGTTTCCGACTACATGCAAGAAATTGAGGCGTTAACAGGCAGATCTTATCATCTTTTTGATTATGCAGGCCACCCTGAAGCGGAACAGGTTATTGTAGCGATGGGTTCGATTTGTGAAACTATTGAAGAGACCCTGGATCCACTTGTTAAGCAGGGTAAAAGGGTAGGGCTGATAAAAGTAAGGCTGTACAGGCCTTTTTCTCCTGAACATCTTAAAGCGGTCATGCCGAAAACGGTAAGACGCATCGCTGTATTAGATCGTACCAAGGAGCCGGGATCGATAGGCGATCCTCTTTATATGGACGTTAAAACCATGTACTGCAATGAAGAAAGTGCTCCGCAGATTTACGGGGGAAGATACGGCCTAGGATCTAAAGACACGAGACCGGAACATATAGTTTCCGTAATTAACAATTTGGATCAGGCGGAGCCGAAGAATCAATTCACTATAGGTATTGAGGATGATGTGTATTATAGCTCCCTTGCGCCTGCTGCGAATATCCATCCAGTTTCAGAGGGTACCATCGGGTGTAAGTTCTGGGGCTTAGGTTCCGACGGAACTGTGGGGGCGAATAAAAGCGCCATTAAGATCATAGGGGACAAGACGGATCTCTATGTTCAAGGGTATTTTGCCTATGATTCAAAAAAGTCAGGCGGAGTGACCGTATCCCACCTGAGGTTCGGCAAGAATCCAATTAAATCCTCATATCTCATAGATAAAGCGGATTTTGTGGCATGCCATAATCAGGCCTATGTGGGGCAATACGACCTCCTTAAAGGTTTGAAAAAGGGCGGGACGTTTTTGCTAAACTGCACGTTTGATCAAGATGACCTGGATAAGCATCTTCCGAATTCCATGAAAAAATATCTGGCGGATAACGGGATAAAAATGTATAAGATAGACGCCACAAAGATTGCAGGTGAAATAGGCCTTGGGAATCGCATAAATATGATAATGCAGGCCGCATTTTTCAGCCTGTCAAATGTTATTCCGACAAATGATGCAATTACCTATCTAAAAGAGGCTGTAAGCAAAGCATATGATAAAAAGGGTGAAAAAGTAGTTGCCATGAACCATGAGGCTGTCAGGCGGGGTGCTGCTGATTACGTTAAGGTGGATATACCGTCAAAGTGGGCTGATCTGGATTTGGAAGAAGCAGAAGAGTTTGATGCGCCGGAATTCATCAGCAAAGTGATGATGCCTATGAACCGTCAGGAAGGGGACAGTCTGCCCGTCAGCGTATTTTCGGGAAGAGAAGACGGATCATTTCCTTCCGGCACGGCAGCCTATGAAAAGCGGGGTGTAGCGTCAAGCGTACCGGAATGGATACCGGAAAACTGCATCCAATGCAATCATTGTTCTTACGTATGTCCTCACGCAGCTATTCGTCCGGTATTGGTTGATATTAACGAAAAAGCCGATGCTCCTGCAGATTATGTAACAAAAAAAGCTGTGGGAAAAGGGTTGGAAGGACTGGAATTTCGTATAGATGTTTCTCCGCTGGATTGTCTTGGCTGCGGGAACTGTGTCGATATTTGTCCTTCAAAGCAAAGAGCCCTGGTTATGAAACCGCTGTCAACTCAGCTTAAGCAGGTTGAAAAGTGGGATTACGGACAGACAAAGGTTACAATTAAGGATAATCTTATCAGTAAGGAAAGCATTAAAGGAAGTCAATTTGCCAAGCCTTATCTTGAATTTTCGGGCGCCTGTGCAGGTTGCGGGGAAACCCCTTATGTGAAGCTCATTACGCAGCTGTTTGGAGATCGCATGATGGTTGCAAACGCCACCGGTTGTTCCTCTATTTGGGGAGCCTCGGCGCCGAACATACCATATTGTAAGGATGACAGCGGCAGAGGGCCTTCTTGGGCAAATTCACTTTTTGAAGATAACGCAGAATATGCCCTCGGAATGGTCTTAGGCATAAAACAGATGCGCAATAAAATAAAAGACAGCATGGAAGCGCTCATGGAAAATGACATATCCGAAGAAATGCACTCGGTGTTTGAGAATTGGATTGCTAATTTCAGCAGCGGCGATATATCCAGAGATGTGAGCGATAAAGTTATAGAGGTTTTGGAAGGGGCTTCGGATGAAGGCGACGAAGAAGTAAAGAAGCTGATCAAGGAGATACTCAACAAAAAAGATTATTTAGTGAAGAAATCCGTATGGGGAATCGGAGGAGACGGCTGGGCCTATGATATAGGTTACGGTGGGCTTGACCATGTGCTGGCCTCAGGTGAAGACATAAATCTGCTCGTTTTGGATACGGAAGTTTATTCAAACACAGGCGGACAATCATCAAAATCAACGCCCGCAGCGGCCATTGCCAAATTTGCAGCCTCCGGTAAAAAGGCCAAGAAAAAGGATCTGGGCATGATGGCCATGTCTTACGGCACCGTGTATGTGGCCCAAATAGCCATGGGTGCTGATAAGAATCAGACCATAAAAACTATATTGGAAGCGGAAAGATATGACGGACCTTCTTTGATCATATGCTACGCCCCTTGCATAAATCACGGAATAAAGAAGGGGATGGGAAAAACCCAGGAAGACATGCTGGATGCGGTTAAGAGCGGCTATTGGCATCTGTATCGTTACAACCCCGAAAAGAAAAAGGAAGGGAAAAACCCCTTCACATTGGATTCCAAGGATCCCACCGAAAGCTACAGGGATTATCTTATGGGTCAGGTGCGGTACACAGCTCTATTAAGAGAGTTTCCGAATCAGGCCGATGAACTCTTTGCCAAGGCGGAAAGGGATGCAAAGGAGAGGCTGGAAAATTATAAAAAACTTGCAAGGTGATTTAGAAAAGGGACATTATATACAAAATCCCAATTGACAAAATTTACTCTAAAATCATTGTATTAAAACAGGTGACATGATATGATTTTTCTGTAAAATACATGGCTCTCTTAGCATATATTGGCTGATTTAAGCGTGCGAAACTGAATGCTGTCACTGATTTCGTTATGCCTGATGGTTAAAAACGGTTGGGTAAATGAAATTGACAATGAGGGCAATGCGCATATAATATATGATATATGTTTAATCATGAAAGGAAGATTATGCTCATGGCGACTCTAAAAAAAACAACACCTAAAGTTTTGATACAAACGAAAAGTCAACAGGTTTACACCTATTTAAGGGAGGCGATAGTATCAGGCGAATTCGTTCCGGGAGAAAAACTGGTCTTATCTAAAATAGCCGAAATGTACGGACTAAGCGAGATTCCTGTCCGGGAGGCCTGCAGAAGGCTTGAGGCCGAAGGATTGGTTGTCATAATGCCTTATGAGGGAGTTACTGTAACTCAAATAGACATAGATGATGTGTCGGAGACAATTGAAATAAGGGCAATATTGGAAAGGGAGGCTATTAAGCTGACGATACCCAATATAAAGCCCAATACAAAGTCAGAGCTGCAATTTTTGCTAAAACAAATGAAAACTTTGATTGCAAACGACGATATAAAGACTTTCAGCGAAACAAACAAGGCATACCATATACTGTTGTTGCAGGATTGCCCCAACAGCAAACTCAGGCTTTTGACTATAAATACGTGGAACACGCTTGCGCGTGCAAGAAGCGGTTTTAGATCTATGCCGGAACATGTAATAGAATATTTCAATACAAATAAAGCGATTTACAGCGCAATTGAAGAAGGCGATGGAGAAAGGGCGGGCAACCTTTTGTATAAACAGGCGATACAATACGGATCAAAACTGGATAAATACCTCAGAGCCCAACAAAAATAGCGGTATTCTTTATGCAGATCCGTCATCGTACGATCGATGAGATTAGCCAGGCGGACAGCCCTGACACAACCGAAGTGCAGGCAGGTTAACGAATTGTATATTTTTTTTGTCAAATTCTTAACTATCTCTGCGAAAAGAGTTTACATTAATGCGACTGTACGATATAATTTATTCAATTATCTTAAAACTGCTTAGCTAAAGCTGTTAGTCTTTTCAGTTAAAACACTGATCGGTATTAAAAATGTAACCTTGATAATTATCAGACAATTTAAGTGGACGGGGGGCGATATGTATTATGGCGCTTGAGCAAATTAAAAGAATCAAAGAAGCCGAGGATAAGGCAGAACAGATTCGACGCAAGGCTTCCGCAGATATAAAGCAGATTGAGCTGGAGGGGGAGCAGCAGGCAGCAAAACTTTTGGAAGAGGCTCGCAGCAAGGCAGATAAATTCTACCGGGCGGCCCTCGATAAGGCGGAAATCGAAGCGGAAAAGGCCAGAAGTGAAATATTGGAGACGGCCGATAAAAGTTGCAAGGTCATTTTGGACAATGCGAACAGCAACATGGATCGTGCAGTTTCGATTATCATGGAAAGGATAGTGAAATAGTATGTCTATCGCTAGAATGAAAAAACTTTCCGTAATTGGACATGCTTCCGTGAAAAATGAGCTCCTGAGTGAGCTTATGGCGCTTGGAATTGTGGAAATTTCATTGCAGGATGATGAAGAAACAGACAAGGAATGGAAGGATCTGCTCTTTGCTGACGGCAATCAAGGCGATGTGGATAAATACGACAGAAGAATCAGTCGTATAGTTTTGGCTATCGATGCGCTTGAGAGATACGGGACGGTTAAAAAATCCCTTTTTCGCACAAGGGCGCCGATACATCTTTCAGAGTTTGAAGAACGTTTGTCGGAAGAAAACAGAATAGAGAAATCAGCAAGCGAGATCGGTGCGCTGTGCAGCAAGCTGTCCATGATACAGGCGGCACAGAACAAACAGGAAACAAACCGGATGGCCTTGGCGCCGTGGAAGGATTACGATTTGCCTTTACATATGCATGAAACCAAAGAGGTGGATATTGTACTCGGTACCATTCCAAAGGATGCAAATCCCGATTTGTTAAAGCAGCAGCTGATTTCAGCTACAGATTATTGCATTGCAGATGTGGTTAACGGAGATTCGGAGCAATTTTATATCTCCATCTTTATTCTTAAAGCGGAAAGAGATAAAATTGATGAACATTTAAAGTCTTTTGGGTTTACGCGGGTTCGCTTCACTGAATACGAGGGTACAGCCCATGAGAATATTGCTGAAATAGATGCAAAGCTGGAAGAGCTGAATAAAGAAAAAGAAGATGTTATTGTATCTGTCTGCAGCAGAGAAAACGAAAAAAAGGATCTGGAATACCTGCATGATCATCTGATTATAAAGCGGGATAAGGCCATGATAAGAAGCCGTTTGCTTGTTACCGATCAGGCCTTTTATTTTGATGGCTGGATTCCGCAAAAAGCGGAAGAAAAGGTTAAGGAACTGCTGCTTAAAAGGGAATGCCACTATGAAATAACCGATCCGAAGCCCGGTGAAAAAACTCCGGTGCTCTTGCTTAACGGAAGGTTTTCTGAGCCTTTTGAAGCTATTACGAAATTATATGCACTGCCTGATTCCAGATCCATTGACGCCACGTCATTCTTTTCATTATCCTTTGCCATATTCTTTGGGATGATGCTGGGGGATGGATGTTACGGTATTATAATGGCAACCATAACCGGAATCATATTGAAAAAATACAGACTTGAAGGTATGAAGCGTCAAATGATA
The DNA here is from genome assembly GCA_964425645.1 of uncultured Oscillospiraceae bacterium. Classification (GTDB taxonomy): domain Bacteria; phylum Bacillota; class Clostridia; order Peptostreptococcales; family Anaerovoracaceae; genus CAYRNC01. Next base: position 7,536 of record CAYRNC010000017.1, on the reverse strand, counting down.
AAGCTGTTCTTCTACTGCGGCATATCGACAGCCTTTTGGGGCGCGATGTTCGGCGGCTGGTTTGGCAATTTTGTTTCGGTCATCGGTGAGACCTTCTTTGGCATGGATGTCTCAATACCGCCTATATGGTTTGATCCTTTAAATGATCCGATGAAGCTGCTTATATTCTGCTTCATTCTCGGAGGGATTCACCTGTTCGTCGGGATGGGGCTTGATGCCTACTTATCTATTAAGGACGGGAGGCCTTTAGATGCCGTATTCGATGTGGGACTTTGGTATCTGCTGCTAATCGGTGCAACGATGCTGCTTATCGGTGTAGTTCCTGCATTGGCAAAATGGATGGCGATTATCGGTGCTGTCGGCATATTGCTGACGGGAGGTAGGGACAGAAAAGGAATAGGAAAGATCATCGGGGGTTTCAGCAGTTTGTACGGTATAACCGGGTATCTGTCCGATGTACTGTCTTATTCCAGACTGTTGGCCTTAGGTTTGGCTTCAAGTGTTATTGCATGTGTCGTCAACACTATGGGATCTCTCGGCGGGGGCGGATTCAAAGGCCTGATCCTGATGACTTTCGCCTTTACAGTAGGACATATCTACAATATGGCTATTAACAGTTTAGGATCTTTCGTCCATTCCTGCAGGCTTCAGTATGTGGAGTTTTTCGGAAAATTCTATAGCAGCGGTGGTGAGGCGTTTCAGCCATTCGGTGAAAATACAAAATATATACATATACAAAGGGAGGAAAACTAAATGAACTTTATGAACGTTATCTTTGAAAATCTGCTGTTTAACGGCGTTTTTCTGGCAATGATGGGAGCTGCCATGGCAGCCGTCGCAGGCATAGGGAGCGCTATAGGTATGGGTATTGCCGGACAGGCTGCTGCAGGTGTTATATCGGAAGATCCTAAGAAATTCGGTCAGACTTTAATATTACAGGCTCTCCCCGGTACCCAGGGCATTTACGGACTTCTGGTTGCATTTCTGATAATGACGAAGATCTCCCTTTTAGGCGGCGGCGGACCGTTGGATATCACCATGGCGCAAGGGGCATATATTTTTGCATCTGCAATACCCGTAGGTTTGGTAGGAATATTTTCAGGTATCGCCCAGGGGAAATCTTCCGCAGCCAGTATTATGCTGATATCCAAAAGACCGGAGGAATTGGCTAAGGGCATGGTTTATCCGGCTATGGTAGAAACTTATGCAGTGCTGGCGCTTTTGATCTCATTTCTTATGTTAAATGGTGTACAGGTATAGCCGTGGAATCGGTGATAAGGGTGGGACAATATGAGCATTGAAAATATTATTGAACGTATCCTTTCCGACGCACAAAAGGATGCGGAGGAACTGCTTGCCAAGGCGGTAAAGGAAAAGGAAGCTGTGCTTGCGAAGGCCGGGCACGAAGCAGAAAATATAGAAAAAGAAGTGAAAATAAAGTCCTTAAAGGATTCGGAGATTCATAAAGAAAGAAGGATTTCCGTAGCTGATCTTGAGGCCAGAAAGCTTACTTTGGCGGCGAAGCAGGATGCAATCGCCAAAAGCTTCAATAAAGCCTTGTCGGAATTATCCCGCATGGATGCGGACAGATATGAAAAGTATCTTAAGGACGCGGTGAAAGCTACGGGTATGAACGATGGAGAACTGCTTTTTAATGAAGCAGACAAAAAGACGGTTGGACAAAGAGTGGTAAAGGCTGTCAACGCCGAAGGAAAAAATATGGTGCTGTCAGTAGAAACCATCGAGAATAAAGGGGGATTTATTCTTCGTAAAGGTCATGTAATCATCGATGCTACACTTGAGACAATTCTAAATTCTATTAAAGAGACAGTTACACCTGAAGTTGCAGCTATATTGTTTAAATAAACAGGAGGAGAGGATGGAAAACGCAGGCAAAACCAAAGACTACGTGTTTGCCTCCTCTGTGGTAAGAAGCGTAGAAAAGAATTTACTTTCCCGGGAAAATACTGAAGCTATAGCAGACAGCCGGTCCATGGAGGATGCTCTGAAAATTCTTTACGACCATAACTACGGCGAAAATGTCGATGCGGCAGAGGCTTTGGATGTGGAAGTGCTTCTTTCCGAGGAGATAAAAAAAACATATTCCTTTATTCGCAGCATTGCGCCCGATGAGGGGGAGCTTCACGTTTTCCTGTTCCCTTATGACTATCATAATCTGAAGGTTCTGGTGAAAGCGGAATTGACAAAGACCGATGCTTCACCCTTCCTTATGGATGTGGGCACTATCGGTGCGGCAAAGTTGACAGATGCTTACAGGGATCGGGATTTTGTTGAGATGACGAGCGGGATGCGCGAGGGGGTGCTGGAGGTACTGGATGTATATGCACGAACGAACAATCCTCAGCAAATTGACTTCATTTTGGATAAGTATTGCTATACTGAAATGTACGGGGCCGCCCTCCACACAGGAAACGATTATATTATAGGTTATGTTAAGCTGCTGATCGATACAATTAATCTTAAAACATTTGTGCGCCTTCGCCAGATGAAAAAATCCTGGGATGTTTTTTCTCAGGTCTTTATTCCCGGGGGGCGCATTCAGGACAAATTGTTTACAGCAAATTACGACGAACCCTTTGAGCAATTTGCAGATCGCCTGATTCCCTACGGTCTGGATACCCCTATGGGAACAGGGGCAATAGCCATCAGGGAGAATGGAAGTTTTACCGATCTTGAAAGATTGTGCGATAACAGCCTGATGCAATATGCAAAAGAAGCAAAATACACCTTCTTCGGTATAGAGCCCCTGGCAGCTTATCTGATCGCAAAGGAAGCCGAAATCAAAACGGTCCGCATTGCCATGACGGGATTAAAGCAGGGATTATCAAGAGAGATGATGGCGGAAAGGCTTAGGGAAACTTATGTATAAGATCGGTGTAATTGGCGAAAGGGAAAGCGTCCTCGGCTTCAAAGCCGTCGGACTTGACGTTTTTCCCTGTCAGGATAAAGATGATGCAAGGGACACCCTGAACCGAATAGCGGGGGATTCTTATGCAATCATATATATCACAGAAAAACTGTGTAAAGATATAAAACAGGATATTGAAAAGTATAAGGATGTGCGCATGCCGGCGATCATTCCCATCCCGGGCATAGACGGAACCTTCGGAATAGGGATTGCCAATCTTAAGAAGGCCGTGGAGCGTGCCGTTGGCGCCGACATTCTATTTGGCAATGATTAAACAGGAAAAGGCAGGTGACTCAAAAAGTGAATCAAGGTAAGATAGTAAAGGTCTCCGGGCCCCTGGTGGTGGCGGAAGGCATGCAGGATGCGGATATGTTTGATGTGGTTCGCGTAGGCGACCAAGGGCTCATCGGTGAAATCATCGAAATGAGAGAGGGTCTTGCATCAATACAGGTATACGAAGAGACCGCAGGGCTGGGCCCCGGGACGAAGGTTGTAACCACCGGAGCGCCGCTGTCGGTAGAATTAGGCCCCGGTATGATCGAAAGTATCTATGACGGCATACAGCGGCCCCTTACGGAGCTGCTTAAGATTTCAGGATCCAATATTACCCGCGGAATAGACGCCAAGCCGCTGAATCGCGACAAAAAATGGAGCTTTACCGGAACGGTTAAGGTTGGCGATGAAGTGGAGGAAGGCGATATACTAGGAACCGTACCTGAGACCATAATCGTTACGTTGAAGATTATGGTTCCTCCCGGAATCAAAGGAGTTGTGCGGGAGATTAAAAGCGGTGATTTTACCGTCGAGGATACAATTTGTGTAGTTGAAACGCCCCTTGGGACCAAGGAAAATATAACGATGATGCAAAAGTGGCCCGTCAGAAGAGGCAGGCCCTTTAGGGAGAAGCTTGTGCCCGAAATGCCCCTTTTAACAGGGCAAAGGGTTATCGATACCCTTTTCCCAATAGCAAAGGGGGGAGTAGCGGCAGTTCCCGGGCCATTCGGGAGCGGGAAAACCGTTGTGCAGCATCAGCTTGCAAAATGGGCGGAAGCTGACGTCGTCGTCTATATTGGCTGCGGTGAGCGGGGCAATGAGATGACGGACGTTTTGATGGAGTTCCCGGAGCTGAAGGACCCGAAATCGGGGGAACCCCTTATGAAAAGAACTGTTCTCATCGCAAATACCTCCGATATGCCTGTGGCGGCAAGGGAAGCATCTATTTATACCGGCATCACCATTGCGGAGTTTTACAGGGATATGGGATATTCTGTGGCCCTGATGGCGGATTCTACATCCCGTTGGGCCGAGGCTCTCAGAGAAATGTCAGGCCGATTAGAAGAAATGCCTGGAGAAGAAGGGTATCCTGCTTATCTGGCATCGAGGCTGGCACAGTTTTATGAAAGAGCCGGCAGAATAATCGCTCTCGGTAAAGACGGGCGGGAGGGCGCTCTTTCAGCCATAGGAGCGGTATCGCCTCCGGGGGGAGATATATCGGAGCCTGTTTCCCAAGCGACGCTCAGAATAGTTAAGGTCTTCTGGAGCCTTGACGCTGCTTTGGCATACGCCAGACACTTTCCCGCTATAAATTGGCTGTCCAGCTATTCGCTTTATATTGATCGTTTGGCCAAATGGTTTGCCGATAACGTACATAAGGAGTTTCCGGGGTTGAGAGAGGCCACGATGAAACTTTTACAAGAGGAGGCGGAACTGCAGGAAATCGTTCAGCTGGTCGGTCAGGATGCGTTGTCTTTCCAGGATCAATTTAAGCTTGAGGCCTGTAAATCCATAAGGGAAGACTACCTTCACCAGAATGCTTTTCATGATGTGGATACCTATGCTTCCATGAATAAGCAGTATAAACTTCTGAAACTGATCCTGGAGTTTTATGAATTGGGAAGCGAAGCCATAGATAAAGATGTAAACTTTAACACTCTCGTAAAGCTTCCGTTAAGAGAAACGATAGGCCGGTTTAAATACATCGAGGAGCAGGAAGTTGATGCAGAATACGAAAAGATACTGGCAGAGCTCACAGACTGCATCAGGGATCTGATAAATGAGAGGAGTGAGCAAAATGATTAAAGAATACAGAACAATCTCCGAAGTAGCAGGTCCGTTGATGTTGGTTAAAGACGTGGAAAACGTAACCTATGATGAACTGGGTGAAATCGAACTGCAAAACGGCGAAATAAGGCAGTGCAAAGTGCTGGAGATAAACGGCAGCAATGCCCTTGTTCAGCTGTTTGAAGGGGCGGCGGGCATAAACCTGGAGAGGAGCAAGGTTCGTTTTCTTGGAAGAGGCATAGAGCTGGCAGTGTCTATGGATATGCTGGGCAGAGTTTTTGACGGTCTGGGCCGGCCAAAAGACGGCGGTGCAGACGTCATAGCGGAAAAGCATATGGATGTAAACGGGCTTCCGATGAACCCTGCGGCCAGAGACTATCCCGCAGAATTTATAGAAACAGGCGTATCCGCCATCGACGGATTGAATACCCTGGTACGGGGCCAGAAACTGCCCATATTTTCAGGTTCGGGGCTGCCCCACGCAAACCTGGCTGCACAGATTGCAAGACAGGCTAAAGTACTGGGTACGGAAAGCAATTTCGCCGTCGTATTTGCGGCTATCGGAATAACGTACGAAGAGGCGGATTTCTTTATATCGGACTTTAAAAGGACAGGGGCGATTGAAAGAACGGTGCTGTTCACAAATTTGGCAAACGATCCTGCTGTAGAAAGGATATCCACTCCGAGGATAGCCCTTACCGCCGCCGAGTATCTGGCATTCGATAAGGGTATGCACGTTTTGGTCATCATGACCGATATAACAAACTATGCGGAGGCGTTGAGAGAGGTATCAGCGGCAAGAAAAGAGGTTCCTGGAAGGCGGGGCTACCCGGGCTATCTTTATACCGACCTTGCCACTTTATATGAAAGGGCGGGAAGGAAAAAGGGATATGAAGGATCCATTACGCTAATTCCTATACTCACAATGCCCGAGGATGATAAAACCCATCCGATTCCGGATCTGACAGGCTATATTACTGAGGGACAGATCATCCTTTCTAGAGATCTTTACAGAAAGGGTATAACGCCGCCTGTAGATGTACTTCCTTCGTTATCAAGATTGAAGGATAAGGGAATCGGAAGCGGTAAGACGAGGGAGGATCATGCGGACACCATGAACCAGCTTTTCGCCGTCTATTCCAGGGGAAAGCAAGCAAAAGAACTGATGGCGATACTGGGCGAAGCCGCACTGAGCGATACGGATATATTGTATGCTAAATTTGCCGATGTATTTGAAAATGAATATGTTTCGCAGGGCTACGAAACGGATCGAAGCATAGAAGAGACATTGGATCTCGGTTGGAGGCTGCTTACTCTTATGCCGAGAAGCGAACTCAAGCGCATAAGAGATGCATTTTTGGATAAATACTTTGATAAGAAGGTTGAAGAGGACTAAAAGGGGGTGACGGCATGGCGAGAATGAACGTCAATCCGACGAGGATGGTTCTCACTTCGCTTAAAAAGAAATTGACTGTTGCCACCCGGGGGCATAAGCTTATGAAGGATAAGCGGGACGAGCTGATGAAGCAGTTTCTTGATCTTGCCCGCCACAATAAGACATTGAGGGAGGAAGTGGAGAAACAGCTTGCAGAGGTTTACCAGAATTTTGCCATCGCAAATGCAGTCATGTCTCCTCAGATGATGGAGGAGGCTCTGATGTTTCCCAAACAGGGGGTTTCAATAAAAGTCGGCAACAAGAACGTCATGAGCGTGGATGTTCCCGTGTTTGATTTTGTTACGGCGACGGACGATGATTCGGATATCTACCCTTACGGGTTTGCAACGACATCCGGTGAACTTGATAAAGCTATAGGCCGGCTTGCCTCGGTGTTTCCCTCCATGTTGGCCTTGGCCGCCATGGAAAAGGAAGCGGGCCTGCTGGCCATAGAAATAGAAAAAACGAGGCGGCGGGTAAATGCGTTGGAATATATTATGATACCGAAGCTTATGGAGACTATCAAATATATTAAGATGAAGCTGGATGAAAATGAGCGGGGCAATCAGACAAGGCTGATGAAGGTCAAGGATATGATGCTTGCAGAAGCCCACGGATATGAGAATTAAAAGAAACTAAAAAAAGGCAGTGTTTTAGGCGGGGTGTCATAGGGACAAAAAGTGAACCGGGTATAAATCCCTTGACGGGGCGGACAGTTTCGGCTGTCCGCCCTTCTGTTGTATGACGGGCATGCCGTCAATCTGTGGTGGAAGTCCACAAGGGGCGTAGTTGCCGACGAACCCAAAAGCGACTTGCAAGTTTCACACCGTGAGGTGTGGGAGAGAAGAAGCAATAGCGAAATCGTAGCCTGACGAACAGAAACCTAATACTAAGGCTTGTATGGCGGATAAGCTGGCAACAAGCGGTGAAGTCCAAAAGGCAATCGTAACCCATACAAGGTAGATTAGGCAGGTAGACGAGGAAAGATTGATGACTTATCCCGTGAGGTCTCACAGGCAGAATAATCTGTAGTAACAACGAACTGTGAGAAGTCAGCAGAGATCATAGTACTGATAAATCAGGAAGGGTCGAACAATTCAAGTCAAATGGA
>CAYRNC010000016.1:19201-30345 GCA_964425645.1 uncultured Oscillospiraceae bacterium | reverse complement strand
TCTTCCCCGCACCGGAAATAATTATAACAGGTCCTTTGATTTCAGAAAATCCAATGCGACAGTCTCAATATTTTCTCCCTCAACATCTATTTTGAAATTTAGATCCGTCATGGTGTCATCATCGATAAGACCTGCCAGCATATTGAGTACATCCTCCAACTCAGGGTATTTTTTAAGCGTTTCGATGCGAACAATCGGAGATGCATAATACGGGGGAAAGAAGTTTTTATCATCCTTCAGAACTTTCAGATTGTGTTTACGTATGGGACCGTCCGTTGCAAAAACATTTGTCACATCCATCTCCCCGCTGCCTATAGCCTGATATTTCAGCGATATGTCCATTTTCTTCGGTTCACCCTTAAAGTCCATCCCATACAATTCAACAAGACCGTCATATCCATCCTGCCTGTCAAAAAATTCGTGATCGCTTCCGAATCTGAGGTTCTTAGATATGGCTGCAAGTTCGCTGTACGTTTCCACTCCGTATTCTTCATATACTTCATTTGTTACCCCAAGGGCATAGGTATTATTCAAGCCCAAAGGTTCAAGCCATTTCACACCGAACTGATCTTCAAATTCATTTTTCACGACAAGATAGGCCTCGTCTGGATCGCTGATTACATCCATGTTTAATTGGGCTGTGAGCGCCGTACCCGTATATTCTGTATATACATCTATATCCCCGTTTTTTATCGCCTCAAAGCATACAAAGGTACCGCCCATATTTAATTTACGATCAACCTTAAGATCCGTATGATTTTCAATCAACTGAGCATACATTTCTCCAAGCACGATGTTTTCACCGAAATCCTTGGATCCGATCGTTATTTTATCTCCGCCCGAACATCCGCAAAGTGTTAAAGACACTATTACGGCAATCGCAACAATCAACGTATACCATTTTCTTTTCGATTTCATTTTTATTTCCTTTCAACTTCATCAACTAACTTTTCTTAACAGCCGTCAATCGACGTTCAATATTTGACATAGCATGATCAAATATCAATGCCATAAGAACAACGGGGATCGCCCCTTTCAAAATGCGCTCTATGCTAAGACTCTGTATGCCGCGATATATGGGATAGCCCAAACCACCCGCACCGATCAGCACCCCCATTACCGCAATAGAAAGCGAATTAACCATTGCGATTTTTATCCCCGAGAAAATCATCGGGAATGACAGTGGCAGTTCCACCTTAACAAGACGCTGCAATTTATTCATTCCCATACCCTTTGCCGCATCTGTTAAATGGTGAGGGACATCCCTCAAACCGATGTAGGTATTTCTGATTATCGGCATAAGAGCATAGAGCACAAGAGCGGCTATAATGGTGATGTTCCCGAGGCCGAATATTATCATCAGCATTGCAAGAAGCGCTAATGACGGAATCGTCTGCAAAACTTCAGCCACCCAAAGAATGAACGCATCCAGGTAGCGCACCCAATAGGCTGTCACTCCTAGAATTACACCTATGAATGTCCCTATCAAAACGGCTGTAAGAACTATATACATATGTTCAAGTATCAATAAAAAGAAGCTCATACTCTTATCACCTTTAAGCCTCTGGGTGTAAAAATGCGCTGCAAAAATCCGATAAGGCTGCTCAATATAAAGGCCAAGACCGCCGACGGAATTGCACCGGCCATGATAAGGTTTGTATTGCATGTGGCAAGACCGGTCCATATAGGATCTCCCAGGCCGCCGGCTCCGATAAGCGCTGCCAGGGTTGCCCAGCTCACAATATAGACAGTCGATATGCGTATGCCTCCGATGATGGAGGGCAGAGCCAACGGTAGTTCAACCTTAAATAATACCTGCATACTCGTCATACCGATACCTCGGCCTGCTTCGATGTAGCTTTCATCCACCTCTGTAATCCCCGTATACGTATTTCGCAAAATCGGAAGAATCGCGTAAAGACTCAATGCTACCAGTGCCGGAAACATGCCTATCCCGAAAAGAATTAAAGAAAACCCCAGCATTACCAACCCCGGTATGGTCTGTACCGTCCCTGCCGCCGCCAACACGGGAGGTGCCAGTTTATTGAAACGGGAAAGCAATATGCCTGCAGGGATGGAAAAAACCACCCCGATAAAAACGGAGATACCCACCAATTCCAAATGTCGTATTGCACAATCAGTTAATTCCTTTTGGTTCTCGGCCATAAATCCTATTACATTCATCATATTGTCTCTCCCCACAAGGCTTCTCCCATTGATCTTGCCATGCTGGTTTTCGTTATAAGGCCCGCTACGGTCCTGTCGCTATTGAGCACTATTACATAGCCTGTCGGAGAAGTGATGAGTAAATCGAAAGCCCCTTGCGCTTTATCCGACACGTTTACCAAAGGGGCCTTGTCTGTTATAAGGTTCTCTATTTTTTCACCTGCTTTGCCCCTTGCACGTATATCTTCAATGGTTACAATTCCAGCATAGGTCTCGTCGTCATTTATAACTACCAAAGTATTTACATCGCGATTTTTCATAAGCTCGATTGATCTCAATGTTTGGCTGTCCCTTCCAACTTTAAACACCCTCGTCTTCATAAAATCTTTTGCGGTGTTGCCGTTTCGCATGCCGTTAACCCGTTTGCCCATAAAATCAGATATTATGGGGTCTGCCGGATTCTTAAGCATCTCCTCGGGTGATGCCATCTGAAGGATTCTCCCCTCATTCATAAAGACAATTATATCCGCCATCTTTATCGCTTCATCCATATCGTGCGTAACAAATACAATGGTTTTTTTCAGTTTTTTTTGAATTTTTCTGACTTCATCCTGCAATATATCCCGAGTGAGGGGATCAAGAGCCCCGAAAGGTTCGTCCATCAGTACTATCGGGGGCGATGCTGCAAGCGCTCTCAGGACCCCGATTCTTTGCTGCTGACCGCCGGATAATTCCGAAGGATACTTATGGGCATTTTCATCGTATGGCATGCCGACTAATTCAAGCAATCCATGAACAATATCCCGACATTCTTCCTTAGAATATTTAAGCAGCTTTGGAACTATCGTTATATTCTGCTCAACAGTCATATTCGGAAACAAACCTATCTGCTGTATCACATAGCCTATCCTTCTTCGCAATGTCACCGGATTAACCTTTGTTATGTCCTCATCGTTTATATATATTTTACCTGCATCAGGTTTAATGAGACGGTTTATCATCTTTAATGTTGTGGTTTTCCCGCATCCGCTTGGGCCTATAAGTACAACAAACTGCTCCGGGCGGATGTCAAAATTCAGCTCATCGAGCACTTTGCTGCTGCCGTATTGTTTGCCTACACCTTCAAAACGTATCAATACCAATCACCCTTCTCCTAAAGTAACTATCCAACAATAACATTAAGTAGGCACTTGTGTCAAGTGTTAAATTATTTCGCCTAAAGATAAATAAAATAAAAAAATGCGCTTTAAAGCGCAAAATTAAAGTGATCGCCGATTTCAAGCAAACTTCATTTATTTATCGATTCCCGGACAAATTCCAAAACGAGAATCTGGCTGTTTTCATCACCGACAAAATAGATGGTATCTCCTGCACTCATCAAAGCATAGGGCCCGGGCGACATAAGTAAAACATCTTTATGCCTGATTCCGACGACTGTTGCCGTAGTGCTGTGCCAAAAATTTACCTCCGAAAGAGTCTTGCCGTCGCATATTGAAGAAGCCTCAATCGTAGCTTCAAAGGGAACAAAGGGATTTATCGTTTTAAACCGTTCGATGCGATCCATCAGTTTGACAATACTTGCTTTCAGCACCTTTGCATCATCAGCCTGCCTGTCAAGTTCGTGTAAAATATTCGTCTTCATGGCGGCAACAGTTTTAATGTCACGAAATTGTCGCACAAATTTCAGCGCGTTTTCCTGAGATAAAATAGTGACACCGCTGCCCCTAACGGTTTCAACGATTTTCAAATCGGCAAGGATTGCTATGGCTCTTCTTGCGGTCTCAGGTGAAACACCGTATTGACTTGCCAGGGATGATCGCGTATATATGCGATCCCCCACCTTGTAATGCCTGTCCACAATTCTTGCCGCTACATCGGCGGCAATTTGCTGATATCTCGGTGTTACCACCTTAATTTTCTCATCCATAAGAAACTCCTGTTCCAAAGATGGTCTTTCGATAATATACTATCAGCTTTTAGGCCTATCTACAAGGCTCCTGCGCCTTAGCTGGCCACACGCTGCATCAATGTCGTTTCCCATTTCACGGCGAATGGTAGCGGAGATCCCTTTGGCTGTAAGCATTGAAAGGAATTCTTTGGCGATTTCCCTTTTTGAACCTTTATACGGACTTTCTTTTACGGGATTCAGTATGATCAGATTGACATGACATAACATATGCGAAAGTCTGTACGCCAGTTCAGCGGCGTGGTGCGTGCTGTCATTGACACCCTGTATGAGGACGTATTCAATGGTAATTCTTCTTCCGGTTTTTTCGGTATGGCGGCGACAGGCTGCAAGCAAAGGTTCCATGGGATAAACCTTATTTATAGGCATTAGCCTGTCTCTTATGCTGTCATTTGGAGCGTGAAGGGATATGGCGAGGCCGACCTTCGGATATTCATCCCCAAAGGTCTCAATTTTCGGAATAAGGCCGCAGGTGGAAACAGTAATTGTACGCATTCCAAGATTCAAACCCTTTTTATCATGGGACAGATCGATAAACCTGCACAGGTTATCATAGTTATCAAAAGGTTCCCCTATCCCCATTACTACTATATTCCCTGCCTTTTCCTTTACATGCTTTTCAACAGCAAGAATCTGATCTAACATTAAAGATGCTGTAAGGTTCTTTTTTAATCCTCCGATTGCGGAGGCGCAAAATGAACAGCCCATGCGGCAGCCTGCCTGTGAAGATATGCAAATTGAATTCCCGAAACTGTATTTCAGGAAAACGCATTCTACGCTATGACCGTCTTTAAGCCTGAAAAGATATTTTCTGCTGCCGTCCTTTTCAGAAATCTGAACATTAAAAAGATCCAGCTTTTCAATATAGGTCAACCTATTGAGCTTCTCGCGTAAATCCTTGGCGATATCAGTCATTTCCTGGAAATCATATACGCCTTTATGAAGCCAGCCGAAAACCTGTTTTGCCCTGTATTTCTCCTCACCTATACTATCCATAAAGTCGGTTAATTCATCTGATCTCATGTTTTTAATATCTATTTTCATAGACAGCTTTTTATCCTCAGTTTCCTAAACTTTGAATGGGCGCCGGTATCCTGCCGCCCCTGTTTATCATCTTTGCAGGAGAACTTTCACTGATTTTCATAACGGGCCCGCTGCCTAGAAGACCTCCGAACTCCAATTCTTCCCCTTCCGATTTTCCGATCGCAGGGATAACACGTACTGCCGTAGTTTTGGAATTAACCATGCCTATTGCCGCTTCATCAGCGATAATTCCCGAAATAACCGAAGAAGGAGTATCCCCGGGAATGACTATCATATCAAGACCTACCGAACATACTGCAGTCATTGCCTCCAGCTTCTCCAAATTTAGTTTTCCCAGGCGAACGGCCTTTACCATGCCTGCATCTTCAGTCACGGGAATAAACGCGCCTGAAAGTCCGCCCACATTGGATGAAGCCATGGCGCCTCCCTTTTTTACAGCATCATTCAATAAAGCCAAAGCAGCGGTTGTCCCGCATGCACCGCAACTTTCAAGACCTATTTCCTCCAAAATATGAGCCACCGAATCACCGACAGCAGGGGTGGGAGCCAAAGAAAGGTCCACAATGCCAAAAGGAACTCCGAGCCTTTTACATGCCTCGCTTCCTACAAGTTGGCCCATGCGTGTTATTTTAAAAGCCGTTCTTTTAATCAGATCAGCCACTTCGGTCAGGTTGCAGTCCTTTCCGGATTTGGCCAAAGCAGCCCTTACCACGCCCGGCCCGCTTACCCCCACATTGATTACGCAGTCAGGCTCTCCCGGCCCATGAAAAGCGCCTGCCATAAACGGGTTATCCTCGGGAGCGTTGCAAAAAACCACAAGTTTAGCGGCACCTATGCATTGCCTGTCCTCTGTGAGCTCGGCCGTTTTTCGAATTATCTGACCCATGATGCGAACAGCATCCATATTTATTCCGGATTTCGTACTGCCTATATTTACGGAAGAGCATACATAATCGGTTTCAGATAGAGCCTTGGGAATTGAATCTATCAGTTCCATATCTCCCGCTGAAAAACCCTTATGCACCAGGGCGGAGTAACCGCCTATAAAGTTTACCCCTGTATTCCCGGCCGCCCGGTCCATGGTCACGGCATATTCCACAGGATCACCGCCTGAAGCACCTGCTAATACAGCGATGGGCGTCACCGCGATTCGCTTATTGATAATAGGTATTCCGTATCTTTGTTCAATATTCTCTCCTGTCTCTACCAGATCCTTTGCGTAGCGGCATATTTTTTCATGGACTTTTTCACAGGCTCGATATATATTACTGTCGCAACAATCCAAAAGCGATATTCCCATAGTGATCGTGCGAATATCCAAATTCTCCTCTTGTATCATTGTGATAGTTTCCATAATGTCGGTCAGATTCAGCATATTTTTCCCCCTAGATTCTGTGCATTGAATTGAAGATATCCTCGTGCATAACCTGAATCTTCAGGTCTCCCCCTTTTTCATCAAGATCCTTGCGAAGGCTCGTCAAATCACAATTTAATTGTGATATATCTATCACCATAATCATCACAAAAAAATCCTGCAACACGGATTGAGTCACCTCGATCACGTTTGCATTTGCTCCTGCACAAACAGTACTCACCATAGCCAATATACCCACTCTGTCTTTCCCAACCACAGAAACTACCGCTCTCATAGCATCCTCCCAAAATTTTTAATAATAATCATAAGTTCTTTTGAAGCGCATATCCTTAGTTTAAATTTCATCATTTAACTTTTTCAATGTAAATACCTGTTTTATGTCCGTTTAAGTCACAGCCCGTAAGATTCGTTTTTCCGGCATTCATTAAAACAGCCAGGGTCTCACCCATGATATAATCCCTATGAACAGCGACGGCCTTTTCTACTAAAGGATCGGCTGAATAAGTTATGTGGATCCGATCGCTCATCTCAAAATCTTTTTGTTTCCTCATCTGTTGAATCTTTGAAATCATCTCCCTTGCAAGCCCCTCATACAACAGGTCATCGGTAATCGTCGTATCCAGAATAACAAAAATATTGTTTTCCATCGCAGCCGCAAAGCCTTCTCTTGCACTAATCCTTACCTCTACGAAATCTTTTTCCACCCTTACGGTTTCACCTTCTATTTCTATCACGGCATAACCGTCCTTTTCCAATGCGGAAGCTATAATATTCGGATCGCTCCCAGAGATAGCTAAACTGAAAGCTTTGACCTTACTTCCCAATATCGGCCCCGCTGCTTTGAAGTTCGGTCTAAGGCTTACATCCATAAATTTTTTAAGATCCTGTTCAAACAGAACTTTTTTGACATTCAGCTCTTCCATTATTAGAGAGCTCATATCCCCTATCAGTCCTTCATATTTACCATCCAGCATGATTTCGCCCAAAGGCTGCCGCACTTTTATCCGCTCTTTTTCTCTGACACCCCGTCCAAGCCCTACAAGTATCCGAACAAGATCCATGCGCTCCTCGACTTCGGCATCGATCAAGGATTCATCCGCTTTGGGGAAATATTCCAGGTGGACCGATTCTTCCGATGTAAGTTTTTTGTAGATCTCGTCAGTCAAAAATGGGGCAAAGGGTGCGGCTAGCTTTACAACACCGATCAACACTTCATACGTTGTCAGATAGACGGATTTTTTATCCGCGTTAAGTTCATCGCCCCAAAAACGACGTCTTGCCCTTCGAATATACCAGTTGGAAAGATCCTCTGAAACAAAATCCTGGATTTTTCGGACTGACTTCATGTGGTCGTATCGATCCATTTCCTCCGTCACATCCAGAATAAGCCTATTGTATTTAGATAAAATCCATCGATCAAGCTCAGGTCTTTCGTCGTATTCCACAAAGAGCCTCTTTGGATCAATATCATCTGTATTGGCATAAAGTACGAAGAAATTGTATACGTTTCGCAACGTTCCGAAAAAGCGGCTCACTACATCTATGAGACCGTCCTCATCAAATTTTGTCGGAGACCAAGCGGGAGAAACATGAAGAAGATACCATCTCGTCGCATCGGCTCCGTATCTGTCAAACAGATCAAAGGGATTAACCGTATTTCCCTTGGACTTGGACATCTTTTTCCCTTCCTTGTCCAAGATTAAATCGTTTACCAAAACATTGCGGTAAGGCGAAGTTCCCTTGATAAAGGTAGAAATAGCGATCAGTGAATAGAACCATCCTCGGGTCTGATCTATTCCTTCGCAAATGAAATCCGCGGGGAATAGTTCTTTCTGAAAGCGTTCTTTGTTTTCAAAAGGATAATGCCACTGGGCAAAGGGCATGGCTCCGCTGTCGAACCAACAGTCCATAACCTCGGGTATCCGACTCATTATGCCCCCGCATTCGGAGCAGCTTATATGAACCTCATCCACATAAGGCCGATGCAGTTCTATATTTTCATCGATATCTTCCACAGCCTTTTCTTTCAATTCCGCCCTGGATCCGATCGACTCCAAATGGCCGCAGTCACACTGCCAGATATTTATAGGGGTACCCCAATATCGATCTCTAGAAATAGCCCAATCATTTACATTTTCCAGCCAGTTGCCGAATCGCTTTTCACCGATAAAATCCGGATACCAATTGACCTTACTGTTATTTTCTACAAGTTCATCTTTGAGCTTAGTCATTTCAATATACCAGCTCGGTTTAGCATAATAAAGAAGGGGTGTTGTACATCTCCAGCAATGAGGATAATTATGATCAAGCTTTTCTTTACTGTATATTTTATCCTCTGAAGCCAGCCATTTTATTATATCTACATCAAGACCTTCTTCCATAACAAATCGACCCGCCCAGGGGGTTTCCGTGTAGCGGCCCTCCCCATCCACCGGATTTGGAACAGGAAGATCATATTTTTTGCCCGTGGCGTAATCATCCTCACCAAAAGCGGGGGCAGTATGGACTATACCTGTACCGTCCTCCGTGCTGACGTAGTCGCCGCAGGTGATAAAAAAGGCCTTTTTATCTGTTTTAACAAAGGGCATAAGCTGTTCGTATTCACGAAACTCTAAGTCTTTTCCCTTCATGTTTGCCAAAACACTGTAGCTGTTTTCCCCCAAAACACTGTCTGCCAGATCTTTTCCGACATAGTATATTTTATCGCCCTGCTCCGCCTTGATATAATCGATATCCGGACCTACTGTCAGTGACACGTTGGAAGCCAATGTCCAGGGAGTGGTAGTCCATGCGAGAAAATACTCATTTTTATCCTTGGCTTTGAATTTCGCTGTAATAGTGTTGGAGCGCACTTCCTTATATCCCAAAGCCACCTCATGTGAGGCTAAACCCGTTCCGCATCTGGGGCAATAAGGTAATATTTTATGCCCTTGATATATTAGGCCGCCTTTAAAAAATTCCTTCAGAATCCACCAACAGGTCTCAATATAGTCATTATTCAATGTGATGTAGGGATCATCCATATCTATAAGATATCCCATACGCCGGGTCATTTCACGCCACTGTTTTTCATAGGTAAATACGGATTCCTTACATTTTTGATTAAATTCTTTTATACCATATTTCTCTATGTCCTGTTTCGTGGATATGCCGAGCTCTTTTTCAACCTCAATCTCTACAGGCAGCCCGTGTGTATCCCAGCCCGCTTTTCGGTTTACAGCATATCCTTTCATAGTTTTATATCGAAGCACCGAATCTTTGAGCGTCCTCGCTATCACGTGGTGGATACCGGGGCTTCCATTCGCCGTAGGAGGGCCTTCATAAAAGACAAAGGCAGGCCTTCCCTTTCTTGTAGTGACACATTTTCCAAGAAGGTTTTCTTTATCCCAAATGTCGGCCTGGTTGTTTTGTACCTCTGCAATCGGCTGTTCCGATAAATTCTCAAACATGTTTTTTTTCCTTTCGCAGCAATAATTAATAAAAGCCCCGGATCCATATCGAATCCAGGGGCGAAATATCTTCCGCGGTACCACCCTGATTGCGATGTCCTACCTATAATAGACATCGCCACTTAGTCCCTGCTTAACGTACAGGATCCGCACCCGACTACTGCAATTTCACCGGGCGAACTCCGGAGTGATTTTCGGTTGCCTCCCACCACCGCCGATTTCCCACCTGTGACCGGCTCTCTGTAAGGCGCAGTGAGGTCTACTGTCTCCATCCCAGCTTTTAATGTATTGTTCGTGGTATCCACCTTATTTTATACATTGCATCTGTTGCTGTCAATAAACTTTTTACCTTGGGTTTCCGCAAAATATTAGGTTAGGTCGAAATACAGATTTAAAACAAGCAAAGCCCGAATAAAATAAAAGTTAACGAAATTTTAACATCGCTATTTTGTGCAAAATTTCAAGTAAACCTGATTTTTTCGAGGTATAGAGGCTATTTCTATGCAAAATTTTAAGTAAATTGAGGATTTTCCGTATATATCCCATTATTAATTGAAATTTTGCTCATTTGGAGCGTTAAGCGCCGTACTTTTACAATTTTTCACCGTCTCCCAACGTACAAAATACTAAACCACGTCCACCTTCATCATATTTGTTATTCCCGATCTGCCGCTCGGTATGCCGGCGCATATGACTACCGTATCATCTTTTTTTAAAAACCCCTCCGTCTTTGCTTCCATAATCACTTCATCGATCAGATCATCTGTATCATGAATTCTATGGATCATTATAGTTTCAACACCGCACACCAAGCATAATCTCCGGGCGATACCCTCATCATGAACTGCGGCAATGATAGGTGCCAACGGCCGAAATCTCGACAGTTGCGTCGGGGTATACCCGGAGTTGGTTGGGGCTAAAATAGCAGCCGCCTTCAAATTACGTGAGGCGACTGAAGCCGCCTTGCAAATCGAATCGGTCAATGAGGCACTCTCCCCGGATCCCTGATTTGCCTTGTTGCTTTGCATTACATCGTGACCTTCTGTTGCAATTGCCACCGACACCATAGTCTTTACGGCCTTAACCGGATATTTCCCCATTGCAGTTTCCCCCGACAGCATAATTGCATCTGTACCGTCTAAAA
>CAYRNC010000016.1:0-19191 GCA_964425645.1 uncultured Oscillospiraceae bacterium | reverse complement strand
AGAATTTGCAATATCAGCTACTTCCGCCCGTGTGGGCTCGGGGTTTAAGATCATGGATTCCAACATCTGTGTGGCCGTAATGACCGGCTTTCCGAATTGATTGGCCCTTCTTATCAGCATTTTTTGAATCATCGGTATGGTCTCCGGAGGAAGCTCTGCACCTAAATCACCTCGGGCTACCATTATTCCATCTGAATGATTAAGAATTTCCTCGATATTGTCAACCCCCTCCTGATTCTCAATTTTGGCGATGATGCCGATTTTTTTACCCCCGTTGTCATTTAAAATATCCCGGATTTGCTGAACATCCTTATTGCTCCTTATAAAAGATGCTGCAACATAATCTACACCCATACGTATTCCAAAGAGCAAATCCTTCCTGTCTTTCTTCGTAACTGCCGGAAGCTTTGAAGTAATTCCCGGGAAGTTAACGCTTTTTTTATCACTGACATATCCGTCGTTTACAACCTCGCAAATTACCTCGTCTTCATTTACCTTTAACACTGCCAGCTCCACAAGCCCATCCGCGATGAGTATACGCCTCCCCGCTTCAACTTCTTTTGGCATATCCTTGTAAGAAACGCTGCATCTACTGTGGTCTCCCAGTATTTCTTTTGTCGTCAATGTAAAGCGCTGCCCTTTTATAAGGTGAGTTCCTTCACCTTCAAAAGTCCCAAGTCTGACCTCCGGACCTTTCGTATCCATCAAAATACCGACATGAACACCCAATCTGTCCCTTACAGTTTTGATCGCCCGGATTCGCTTTTCATGCTCGGAATGGTCCCCATGGGAAAAATTCAGCCTGGCTGCATTCATACCTGCATTTATAAGGGACTCAATGTTGATTTCGCTTTCCGTAGCAGGCCCTATAGTACAAACTATTTTAGTTTTTCTCATTTATTTCACCGCAATCCTATTATTAATATCCTAAAGAAAGTCCATAGCCGCCTTGTACGGCCTTATCTAATATGTGTTTTGAAATTATCAGATCCTGGGCGGCTATTCCCACGGTTTTAAACACTATGATTTCAGAACCGCTTTGACGACCCGGAATTTTTCCGTTGATTACATCGCCAATCTCCCCTGTAAGCTTGTCCTTTGTAATTGTTCCGTCGTTTAGCGGAATCAAAATATCTCCCGGCTCAGTAAGTATTGCTTCTTTTGAATCATAAAATATTTTCTCCGCCCGAACCAACAGCCCCGGGTCGAGCTCTTGCATATCTGGCCTGTAAGATCCGATACTGCTGATCACCGCCCCCTGCTTCGCTTTGCTTCCATCAAAAACCGGATTTAAGGAAGGCGTTGCCGTTATGATAATGTCAGCATCCTTAACCGCTGTATCCGGGTCCCTTGCAAGGTAAAGACCGGTGTTAAACCGGGAAAGCTTCTCTTTCATGGAGTTCATAAATTTCTCGGCCCTTTTAGTATCAACATCATAAAGCTGAACTTCTTCGAGCCTTCTTGCCGTTAACATGGCCTCGAGTTGTGTTGCCGCTTGGGCGCCTGCACCTATTAAAGCGCCTTTGCTGCATCTCTTTTTTGCAAGAATATCGACAGCAACTCCGGAGGCGGCTCCTGTCCTCAACCGAGTAACATAAGTTCCATCAATAATGGCCTCTATGATGCCCGTGGAGTCGTTCATAATGATAATTTGTGCATTTAATGACGGTATCCCTTTTTCTATATTTTTATTAAATGCGCTCAGCACTTTAACACAGGCTGCATTAACATACCCGGAATATGCAGGCATGATTGTAAAAACGCCGTCCTGTCCGTCGGTTACCATTTGCGTTCTTAGCGGCATATCTATTCTGCCTTGTGAAAACAGACTGAACGCCTTTCTTACAGCCTCCATACTGTCATTCATAGTGAAAAAACTCTTTATCATGTCTTTGGTTAAAATTATCATTTCAATTCCCCTTCCTTATAACCGCATTTACGGCAGAGAAATCATCTAAAAATTGCTATGTTCCAATGCCCTGTAGATCACATCGGCATGAAAGCCGTATGATTCTAGGCGCCTTGCAAGGCGCTTTTTGTCCATATCCCCTTTATTCATAAGCTTGCCTATTGCTTCAGTGGCTAAATCAAATTCCTGTCCGTCCCTGAAGCGCTCTGAAAGAGCCTCCTCAATCAGTTTGGATTGAATACCCTTTTTTTCAAGCTCTCCTTTTATCCTCAGCGGTCCTTTTCCCTTTTTTATAAAATGGCTTATTACATGCCGGCAGAAGGCTTCGTCATCGATAATGTGATTTTCTGTAAGGTACGTCAAAACATCTGAAATTTCTGCTTGCCCGAATCCTTTTTCTTTTAAATGCTTTTCGATTTCACACGCGCTCCGATCCCGATATCTTAAATATTTTAAGGCTGCATCTGTCGGATCATCATTTTTTTTCATCTTCCGAGTCCTTTCCTTCATGCGCTTTGTCTATCTTCTGCCCGCCTGATACAGCAGTGCCTATTACACCGACAACTATTAAAGATGTACATATAATATGATAAGGGTAAAATGGCTCCGAAAGTATCAATATCCCCACTACAATGGAAATCGCGGTGGCAAGATTCCCAAATACTGTCGCCTTGGCAGCCTCCATATTGGCCAACATATAGGCCATTATCAAAGATGACAGCAAGGTGGACGGAATACCTAAAAAGGCGGTCGCTATAATGAAATTTCCGTGGGACAAAGGGGTAAAATAATCCGTCAGGCCCCCATTTATCGCTTTGTTTAATAACGTAGCTATGTTAAACAGCAGGCAGCCTCCCCCGCATATGGCAAAAGCTATCGAATAGGGACTGTACACCCCCCGAACGTATCTCATAAAAACATTACTTACAGCCATCAACAAACTGGCAGTAAACAACAGGACCATCCCCGGAAGGCTTACCCCTTCATATCCGTTAGAGCTGTATAAAAACATTACGATAACACCTGATACGGACAGAGTTACAAACACAGTCTGCCATAGCGTTCCTTTTTCGCCTAAGAAATGGCGGGCGATTATCTTAGCCAGTATGGGGATAATTGCAAAAATGATACCGCTTTCGATGGAGGATGAAAACATCAATCCTATAACCTGAAGCACCATAAAGGCAATGTAAAAACCTGCTGTCAGGAAAAGATTCTTTTTGGGTCTTCCAACTGTCTCTATCCTGACCCTTCCCAATATTACAGGTATCAAAGCCCCTAAAAAGGCAAAATTAAACCGAAAAGTCAACGTTTCAAGCGGTGTCGCCACAAACACTGATGTTTTTACTCCGAGAAAAGAAAATCCGACGATCATCGAAAATAAAACCGCGCTGCCATATACCTTCCAATTTTTTTCCGGTTCAAGGGCCGTCGCCTTATCGTCCTGCGCCAATTTTTACTCCTTTTCCCCGATCAAGATGCCTGATATTAATTCTTTTCGGACGTTGATTGGAACAATAGGACGCCTTTATATCCGGAAGCAGCGTTATTTCTTCACAAAAAACGAAATGATTATCAAGGCCTTTAAAACAATCGACTATTTCATTCTGTTCAACCATACAAACCGACAAACTTGAAAATATGCCCTGCCCAGTATATTTTGCATAGGCCTCCTTACGGACCCAAAGACTGTAAAATGCTTGTTTGCCATTTTTGAGTACATACTCATATTCCTTCCGGCAGAAAAAGCGTTTTGCCATGTTGTTATATTGCAAAAAAGGTCTCTGTCGCCCTTTGCAATCCTCCAAATCAAAGCCGATTGGAAATTGCTCAAACGCACAACCCCAGTATCTGCCTGAATGACTGACCGAAAAATGAACATTGTTAAATATCCCTCCGGTAAAAAAGGGCTTGCCCTTTGGGTTTCTTTGAATACAAACATCGGTCAGTGAAGCCTCTGTAAGAAACATATCTGTATCTTTCGCATAATCTAAAAGAAGCGTCCTTACCCTGTCATCGCTGTTCATTTTAATATCGTTTCTAAATATATATATATGCATTGATCATCCGTCACCTGTCGGGTCCCCACCGGAATTTTTCTATATCATACACTTTCCCGATCATTTAGGGAACACATTTTGGTGAATAATAGAATTTACGGTTGTAAAGAACCGAGCCTCATAGTATAATTTTACTGTAACGCATTAAAGCAAAATAGGAACGGAGGATTATTAACAATGGACTATATATCCAAATTGAAGAACAAGGAGACAGATGACCTTTTTAAAGCCGTCCTCCTTCTTCAAAACGAAGAGGATTGCTACCGTTTCTTTGAGGATTTATGTACCATCAAGGAGCTGCAGGCTATTTCACAGCGTTTTCAGGTGGCAAAGCTGCTTGCTAATAAAAATACCTACAGTGAGATAGAGGAAATTACAAAGGCAAGCACAGCTACTATAAGCCGTGTAAACCGTTGCCTTGTGTACGGTGCCGAAGGCTATAAAACTATGTTAAAGCGTTTGGGTTTTTAGCAATTCAACGGCCTTTTGAACTTGAGTATCCTTTTCGGGATCAGGTATATCATCCGAAATCCCCTTTTCTTCATATTCCACAACGTAGTTAGGTGTCACGCCTTTTTTATGAATTACGTTGCCCCTGGGCGAAAAATACTGCATTACAGTCAGTTTGACGGCACCACCGCTATCCAAAGGCATAATTTCCTGAATGATCCCTTTGCCATAAGTAGTCACACCGACAATATCTGCTTCTCCGTGATCCTTAACTGCTCCTGCAACGATCTCGCTCGCGCTTGCTGAACCGCCGTTCACAAGCAAAACATAGGGCAACAAGGTTTTGCCCGGCTTCGAATTGAAGTAGGTCCTTTCGCCCTGTCTGTCTTCAGTATACGTGACAACCCCTTCTGAAAGAAGCTGATCGGCAACATCCACGGATGCATCGACCAATCCTCCTGAATTATCCCGAAGATCGATGATAAGTCCCTTCATACCCCGAAGCTCCATATCTTTTACCGCTTTAGAAAAATCATCGGCAGTATTTTTTTCAAATGAGCTTATCCGAATATACCCCATGTCATCTTCCAAAATTCCGGTTTTTACGGTAACAAGTATAATCTTAGATCGAATTAGATCGTAGTCCTTAGATTTTCCGTCTTGAAGAACCGTAACTTTAACCTTTGTTCCTCCCTTGCCGCGCATCACACTTACGGCGGCATCAATTGTCTTCGCATTATACGCAACGCCGTTAACAGCGGTTATTTTATCTCCGGCTTTTATTCCCGCTTTCGCGGCGGGCGATCCGTCCATAGGGGATACCACATTGATAAATCCGTCCTCATCAGGTGCAATAGTCACGCCGATTCCTTCGTATTTACCGTTAGCGGAAATCATCAGATCCTCGTATTCTTTATCTGTCAGGTAGGCGGAATAAGGATCGCCGATTCCCCAAAACAAACCCCTGTAAATACCCTCATTTAAGTCTTCATTTTCTACAGGCAAATAATATTTTGTTTCAATCATATTTTTTAAATAATCCAGCTTTCTATATTCCGATTTCAACCTGACATAATCCCGATATTCCTTGCTTGAAATATCCATACGATCAGTCATTAAGCTGTACACAGCGTAAACGCTGCCCGAAACTAAGCTGCCGGCCAACATCGCGGCGATAATCACAACGATTAGATTGCGCTTTTTTAATGTCAACATAAATTCACCATCGATTCCCCATTCCCGAAATTTTATTTATTATAGCATCTCATATCCATAACGACAAATTGAATCTTTCCGCCCCTATACCTGTCTGTCTCGGCATAACCGACAAGATCGAGGCTTTTTCCTCCCTCTATCATGGTTCTGATCTCATCAGCACGGTTAAACAGTACAAACGTAAGGTCGCCGAAGGAAAAACGCGCATGCTGCCTATCATCGCCCATATATATAAGCTCTTTAATTTTAATATCTCTTACGCAGAGAACAGGCCTTCGATTCCCATGTCCGAAGGGTTCAAAGCAATCCAGCCCTTTTATAAAATCCGGCGTTAAAGCCAAAGGATCAACCTCTCCGTCAATAAACACCTTGGGCGAAAATAAAGATGGATCATCTTTGAATATTTCACAGGCAATGGCTTTTTGATCCTTTCTAAGAAGGGGCAGGTTTTCAGCCCTCATTTGAAAGCCGCAAGCTGCCGCATGCCCTCCGAATTTATCAAAATAGCTGCGGCTGCCAGAAAGCATGTCAAACAGATTGATCCCTTCTACGCTGCGGCCCGTTCCTTTTAAACTTCCTCCGTCTGACGGTGTAACAACGATTGCCGGACGATGAAAAGCCTCTTTCAACTTCCCCGCAACTATACCTGCTATGCCTTCATGAGCAAAAGGGGCATCTACGATCAGCACCAGATCATCGCGATATAATTCCTCCACTATGGCTACCGTTTTTTTATACGCCTCTTCCTGTTTTTGGCGCCGCCTTCGGTTGCTTTCCAAAAGATCGGCCGCCGAACGGCGCAAACTTGTAATATCAGACGAATAAAGAAGGGTGACCCCCGTTTCGGCTGTATTAAGACGCCCCGCCGCATTAAGATGAGGTACAATAACATATGCCAGGTCATCAGATTTTATTTCCCCTTCTTTTAATCCCACCTCTTTTATTAATAAAGACAGACCGGGGCGCGGAGCCTTGTTAATAACACGAAGACCGTATTTTACCAGCGTCCTGTTTTCCCCAAGCAGGGGCATGATATCTCCAACCGTAGCTATTGCAACAAGATCCAAAACCCGATTCAGATCTGATTTGCCGAGGATTCCCGCTAAAGATGGGTATTTCATGTCGGCGGTTCTCATCAGCCCTTGTGCAAGCTTAAAGGCGACTCCGCATCCCGACAATTCCTTTTCTGGATACCGGCAACCTTTTTGCTTTGGATTGATAAGCAAACAATCAGCCGCTTTCCCTAAGATATTATGATGGTCGGTAACTATAATATCAATGCCCGTTTTCTTAGCATATTCCACTTCCGGAAAAGAATTGCTGCCGCAATCCACTGTCACAATAAGATTTACACCTTCATGACGGATCGATCTAAGCGCATCTTTATTTAGCCCATACCCTTCCTCAAAACGAGAGGGTATATAGTAGCTGACTGTAGCACCCAGTTTGCCAAGAATCTCAAGCAGTAGGGTTATTGAACATACTCCGTCAGCGTCATAATCGCCGTAAATGCAAATTTTTTCGCCATTCATAATTCCTGAAAGAATTCTGTTTGCGCTTTTATTCATATCCTTCAACAAAAAAGGATCGTGGGTAAGGCGGGGTCTGGAAGACATAAAATCTTCCACAGCTTCATCTTTTACACCTCTTTGGCACAATAAAAACTGCAGCAAATCCTCTCCGTTATTATGAAAAATCCATTCCCTTCTCATAGGCTTTCCTTATAAAAATTGGAGGGTCTCATGCCCTCCAACATATTTGTTCTTGAATCAAAGATAGTTCATGGGGTTTTTATATTCTCCGTTTACCCGCACCTCAAAATGAACATGGGGTCCTGTGGACATGCCCGTGTTCCCCGACAGGGCTATAACCTGACCTCTAGCCACGTAATCTCCGGTTTTAACCTTTAAAACGCTGTTGTGAGCATAGAGGGTCACAATCCCCCCGCCGTGATCTACCATCACCATATATCCATAGCTGTTGTTCCAGGCGGCTTTTATGACTTTCCCTGCATTTGAAGCGACCACATTGTTTCCCGTGGCGATTCCAATGTCGATACCTGTATGCAGCTTATTAACCTTCAGGACCGGGTGCAATCGATAGCCGAAAACGGAGGTGATCCTTTTCGATCCAGGAACAGGCCATAGCATTTCTCCGCCTATGTATGCGCCATCGCCTTGGAGTTTTAGAATTTCTGCAACTAAGGCGTTAGCCTCCTCATTGAGGGCATCGACCTGCCTTTCGAGAGCTTTATTGTCCTTGGCAACTTCAGCTTTCAATACCGACACACTTCCACGGTTCAATTCCAATTGATCCTGTTTTTCAGCCTTCTGATGTTTTTTTGCATCCAGTATTGATTTCAATCTCTCAAGATCTTTTCGATAGCCTTCCAGCATCTGGTGTTGTTTTTCAAGCTCCTCCAGCACCACTACGTCGTTTTCAAATATTTTTTGAGCCATATCCAAATTTGTCATAAAATCGGTTATGCTTTCCGAGCCCAGTAAAATAGCCAATATACCCATGTCACCGTTTTTATACATTGACCTTAGCCGATTGCCCATTTCATCATTTTGCCGATCTATGTCCATTTGCATAGCTTCAAGTTCTGCCTGTACCTTTTTAATCTTGTTTGCAGTAGCAGATATTTCACTTTGCAGGTTATGTATTTCTGCTTCCGCCTCCTTAATAAGCCTGTCCAAATTTTTAATCTGGGAGTTCAGATTTTTCTCCTCCGTTTTGCCGGCTTTTAATTGGTTTTCCAGCTTCTTTATCTGGTTATTAAGCTCGTTAAGCTTATCCTGACTGTTTCCCCCGTAGCTTAGACCGAGATTCATCCCGGTTATCAGCATTATAAGGATCATAGCGAAACAAACATATTTTTTATTCAGTTTTTTCAGCATTGCAATCACCTACCATATTTCTATGTGTCCAAAAATCGGCGCATGGAGATTATGCTTCCTATAGCACCTATGCTTATACCCAGTGACATAAAAACCCAAATGAGATTTACAGTTAGAAAACCTGCGGGAACCATTACCGTCGAAAACATTAAAAAGGTATCCTGTCCGAAGATTTCAATGATCTTTATGTAAAGCAGACCTACCAGACCTGCAGATATTCCCGCTGAAACAGATCCAATCAGCATGCCCTCCACAAGGAACGGACCTCTGATAAACCAATTTGCAGCACCCACATACTTCATAATGCTTATTTCCTTTTCCCTTGCAAGCACCGTCAGTTTAACCGTATTTGCTACGACCACAACTGAAATAGTTACCAGGAAAATGATTATTATCATAGCCCCAACCTTAATAAAGCCTGTTATCTGCAACAGCTTATCCACCACGGTCTGATAGTATTTAACATCCTCAACTCCATCATAGGTTTTAATTCTTTTGACTATTTGCCCAACAAGCTTCAAATCCGCCGCCTTTACGCGTATGGAATCCGGCAAAGGATTCTTGGTGAGATTTTCAAGCAGATACGCCTTATCGCCCCACTTTACTTTAAACTCATCCATGGCCTCCTCTTTTGAAAGATACTGCACATGGCCCACCTGATCCATGGCTGATAAATCACTCATCATTTTTTCCGTCTGATCGGACCGAATGTCGTTCGACAGATAGATTTGAACCGTATCAAACTGTTTTCTGGCACTGTCGGTCAACATCGTTATATTGACCACAAGTATGAAGAAAAGCCCCAAGATCAACAGCATTGCCGAAATAGAAAACAAAGAGGCAAAGGTCATCGCCCGGTTACGAAATATCTGTCTGAACGCCTGTTTTATCGCATTTCCTATACTTCTAATAAGCATTTTTACCGAAGATGCCCTCCTCTCGAAGGACCCTGAAATTTATATCTTCGTCCTCACAATAGTTACCGCCCCTATCATCTCTGGTTATCCTGCCTTTATCTATGGCGATCACTCTTTTCCCCATCCTGTCCACGATATCTTTGGCGTGGGTCACCATAACTATGGTTGTCCCTCGTCTGTTGATCTGATCAAGAAGCTGCATAATTTCCCAGGCGGTATCAGGATCCAGGTTGCCCGTCGGCTCGTCTGCGATGAGGACTGTAGGGTTGTTAATTACGGCCCTTGCAATTGCCACCCTTTGCTGCTCTCCGGCGGAAAGCTCATGGGGATATTTTTTTTCCTTGGAGCTAATACCCATAAGACCCAGCACCTGCGGTACGTTCCTTCTTATGCTCCTTTGGCTAATGTGCAATATCTCCATGGCAAAGGCTACATTTTCATACACTGTTTTTTTTGGCAGCAATCGAAAATCCTGAAAAACTATGCCTATGCTTCTTCTAAGTCTAGGTGTCATGCGATTGGACAGACGAGTCAAATCGTAACCATTGACCACAATTCTACCTTTTTCCGCCTCAAGCTCCTTCAAGATCAATTTAATAAATGTCGATTTTCCGGCACCGCTTGGTCCCACCAAAAAAACAAAGTCACCTTTGCCGATGCAGACATTGACGTCCTCTATACCTACGTTGCCGTCATACGACTTCGTCACATCTTCGAATATAATCATATGTATCGTTCCTTATATCAAAAACTGGCAGACTTTATCAAAAAAATGTTTCAAGCTGCCGGAAAACTACAAAATAGTGCTTACACTTACAAGGTATTATAATATAAAACAGCATTCGAGAGAACACCTTAATGTATTACAAATACATTACAAATATTTTGAAGCGCGCTATTTAAGAATAGCGGCAGACAGATTTTCAAGGGGTTTTTTTAATTCTTTTGCCGCTGAAGGCATATCAAGAACACATCGACAGGAATATTCTGCGCCGTATATATCTTTAGAAGGCAGGGCAGGCAGATAAAATAGGTTATCCAATGACAGAAAGTCTAACATTTCCTTCCTATTCACGCCGTTATTGTATCTGTTTATCACATAAATTAATGGAAGATTTTTAACCCTTAAGCGACACAAAAATTGATATCCTTCAAGCATTTTAGACGGAAGAGGATCTATAATGATCAATATTTTATCCATTTCACGAAGCAAAGGCCAAATGTATGTCTCCCCAACACCGGACATGCGACACAGTATCACATCCCCTGATGCATGATTCACAAGTCTCAGTTTCTGAAAGATATCAAGAAACGGCTGATCTTCACCGGATGCGGGAGTGAGCATCCAGTTTACACCTAGGTACTCGTTGCGCCTGCCTCGAATGCTTTTGTTTTCCGAAACAGCCTTGTGGAAAAGAAAAAAGGTACGTCCCGCAAAATGCCTGTCCATTCCGAGACTGTCGTACAGCCCCCCCTTCCCCAGTTCCAAAACAGCCGGCCTTAACCCGTCGTATTTATAAAGATGCCGTGCAAGGGAAGCAATGACGAAACCTGTCCCTGCACCGCTTCCCGTTCCTATAACTCCAACCCTCATCCGATCATTAGCAGCGTACATATAGCAGAACCCGGCCCCCTCGTTTTAGCCAATCATACCATTTAATGGGGCCGGTGTCAATATATTGATTTAACGTTCCGGTAAATGTCCGCCTACTTGTTCACTGGACCTGCTTAACAGGTTCTATTAATTTCTGACGCTTGCCGTATTCTAATCTACATATTGCACTTTTAATTGAATTTGATCCGGCAGTTTTTCAAGCTCAGTTTCCGCAACCTGCAACGGATATGTCAATACTTGGGTCAAAGAAAGACCGGGTTGAGGGTCCGAAAATTTCACAAACACTTTTAAAACAGAACCGTCATTTCCCTCCTCCAGGGTCATCCGGTCAATTTTAATTTCGTAGCCGGAAGTCGGCTTTTCCCCTCTTGTGGCTATTACGTATACCTTACCATCAATAACACATGAAAGCGCCCGTTCCAGCTGCCTGTATTCCGGTATTATGCTGCCGGCAATCTGTTTGGGTATTTCCTCTTCGCTGAGTATTTTGAAATTTACGCCCTTGTCGCCCTTAAAAAAACGTTGCCCGCCCCAAGCCAGACCCGCGACCAGCAACGCTATGATCAAGAGGATCAGGATATTCTTCAATTTAGGTTTGGCGAGCTTGTTTTTTAATCCTATTCCGCTCACAATAAAACTCCCCCCTCCGCAAAAATCATTACTTAACCTTATTCGGAGGGAGGGCTTGTTATGCTTGTTTTTACCCACTCGAATGCATTTACATTCTTTATGAAGTTAATACCGAAGTGAAGAATGCAGCTTCAGCCATCGGTGGATATCATCGTAAAGTTCTTTTTTTCCGGGTTCGCTGAATAATTCATGCCTGCTGTCTTTATATATCTTTATATTGACATCGCGCATTCCCGCGTTTCTGAGAACCCGGTATACTTGATTCACCCCTTTTGTATAATCCCCCACCGGGTCCATTTCTCCTGACACCAGCAATACGGGAAGTCTTCGGGGTAATTTTTGCGCCCATCTCCTGCGAGATACATACTTCATTATATCAACCAGATCCTTGACCCCGGCCACCGTAAACATGAAATTGCATTTGGGATCCCTGCGGAATTGCTCCAATGCCTCTTGATTTTGGGTCATCCAGCAAAGCCTGTCTTTTTCCCATCTATATTTCTTTGTATAATTGCCGAAGGCTAACACATAAAGAAACGAACTTCGATAACGCTCGCCTTTAACAACCGATATAGCCCTGATAAGGGGCCTTGTCAAAGCTGTCATTAAAGTGCTCCCGCTTGTACCCATAAGGATTACGCCCGAAAGGTCCTCCCCGTAACAGGAGATGTATGCACGCGCCAATAAAGAGCCCATGCTGTAACCCATCAGAAAACAAGGGATCTCCGGATAATCCTCTACCATTTTGTTTGTCAGCATACGCATATCATCGACAAGATGCAGCCATCCTTTTTCACTGCCGAAATATCCGAAATCATCTGCAGAAGCTACACTTTCACCATGTCCCAGATGATCATTTCCGCAAACAACAAATCCCAGTCTTGTAAAGTGATCGGCGAAATTTCTATAGCGCCCTATGTGTTCGCTCATTCCGTGGCCGATCTGCAATATTCCGACGGGTTTATAAGATGGCTCGTACACTGTATATGATATGGTATCAATACCATTGCTGCTGCAATAGCTTCCCCTTTTGACCATCATATGTAGTTCTTCCTCTCAAAGATACGTTAAACTTCTACCGTCCAACGGAAAATATCTTCTCTTGTCCCCAGCTGTATCCCCGTGAGCTCATCATACAATTCCCGGGAAACAGGGCCGATTTCCCCTTCATTTATTACTATCTTTTTACCTTCCCAGCAAAGCTCGCCCACAGGTGATATGACCGCAGCGGTGCCTGTTGCAAACACTTCCTTCAATTTTCCCGATTTATGGGCGTCGTAAACTTCCTGTATGGTTAAAGATCTTTCCGAAACTTTCTTCCCCCATTTATTTAAAAGAGCTATCACCGAATCCCTTGTTATGCCCGGCAGTATGCTGCCCCCCAAAGGTGCTGTAATGATTTCATCGTCGATAATGAAAAAAGCATTAGACGTTCCGATCTCCTCCACGTATTTTCTTTCAACCCCATCTAACCATAACACCTGGGCGTAGCCGCGCTTTTGCGCTTTTTCCTGTGATTTAAGGCCTGATGCGTAATTTCCTCCTACCTTTGCACAGCCAGTTCCCCCATGGACAGCCCGAACATATTCATCCTCTACATATATCTTTGTAGGAAGAAGGCCCTCTTTATAATAAGGTCCCACAGGCGACAATATTATTGAGAAAAGATAATGATGGGATTCCCTGACACCTAAAAATGCCTCTGTCGCTATGATAAAGGGCCTGATATAAAGGGATGTCCCCTTCTTATCCGGTATCCAATCTTTATCCGTCAGAACTAAGGCATTTATTGCTTCAATCATGAGACCCTCCGGCAGCCTCGGTATACATAGCCTTTCAGCCGTAATGCTCGCCCTTTTTTCGTTCATATCGGGGCGAAACAACAAAATTCGTCCATCATGTGTCTTATAGGCCTTAAGGCCCTCGAACATCTCCTGGGCATAATGGAAAACAGCTGCTGCAGGATCTAATGAAATCGCAGCATAGGGCACTATTCTTCCCTGATGCCAACCTTTGCCGATTGAATAATTCATCATGAACATATGATCGGTAAATACTGTACCAAACTCCAGGTTATCGAGAGGGGGCTTGGGCTTAGGGCTATCTGTTTTTTTCATTGTGAATTCATACTTCATTCGCTCACCTTCAATTTCATTTATTTTTTGACCGTACCGGCCTTTCATTCCCTGCGGGCATTTCAATACTTATGGGATTTAATTAACCCGGTTTTAACATCCCAAAGCTCTTGTGACAGGTCCACATAGTATTTATGCGGGTTTTCAAATCTAAGAATTTCATCCCACAGCGTATCTATTTGCGAAAGGCAATATGCCCTTATCTCTTCAATAGGGGGAGACTTATAGACAGATTCACCATTTTTGAAAATCTGCCTTCTCAGGTTTTTAGCCTTGAAATTGCGAAGAGTTTTTCGTTTCCATATAAACTGCGGATCGAAAATTTCGTAATCCCTTCCCTCTGGAATTACTTCCCCGTCAAGAGTTATTACATCTGCAATGGCTTTTTTTGTGTCGTTATCATATAATCGGTACAGGGTCTTAAATCCGGGTGTTGTAATCTTTTCAATATTATCGCTGATTTTAATTTTGGGGATAACCTTTCCGTCCTTTTCAATTGCAACCATTTTATAGACGCCGCCGAATACCGGTTCGGATCTGGCTGTAATGAGCCTTTCCCCCACGCCAAATGAGTTGATGCTTGCCCCTTGCCTTATAACGTCGCGAATCAGATATTCGTCAAAGGAATTGGATACTACTATGTCGCATTCCGCAAGACCTGCCTCGTCCATCATTCTTCTTGCTCTTTTAGTCAGATAGGTGATATCCCCGCTATCGATGCGAATCCCCATCTTTTTTGGCCTCATTTCCCTGAAAACCTTTATCGCATTGGGGATGCCTGACTTTAGCGTATTATAAGTATCTACCAATAAAATGCAGTTGTCGGGATAAAGTTCCGCGTATGCTTTAAAAGCATCATATTCATTTTCAAACATTTGCACCCAACTATGGGCCATGGTTCCCATGGCGGGAATTCCATGGTCCCTTCCAGCAATGACACAGGAGGTACCCGTACAACCTGCAATATAGGCAGCCCTTGCCCCGTGAATGGCGCTTGAGGATCCATGAGCCCTTCTGGTTCCGAATTCCATAATACCCCTGCCTTCGGCAGCCCTGACAATGCGATTTGCCTTTGTGGCTATTAGACTTTGATAGTTCATTGTTAAAAGAAGTATTGTTTCTATAAATTGTGCCTGAATTACAGGGCCCTTGACCGTAATCAGCGGTTCTCCGGGAAATACAGGCGTTCCTTCGGGGACCGCAAATACATCGCACTGAAATTCAAAATGACGCAGATAATCCAAAAACCCTTTGCTGAATATCCCCTTGTCCTTTAAGTATTCTATATCAGTCTCTTCAAAGCGAAGAGATTGCAAACACCGAATCAGCTGCTCCAGTCCGGCTATGATGGCAAAGCCCCCTTCATCAGGAATCTTGCGGAAGAACATATCAAAGTATGCGATCTGATTTTTAAGTCCTTTTTCATAATAGCCATTGGCCATGGTCAACTCGTAAAAATCCGTGAGCATGGTCATGTTTATTTGTTTTATCATGACTTGTCCTTTCTGTAACCGCTAACCTATATTGTAGCCCGATTTCAAACCCGCGTCAATTTTCGATGCAAATAAATTGAAATACCTTCATCGGTTAAACAGAACTCTTTTTATGGCTTCACCCGTATAAGAGCCGGGAATTTTTATCAGCTCCTCCGGAGTGCAGCATGCGATAACATAGCCCCCTCGATCCCCACCCTCAGGGCCAAGGTCGATAACGGTATCTGCAATTTTAATAACATCCAGATTATGCTCGATTACCACGACTGTATTTCCCGTATCCACAAGGCGTGTTAAAACCTTGATGAGTTTATACACATCGTCAAAATGAAGGCCGGTTGTGGGCTCATCGAGGATATAAAGCGTCTTGCCTGTGCTCCGTTTAGACAGCTCCGCAGCAAGTTTGACCCTTTGCGCCTCACCTCCTGAGAGCTGGGTTGACGGCTGTCCGAGTCTGATATAGCCTAAACCAACCTCGTACAGGGTCCCAAGCTGCTTTACTACAGAAGGAATATTTTTGAAGAAATCCATGGCTTCGGATACATTCATATTGAGAACATCGTAAATATTTTTACCCCTGTATTTCACCTCCAAAGTTTCTTTATTGTACCTCCTCCCCTTACACACTTCACAGGGAACATAAACATCCGGCAGAAAGTGCATTCCAATCCTTATAATTCCGTCCCCCGAACAGGCCTCGCATCTGCCTCCTCTCACGTTAAAGCTGAACCTTCCTTTATTATAACCCCGCATTTTCGATTCAGGCAGCTTTGAAAACAGCTCGCGTATAGGAGTAAATACCCCGGTGTAGGTAGCCGGATTTGAACGGGGGGTTCTGCCTATCGGGGATTGATCTATATTAACAACCTTGTCCAGATGTTCTAAACCCAAAATATCCTTATAACTACCGGCCTTTTCTTTTGTCCGATGAATTCTGGACGCTATGGCTTTATGAAGGGTTCCGTTTACAAGCGTGCTTTTCCCGGAGCCCGAGACCCCGGTAACGCAGATGAATCGCCCCAGGGGAAATTCCACATCGATGTTTTTAAGATTGTTTTCTGAGGCCCCCATGACCCATAGCGATTTTCCGTTCCCCCGCCTTCTTTCATCGGGAACGGGAATAAACTTCTCACCTCGGAGATAGCTTCCGGTCAAAGAATTTTTGTTTGCCTTTATCTGCTCCACCGTTCCTTCGGCTACTACCTCTCCGCCGTGAACACCTGCACCGGGACCCATATCAATGATGTGATCGGCAGCATACATAGTTTCCTCGTCGTGCTCAACAATGATCAAGGTATTTCCAAGGTCCGTTAAGCTTCTCAGTGAGGACAGCAATCTGGCATTATCCTTTTGATGCAGGCCTATGCTGGGCTCATCCAGAATATAAAGCACTCCGACGAGACTTGAACCGATCTGCGTCGCCAAACGTATTCTTTGAGATTCTCCTCCGGAAAGTGTAGCCGCAGAACGTGAAAGCGTCAGGTAATCCAACCCGACATCGGCTAAAAATCCCAGCCGTGCCCTTATTTCCTTTAAGACCTGCTTCGCAATCAGACTATCCTTTTGTGACAGATTAAAATTCGAGTCGATGCGGTTTAGCGCCCCCCTTACGGAAAGATCTGAGAATTCTGCAATGTTCTTCCCCCCCACCGTGACTGCCAAAACTTCGGGTCTGAGTCTTTTTCCTTTGCAGGCTTCACAGGCTGTTATGCTCATGTACTCCTGCATTTTATCCTTTATATAATCTGAATTCGTTTCTTTGTATCTTCGTTCCAAATTATTTATCACCCCTTCAAAAGGGTGATTGCGATAAGAGCGGGAATTATTGTTGCGGCTTTCATAGTAATATTCGAGCTTACGGCTGCCTGTCCCGTAAAGAAGTTCGTTTTTAAAAGCGGTTGGCAAATCTTTGTATGGAGCATTGATATCGATGCCGTGATCCTTCGCCAAAGCATCTATCATCTGGCGATAAAATCCGGATATTTCCATAGATGCAAAAACATTGGCTAGAGCCCCTTTGGGAATGGACAGATCTTTCCGGGTTATGATTTTTTCCGGATCAATCTGCGAAATAAAACCGAGCCCGTTACATACGGCACAGGCTCCGAACGGGCTGTTAAAAGAAAACATACGAGGTGTAAGTTCCTCTATTCCGAAACCGTGCTCCGGACAAGCCATTTTTGTGCTGAATATCAAAGGGTCGGTATTCTTATCTTTCAATACCGATACAAGACCGTCTCCATGGGATATGCAAAGTTCCACTGCCTCCGCCAATCTGCTTCTCACTCCGCTTTTCACCGCTATCCGATCTACCACTATCTCTATGGTGTGCTTTATATTTCTTTCCAATTTAATCTCATCATCGTACAGGCTTACGATATCTCCATCGATTCTAGCTCTGACAAACCCTTCTTTACGTATGCGTTCAAGAATTTTCCCATGTTCTCCTTTTCTGT
Source organism: uncultured Oscillospiraceae bacterium (assembly GCA_964425645.1). Classification (GTDB taxonomy): domain Bacteria; phylum Bacillota; class Clostridia; order Peptostreptococcales; family Anaerovoracaceae; genus CAYRNC01. Next base: position 1,411 of record CAYRNC010000016.1, on the reverse strand, counting down.
CCCGCACAACAGGAGCCAACAGAGTCAGCCTGCTTCCTTCCCCCAGATGTGTCAGATGATCCACGATCTGATCCACGGTTTGGCTTGCAATCCTTTCTCCGCATACCGGGCAATGGGGGACCCCGATTCTGGCATATAAAAGTCTTAGATAATCATGGATTTCCGTGACTGTACCCACAGTCGAGCGTGGATTTCGGCCGGAGGTTTTTTGGTCTATTGAAATAGCCGGGGACAGTCCCTCAATATACTCGACGTCGGGCTTTTTCATCTGCCCCAAAAACTGTCTGGCGTAAGCGGAAAGACTTTCTACATAGCGCCTTTGTCCCTCTGCATAGATAGTGTCAAAGGCAAGCGATGATTTCCCCGAACCTGAAAGGCCTGTTATAACAATCATTTTATCCCTTGGAATACACAGATCTATATTTTTTAAATTATGCTCACTGGCCCCTTTTATGATGATATCTCTTGTCATTTGTCCTCCTGCTACTGTTTTAATTTGTATTCGAATATTCTGTCCCTGAGTTCTGCAGCCCTTTCAAACTGAAGATCGGCTGCGGCCTGCTTCATCTCTTTTTCCAGCAAACGAATGTAATCGGCTAATTCCTTTTTTGTCAGCTCCAAAGGAGATTTTCCGCGATAATAATTCGCGGACTCCTCAACGGCTTTAGTAGCTTCAATCACGGCACGAACAGATTTTTGAACTGTTCTGGGCGTTATGCCGTGATGTTCATTGTACTTTTGTTGAATGCTGCGGCGGCGTTTCGTTTCGCTTATCGCGTTTTCCATCGCATCACTTTTTCGATCAGCATACATTATAACTTTCCCATCTGCATTTCTTGCGGCCCTTCCTATCGTCTGTATCAATGAAGTTTCCGTGCGCAGAAAGCCCTGCTTATCCGCATCTAATATGGCGACTAGTGAGACTTCAGGCAAATCTAGGCCCTCTCTTAGCAGATTGATCCCCACTAGAACATCAAAAACTCCAAGCCGCAAATCCCTGAGTATCTCCATGCGCTCCAGGGTTTCCACTTCTGAATGAAGATAACGCACTTTTATCCCTGCATTACCCAGATATTCAGTTAGTCCCTCCGACATCTTTTTTGTAAGGGTAGTCACTAGAACCCTTTCGTTCTTTTTCGTGACCTTATTGATTTCTTTTATGAGATCATCAATTTGCCCTTCTGTCTTTCTAACCTCTATCCAAGGATCAAGAAGTCCTGTCGGGCGTATAACCTGCTCTGCTACAATGCCCCTGCTCTTTTCTTTTTCATAACCTGACGGTGTTGCACTCACATACACGATCTGATTGATAAGGGATTCAAATTCCGAAAATTCCAGGGGTCTGTTATCCAATGCAGACGGCAGTCTGAATCCATAGTCTACAAGCGTTGCCTTCCGCGATCTGTCGCCG
>CAYRNC010000015.1:13124-30363 GCA_964425645.1 uncultured Oscillospiraceae bacterium | reverse complement strand
TATTAAACAAACATTAGATATTTTTGATTTTCCCGCTACTGGTTATATTCTAATTACTTTTATGCTTGCATCATTTTTTCGCGGTTATATTCTATAAGGTTTATATTATGGACATTGGGACCACAATTTTACATTGTATGTAACTAAAACTATATTTTTATGAATTGGGGATACTTAGCCGATAGTCACCTATTATTGAGACGATTATACCACTATACTTATGTGGAAACCTTCATACGTATTAACGCAAATATTATAGAAGGTTAATCTAGTTATTAATAGGAAAACATGTCGTTTAGGAGGTGTTGTAAGGTAAATGGACAGGATAATTCATATCAAAAAAAACAGTATCAACATGGAGTTTCTTGATACCGGGAGCGGAAATAGATTCCACATTGACGATACTATCGGGAAAAACTATGGTCTCCCTTTTACTTTTGGACTTGCGGAGGTTTATCCATCAAAGGGTATCGAATTCGAATATGGCGATGATGGTGCAATATGCCTTTGTCTTGAGGGAACGATTAAGTTAACTGATACTCTTACCAATTTAACATTGAATTTTGAAAAAGATGATGTAATTTATATTCCTCAAGAAAAGAACAAAACAATAATTTGGAGCTCCGAAGAATATTCCAAATTCGCATTCGTAACATATCCCCATTGGCGTTAGATACCATCACTGAAAAATATTAAATGGAGGTGCCATTCATGAATCAGATAGTAGATCCATTAGCACAAGAAGCGTATCATAATAAAAGAATGAAATTTGTTTACAAAGGAATTGCAGCGGGAATTGTTACGGCTATAACAGTTGTAATTTATGGCATTACAAATGCCATGGCACAAGATATAGTATCGTTAGAGACCGGTGTGAGCGGTATCAGTGTAGCAATTATGGTTTTAACCCTGCTTGGAATATGCGAAGGTTCTGCCGGAATTATGTTAATTCTTTATACTATAATTACAGGGAATACCTTAAAGGACTATCGTCGGTTATGGAATTTTAAAGCATCTAGAATAGTATTGCTTTGCGGCCTGTTTGGAGGAGCAATTGCTACAACTTGTCTTGTCGGTGCCGTACCTCTTGCTGGTGCGACAGTTACATATGCTATTTTTGCATTAATACCAATTGTTACGGCTGTAGGGGCAAGAGTTTTTTTAAGAGAGAAATTTAAAGTTCGTATGGTTGTAGGTATTGTTGTTGCGTGTACGGGTGTACTGATTGCAGTTTGGGCACCGCCGGAGGCTTTGCCAAATTTCTATCTTGGCGTTGCCATAGCCTTTGTTTGCCCGTTCGCATTTTCCATTGAAGCGGTATTAGTAGCCCATGCGGCTGATTGCTCCGATCCTGTTCAATGCTGCGGATTATACAGATGTCTGGGCGGTGCCTTTTTTGAAGAATTGCTAGCCATTATTATTTGTTTAGGCACTGGGAACATGAAATTGTATCACACGATTTTGGAGATCGCTTTTACAAATTCAGCAGTGTTATTGCTGTTATTAATCACAGGCCTTGTTATGGCTATTGAATATTCAACGATATATGTTGCATATTCTTATCTTGGAGCGGCCAGAGGAGCCGCGATACTCAACACAAATCCGATTTGGTCAATTCCGGTGGGCTTTGCGTTTGCGGGACTAGGTTTGTATGCATATTCGGTGACTTCAACAGGAATTGTAGGGGCTATTGTTGTTGTTATTGGAGTAATACTTATCATTGCTAAACCATCAGAATTGCTTGATTTAAGGGATTTATAGGTGTAAAGGAGGTAATAACATGACGTTGCCATTAAAAACGGGGATCCTGAAATATGCGATAGATAATAAGAAAGGATTTAGGATTGAGGATATAATGCGTGATTTGAATAAGGATTATTACGGTGAAAAGATTTTCAAAAAATCAATTATTGAGAATTACATATTTGCATTTTGTAGTGTTCGCATGCTTGAGGCTGATGATATAAGCTTTGATAACAATGGGGAATTAAATGTAACTTATAAAATTACCGATTTTGGACTGCAAAACAAAAAATATCTCCCGGAGTATGGAAACTAAAATCTTTAGACTGTACTAATATGCTTGACCTATAAATATCAATAATGAGGGCTGGAAGAGAGGGTTAAAATGGATCAGACGGAAAAAGAATATTTACTTGGTCTGGTACCAAAAAATTTACCGGACTGGCATAGTTTACATGCTGAAGGTAAATCTCGTGGTGCATCCGTTGTTGCTGGGATTAGTCGCTATTGCAGGGATAACGGTTATACCAGCGAAGTAGATATGAGAATGAAAAAAATAGGGGAAGGTAAAATTGTTTGGCGAACGATAATGGGGCTTGCTTCTGTTGAGGATCAGATAAAGGGTCTTCAGTATCTTGAAAGCCTCAAAGAAAAGAACGGCACTGTATTGGACTGTCATATGATTATTCCTAGTGTTCAAACTGCGGTGCCCAAAGAATTTAGGGATTTATCCTCTAAGGGAACCAGCTTCATACTCGATAAGGAGGAGGATTGGCAAAGAATTGCAGATGCTGCATCTATTCAACCATGTTTCGAAGATTGGCACATGGGACCTAATGCAGTATTTACGACCGAAAATTCAATAAAGGTCGGCTCTAGCTATCTTGGGGTTTTTTCACAGTACGTATGGGATTATCCGGGTGTGGGTGATGATGTTTATCACCTTTCAGAGGTTATAAAAGCCTTAGGCATGGTAGCATCAAAAAAGGATGATAAGTTCGTAATTGACTCCTATATGGATGATGGAATCCCATCATATTTTCTTGACATTACATCTTATCTCGGATATGCGAGATTGGAAAAATATATTGTCAGTGATTTATGCAATGCACGCTATGCGTGCAGTTTTGGGCAGATGCTGGACAGGATATTGCCTAAAATGGCATTTTGGTTAGCAGCATCCGAAATACTAAAGGAACATGATCAGCCCGGGTGCAGCTACATATTCAGTGACTGTCTTAGCCACTGGGATCATGATTTAGAAGCCAACTATGGATTTTTAATCCCGGAAGTATTAATGATGATTCTAGTGGAAAAGAAATTCAATACAGGTACAGCAATTTTACCAATACCGATCACCGAGAAGGTAACTGTACCTACACCGGAAGGAATCGGTAATATTCATGCAGCTGCACAGCGTGCAGCAGGTAAAGCAGTTGAATTGATGGATTTAATTGATTTTACACCGATACTAAAAATGAGTGACATTATCATTGAAGAGGGTTATAAATTTTTCAATAATATATTAAACGGATTTAAAGAGGCGGGAATTGATATAAATAATCCGTTAGAATTATTGCTTGTTTTAAAAAGAATAGATCCATCAAGACTTGAGGAACTTTTTCATTCGCGCAAAGCCTCTGATGGTAGTGTTGTTCCGTTTATCCCTACATCGATGGCCAAAAATTGCATAGAACAAAAAAACTCCATACTTAGAAAAGTCAAAACTATGCATGATCTTCATAGAATAAAGAATAAAAAACTGTTGGTTGCTTCTGCTGATGCACACTGGTACGGTAAATTTGTTGTAATCGGTGTCCTGGCAGGCTTAGGTTCAGACATTGTGGATGGGGGAGTAGGATTGGATCCCATCGATGTGCTTGACCTTGCAGATGAGGCAGGAATCAGAGATATTTGCATTAGTCTTCATAATGGGCAGGTGTTGAACTATATGAAAGAAATTATTCAATTAGCAGAATACAGATCTAAAGATTATAATTTTTATGTCGGAGGAGTGCTAAATGGCATTCTTGAAGGGGAAGAAGTACCGGTTGATGTGACAGGCTTAGTCGAGGAACTGGGGGTTCATACAGCCCAGACTGTAGAGTCACTTATTGAAAAACTTGTAGTAGGGTCATAATAAAGCAAAGATAAACAGATTATGCCGCCATTTGGCGGTATAGTCTTTTAAACAAATCCTAGGGGAATTAGATATGGAATATGTAATGGGTATTGATACAGGGGGAACCTATACGGATTCAGTAATTTTGAATTCAGAAACCGGGTGTGTTATGGCAAAAGCCAAGGCATTTACCACTCATGGTGACCTAATAAAAGGTATAGATAACAGTATAACCAGCTTAGATTTTAGTAAAAACTTTTCAGCTATTTCAAGGGTTGTTATTTCTACAACACTGGCCACGAATGCAATAATAGAGGTTAAGGGACAAAAAACAGGTTTAATAGTGACCGGTAAGGAATTAAAAGAAAGAACTCCGGCATTTTGTACCTGTTATGTAAAGGGAAAGATAAGCCCTAAGGGAAGGGAAATATGTCCTATAGATCGTGATGAGGTTAAAAACGCCATTAGTATTTTTAATGAAAATGGAATAAAGGTTATAGCAGTATGCGGATTCATGAGCGTTAGAAATCCCATACATGAAATAGAGATTGAAAATATCATTAAGGAGTTTAGTAACATCCCCGTAGTTTGCAGTCACAGAATTTCAACAGACCTTGGTATTTTTGAACGAGCGGTTACCGCTGCATTAAATGCAAGCCTATTGCCCATTATTGAAACCTTTATTGATTCAATTGTATTTGTATTACATAAACATGGTATTAAAGCTCCGGCATATATAGTCAAATGCGACGGGTGTATGGCCATCATAGACAGCATTTACGAAACACCGATTGAAACAATTCTTTCCGGACCTGTTGCCAGTGTTATTGGCGCAATGCATCTTACCGGAATAGGCGATGCTATTATTGCCGATATGGGGGGAACGACGACAGATACTGTATTGGTTAAAAATAATGTTGTTCCGCTGTCAATAAAAGGTGCGAGGATTGGCAACTGGCAGACGATGGTGAGATCAATTGATATATCTACTATTGGCCTTGGCGGTGACAGTGAAATTATTAATCGGGATAATAAATTTATTATAGGGCCTGAGCGGGTATTACCTGCATGCAGAAATACTTCTGAAATTAAAGAATTACATGTCACCCCCACGGATCTTTTGCATGCAACCGGAGAATTCCGTAAATGGAATTATCAATCTTCTATGAAAGCAATTTCAAAAATAGCCGCTAAAGGACAATTGGATGAAGGGAAATTTGTATGCAGGGCTATTGAAGAAATTATTAATATTATTTATAATCAGTGTATATTTCCATATCAAAAAACCGGGTTCGCATTAGTCGCCATAGGGGCGCCGGCGTATAATTGGTTTAAAAAAGTAGCCGATACCTATAACCTTAGGTTAATAACCCCAGAACACTACGAAATTGCAAATGCGATTGGCGCTGCTGTTGCTAAAATTAAAGAAACAGAATCAGCCATTATCAGACCGGGTGAAAATCAGCATGGATTTATTATATACTTTCAGTCAAAACGAGTTTTTTTTCATAATAAAAGTGAAGCGATAAAATATGCCCGCGTTAAATTATGGGAGAATGTTGAGTGGAAAGCAAAAAAACGGGGAGCAATTTCAGTAAACATTTCAATTAATGCAGAGGATGTAGTAAGCGACTGGGTGGATAATAAAGGAAGGAAGAAGAAAAGATTCATTGAAATGAGAATTACAGCCAAGGCTATAGCAACAAAGCTTTAGAGTGAATGAGCTTTGAAAAGATCCAATACATATTATATGGCCTAATATCGACTATTATTTACTGATGAAGGGGGATATAAATGGAATGGCTGAACTACCGGTATATGTTCAAAAAATTGATGGTTTGAACCAGATAATTTTGGATTTATATAGCAATACCTCAAGGGGGACAGATAAATATGTTCATTTTCTAGAGGAACTTCAGGGAATCTTATATTTTGATTTTGGGAATATATTGTTTTTTATGGAAACAAAGACCGGTTATGAGCTTGAATCCTTTTGTCAAATCGGGTGGGATAAATATATTGAACAAATATATCTATCAACCTATTATAAAGAGGATGACGTTTTCCCTATTTTCGCAAAAAAATCCCCGGTAATAATGAGAAGTTCTGATATGTTTGATGAAACAAGAACGATCAGCACGTATTATAAGAGTTTCATGGAATCGGCCGGGTTTGATCGTTCATTGGAGTGTAATATAATTCTTCCGACCGAAATAAACAGCTATGGCATCTGTTCATTATTCAGAAAGATCCCCAAGCAGGATTTCAATTATGAAGAAAAAAAATTGTTTGAATTTTTACAGCCGCATTTAAGCAATCGCGCCCGCTTGGACAGAATAAATGAGGGTAGCATTCATGATTCCGTCGGAACAGGCTCAAATTTTTCCGGAACTTTAGTATTGAATCAAAATGGGGATATCCACTATATTAGCGAAACTTTTAAAAGAATGTTGTTAAAACATCTAAAACAAAGCCTGCAAGAATGTATAAAAGAAATTGTTAAATTAACAGAGAGTATTGATCGGTTTGACCCAATGAGAACGTTGTATAAATTGAATAATATGCCGGGAATGATAGAAATCCTTCCATTAGAAAATAAAAAGAATAATACGAGTATTTTTTATTGTAATCTGTACGATATGCCGGGAATAATCGGGGCGTGTGTAAAAAGGTTAGAAAAACAGTATCAAATGACATCGGTAGAAATAAAAGTGCTTGAGTATATTATCCAAGCCAAAAGCAGGGAACAAATAGAGAAAGAACTTTATATAAGTGTACCATCAGTTAAAAAAAATATTACTTCGATATATCGTAAGTTAAATATTAATAGGCAGATGGAATTATTGGCTAAACTGGGGATCATGAATAATTATTAATACAATCTTGTATTTTTGAACGTTTGCAGCGTCAGAATATTAGAAAAACTAGCCTAAGGGTATACAAAAATACATTTTGTGGTATAATAGCTGCACGCTTAGTTAACAGCGTGAAAGGAGAAAAAGATAATGGCGAAAAAGCTTATGTCAGTGTGGCTTTCGTTGGCTGTCTTATTTTTCTCAACGATCACAATCTATGCATATGAAGATGTGCAGGGAGTTTTTCTAAACAGAAATATCGACATCAATGGAAACAGAATAGCAAATTATTATCTGGAGGATCCATTGTTTTTGTATCGGGGTACGACCTACTTTCCTTTAAATGGGGAAATGGGGGAACTTCTCGGATTTAAAGTTAATATGGATTGGGAAAGCCGCACTATAAAAATTCTTAAAAAAGACATTCTGAAGGTTAAGCTAAAAGAAAAGGTGTTAAAAAATAACCTGAAAGATCCGATTGCATTGGACTTATCAGGTTTTACTGTTCTTACGATGATTGAAAAGCCCTCGTTGACAGGAACTGCCGGCGGTCTGGCCTACAGTGGTTATACGGATCCTATGGCTATGCCTTCGGATGTTGTATCACCTGCGGATCTGATAGCTATACCAACGCTAGATGTTAAAGAGGTTGACATGAAGGGATACTGTATTCTTCAAGTGGGGGATGTTCTTTATATACCCTTTCGTGTTTTAACCGGAGATGAAGCATTCGGCTGGGATGTATATTACGATAATTATTCGGGAATTTATATCAGCACGGACCCGAAAAGGCCCGCAGCGACATTTTTTGATAAAAAGGAATCTGAATATAATAAGGGGCTTGCCTCATATATCAAGGCAAAAAACAGAAGCATAGACGACGGAAAATCTTTGATGCTGGTGTTCTTATTTAAACATGAGGCAGATGTCAACAATATAGATGAACGTCTTTTAATGGCCATGGCGCAAAAGGAAAGCACATTTCGCACGGATGCTGTAGGGGGTAGCGGCGGACCTGTCGGAATACTTCAGATACTGCCGTCTACAGCGAAGATGTACGGTATAGAAAGAAGCCAGCTTTTTGATCCCCACGTGAACATAGAGTTCGGGGCCAGATACATCGGTGAAAAGCTGAATTACTATGACAATAAAACAATAGCGCTTACCGCATACAATCAAGGCGGGACCGCTGTCAGCCGCGGAAGCTATAATACCCGGTACGCAGGGCGGATATCTTCTGCAGAAAATGACCTGGAAAACTATCTTGTAAAAAACGGATATGGGCTGGGTGAATAAATCCGTAAAATGCCGTGCAATTTTTATTGACAAGGCGTAGCGGTTATGTTAACTTAGATCGAAAAGCGATGACCGAAAAGAAGTAGGAATTCCTTAAAGCCACAGAGAGTTGCCGCATGGTGAGAGGCGCAGGTGTTGGGGTTTTTCGAATACATTTTGAGAGCTTCCCACCTAAAGGGCTGCTGATAAGGCCCCGGTAGGCCGGGACGGGTGCACCCGTTACAGTGACGCAGTTATGTGCCGAAACGGCACCGTACTGATCGAGGCGAATGTCCGCAAGGGCGTCGCGAACTGAGGTGGTACCGCGGTTAATTTCCCGCCCTCTGCTGCAAGGTGTAGAGCCAAATGCAGCAGGGGGCGGTTTAAGTTTTTTGCAAGATACGTTAGAAATCGGGAGGATTAAGGACATGTTTGAAAAAGTGCTGATGTTGATTTTGTTTTTTGCTGTAACAATATCTATCGGCGTCTATTGCAGGAAACATGCCGGCAATGTAAATGATTTTGTGCTGGGAGGACGGAAGGTGGGGCCCTGGGTCAGTGCTTTTGCCTATGGAACCTCATATTTTTCTGCTGTTGTGTTTGTGGGTTATGCAGGTCAATTCGGATGGAGCTTCGGTCTTGCCGTGGTTTGGATAGGCATAGGTAATGCCGTAATCGGCAGCCTGCTTGCCTGGGTTGTATTAGGCAGAAGGACCAGAATAATGACAAAGCATTTAGATTCTGCAACAATGCCCGATTTCTTTGGGAAACGGTATAAGAGCGCCTCATTAAAGATAGCCGTTTCGGTCCTTATTTTTATCTTCCTTGTCCCTTACTCGGCTTCCGTATACAAGGGATTGTCGGAGCTTTTTTCCATGGCTTTCGGTATAGATGTTATTTTCTGCATTGCAGGGATGGCTTTTTTGACCGGCCTGTATGTGGTGCTCGGAGGTTATATGGCGGTGGCGATAAACGATCTGATTCAGGGCATCATCATGGTTGTGGGAATAATTCTTGTAATAGGGATCGTGTTAAACACGCAAAACGGCCTGATGGCGGCGGTTATAGAGCTTTCTAAAATTCAATCGCCTGAGGCCCCAAATCTTAACGGCGCTTTGGTTTCTTTTTTCGGCCCGGATCCTTTGGCGCTGTTTGGGGTCATCATTTTAACGAGCCTGGGCACTTGGGGCCTGCCGCAAATGGTACATAAATTCTATACGATTAAAAGTGAAAAGGCTATTCAAACCGGCACAATAATCTCAACCGTGTTCGCCCTCATTATTGCGGGCGGATCATATTTCATAGGCTCATTTGGCAGATTGTTCTATGAACCTGCTGCAGGCGGGCATGTGGCCTACGACAGTATAGTGCCGACGATGATAGGCAAAGTTATGCCCGATATTATGATTGGTCTCGTAATGATAATGGTGCTTTCTGCATCCATGTCTACGCTGTCGGCGCTGGTCATGGCAAGCAGCTCCACTTTCACCTTGGATTTTCTTAGAGGCATTTGGTTCAAAGATATGAGCAGGCAGGCCCAGGTGGTGACTATAAAGGCCCTTTGCGTAGTCTTTGTAATATTCTCGGTCGTAATTGCTTTGAATCCTAACAACCTGATTACAACTCTTATGTCTCTTTCCTGGGGTGCATTAGCCGGATCTTTTCTTGGTCCTTTCCTTTACGGTTTGTTTTGGAGGAAGGCTACGAAAGCATCGGTCTGGGCTTCCATTATTTTTGGTGTGGGTTTCAATGTGGCAAATTTATTCCTTAATATAACTTCTCCTCCTATGGCAGGGGCTGTAGCTATCATGCTTTCACTTGTGATAGTACCTTTAGTCAGCCTTGTTACTCCGAGGATGGAAAGGCCATATGTCGAGCAGATATTTTCATGCTATGAAGAAAAGATTGAAATGGTCGTGGAGCATAAGGTCCGTCTTAAAGAGGATGAAAACGGCAGGCCCTGATTGAGCGTTGACAAGTTAAAAATGGGAGTTTATCATTTGTGGTAACGAACTTTCTCTGTCAGAGGATTCCATGAAAAAGAAAAAGATTTACAGCCTTATGGTATTAGCCGCCTTTTTTTGGTCGGGGGCATTTATTGCAGGAAAATATTCTGTGGCATATATTCCGGTTTTTACTCTTACTTTTCTGCGCTTTTTCCCGGCGGCAATACTGATGTACATTGTCATGAAGGCAACAAAATGTCCCTATCGGTTAAACAGAACGCATGTACCGGTTTTTTTTCTGACCGGAACCATAGGAATGTTCGGCTATCACGTCCTTTTCTTTTGCTGCTTGAAATATACCACGGCCATCAACTCTTCCATAATAGGGGCTATGAATCCTGTAGTGACGGTTATAATTGCCTTTATAGCATTGAAACAAAAACTGTCCTGTCGCCAGGCGGCAGGCATATGTCTGTCTTTTGCAGGGGTATTTCTGACAATAACCGGGGCGGATCTTCATATTATTCAAATGCTCAGTTTTAATAAAGGTGATATTTTGATGATGATGGCCGTAATCTGCTGGGCTGCCTATGGGGTGATTAGCAGCAGTGCGATGAAAAAAGATAAATTTTTAGTTCCTATTCTTCCTATGGCCTTGGCATTTTACAGCTTTATATTTTGCCTTATTACCTTGCTTCCCTTTGTAATTATGGAAAAGCCTTGGACATTTCTTTTTAATTTGCCTTTCGCTCCCTTTGCGGCGGCGATGTATATGGCAATCTTTCCTTCTTTTGTGGGCTATTTGATACAGCAGTTTTCTATAAAGGAGATAGGGCCGGGAAGAACATCGATATTCATAAATCTGGTTCCTGTATTTTCAACCTTTCTTGCGATATTGCTTCTTGATGAAACCCTAGAGCCTGTAAAGATCTTTACGGCCCTTGCAATTATTGCAGGTGTCATCGTTATGCAGGATGGAAAACACCTGTTTGTCTGTAAAAACGATGACAGGGAAAAAGCTTGACCTCTTTTTTCCCTTATGATACCATTCCACTAAACGATTGGGGAAAAAGGTGCTTCAAAACGGTCACGCGACGGTGTTTTTTTAATTGCCTGTTATGCATTAACGTAAGCTCTGGGGCATAAAGAAAATAAAGGAAAGATTACAGACAGGGAGGATATAGATGATGATAAGAACGGTAGTATCGGGATACGGAAAAATGGGCAATCTTGTAAAGCAGAAGCTTAAGATAACGGAAGGAATGGAATACGTCGGGATTATTGATCCTTTATCGGAGGATCCAAAGGTGGCTGCGCTTCGCCCGGGGGATTATTCATCGGTCGACGTTATTATCGATTTCAGCCACCCGGATAACATCCATATGTTGGGTGAATATGCTAAGGAACACGGTGTCGCTTTAGTGATAGCAACAACGGGGCATACGAAGGAACAAGTAAGCTATATTGAAAAGCTTTCTCATTATGTGCCTGTGGTGTATACGGCAAATTGCTCTTTAGGGGTAACGGTATTGGCAAAAGTATTAAGGGATGTCAGTCGGGTGTTGTCCGATACCTTTGATATAGAGATAGTTGAAAGACATCACAATTTGAAATTAGATTCGCCGAGCGGGACAGCTAAAATGCTTGCCCGGGCTGTGGACTCGGAAGATCAGTTTGAAAAAGTATATGGCAGGTACGGCGACGGCAAAAGGGGCAATGAGATTGGAATTCACGCTATCCGAGGGGGAAATATCGTGGGGGAACATACCGTGATCTTCGCCGGAGAAGATGAGATTTTGGAGTTTACTCACAGGGCCGGATCAAAGCAGATTTTCGTCAACGGGGCTGTAAGAGCGGCGCAGTTTGTTATTAAACACAAGGCCGGGCTTTACGATATGGATGATGTGCTGTTTGAACGGACTTGCTAAATACGCATGGTGTGTTACATCGAAAAACGGTGGGATAGGTGAAGAAATGAGCAATACAAGGCATTACATTTTTGACGGCTGCGATACAGTAGGGCTAGCTGAACGTTACGGAACTCCCCTATATGTGGTATCAGAAAGTGAAATTGTGCGCCGATGCAGGGAAATCCGCAGGGACTTTATTGATAAATATCCGGGAAACCGGGCATTTTATGCCTGCAAGGCTTTTCTTACTCTCGATATGGCAAAGCTGATCGGGGAACAGGGACTTGGGTTTGATGTGGCCTCGGGGGGAGAGCTTTTTACCGTGTTAAAATCAGGTGCAGATCCTTCAAATATAGTATTTCACGGGAACAATAAATCCTTTGAAGAGTGCTGCATGGCGCTTGACAACAGGGTTGGGACTATTGTGGCGGACAATTATTCGGAATTGGATATGCTCGATGATATAGCAGGCAGAAGGGGAATAAAGGCCGAAGTTCTTCTAAGGGTTACACCGGGGGTTGACAGCGATACCCATCAATATATTTCGACGGGCCACCTTGATTCTAAGTTCGGCTTTTCACCCCAAAGCCTTCTGGAAGACGAAGGGGTTTTAAAAACGCTCTCGCTTTCAAATGTGCGTTTGAAAGGTTTTCATTTTCATGTAGGGTCTCAGCTGGTGGAAAACAGTTCCCATCTGATGGCAATGGATATAATGCTGGAATTTATAAAAGACGTGCGTGATAAGACAGGATATATTCCCCTTGAGCTTAATATGGGGGGAGGCTACGGTATTCAGTATGCCGGCGATCCAAAAAGAAAGCCCCTGGCATACTTTACCGACCCCATGATGCAAAAATTGATAAAGTTTTGCGGTGCGGAAAAGATGCCGATACCCAGGGTGAGCATTGAACCGGGGCGCTTTGTTTCAGGCGAAGCAGGGATTACGATTTATCGCATTGGTACGATTAAAACGACGCCGGGAAAAAGAGTTTATGCCGGTGTCGACGGAGGGTTTCCCGATAATCCCAGAACGGCTCTTTACCAGGCGAAGTATGAAGTGAAGGCCATCGGCAAGCAGCAGGAAAAGGAAGAACAAGTCATAACCATAGCGGGAAAATGCTGTGAAAGCGGCGATATCCTCATATGGGATGCACTTTTGCCAAAGCTGGACCGAGGCGATTTGATTGCCGTCCTTTGCACAGGGGCCTATAACTATTCCATGGCAAGCAACTATAACAGGATACCCAGACCGGCTTTAGTAATGGTAAATGAGGGAGAGGACAGATTGTCCGTGCGACGTGAAACCTATGAAGATATGCTGGCAAGGGAAATGGATGTGGATTAGGGCATGGGATAAAGATAAAAACTCCTTTCTTAAAAGGCTGATGTCGTTAAGTTAGTGGTGCGCATTAAAAGGTTTACGCCACTAACTTTTTCATGCCTAAAATTCGTTAAGTGTCCTTTGTTGCGCTTAAGCGCTTGAACTTGCGCTAATAATAAGGCACCTCTTCTGTCATCTTTTTGCAGAACAGTGCATATAGGTTTTCAATCGGCGTTATCCATAGGCGCTCTCCTGAACAAATGCTTCGAACCTTCAGACTAAATTTTAAGAATATATAATAAGTTTATAATTTTTGCTAAAATCCAAAAAATAGTCACCTATCATTGAAAAGATTGAAATATGTTTATAAGTTTTTGCCCCGGTATCTACAGCATAGTTATGATATTATAAAAAAGGATGTATTTTGTTTTCGTCATTGGCTGCGTGTACATTTAAAGTATTTGTAGTTTTCTTATGTCATCTGTCAATTCTTATTGTAAACCTGGTGTAATAAAGGGAGCGTGGATTATGTTTACCGAGGAAATATCAAACAAACTCAAGACATATGTGTATCGTCTGATAGATCCGAGAAATGGAGAAACGTTTTATGTTGGCAAAGGGAAGGGTAATCGTGTTTTTTCCCATATTCGTACTGAAGAAAATTTAGAAGGTGACGATTTTGATAATAAGTTAAGGCGCATACGGGAAATAAGGCTTGCAGGTTTAGAAGTCGCTCATGTTATTCACCGTCATGGGATGGATGAAAAAACAGCCTTTGAAGTTGAAGCAGCTCTTATAGATGCTTATCCCGGCCTTACCAATATGATTTCCGGTACAGGTGCCAATGAGTATGGGATCATGCATGCTGATGAAATTATCCGCCAATATTCAGCAAAGCAGGCGGTTTTTAAGCATAAGGTATTGCTGATAAACATCAACATAAGCGCTTCAGAAGCATCATTATACGAAGCTGCTCGTCATGCTTGGAAGCTAAACAAATCAAAAGCTGAAGAGGCTGAAGTAATTCTTGCAACTGTAAAGGGCTTAATTGTGGCGGCCTATGTTGCTGATGAGTGGCTAAATGCCACAGCGGAAAACTTCCCCGGTTTTGAAGACTTACCCGGGCGTATTGGATTTGTCGGCAAAGAAGCCCCGGAAGATATTATTAAATTATATGTTGGTAAGCGTGTTCCCGACAGATATCGTAAGCGTGGTGCATCCAACCCCGTGAGGTACACTTGGTAACAATAATGTTAAGCCTTTTGTATTTTATTTAATAGCTATTCTATAATTATTTCAGCACTACCATCACAAAACACATATAATCAAATGAGAAAAAAGCCCCTCCCCATCTTTTAGAGTGAGCAGGGCAATTTTTGTTCTGGCGCATATTTTGCCATAATTTAATGACATTGCTGAAAAGGCGGGGGTTTTCTTTTTAAACGGATATCTTTGTATAAATATTAGTTTATAAAGAAATATTAAGATAATGCTTGCATAAAATTGCACATCACTGTATAATTATAAAATATTATGCGGTAAACTTATATGCAACAGGAGAATAACAATGAGTGAAAAACTTAAAGTAGGGGTCGTGGGATCCACCGGTTATGCAGGAACAGAGCTTTTGCGGCTTTTGTTGGATCATCCTCTAGCGGATGTAATCGCATTAAGCTCTGTAAGCTTCGGCGGAAAGGATATATCTTTAATATATCCGGGCTTTCTTGCTACATGTGACATTGTTTTGGATAAGGATCCTGATGCGATGTTGGATTCCTGCGATGTGATATTTGCGTGTCTTCCTCATGGGCTGTCTGAGGAAATCGCGGCCAAATGCATGGAGAAGGGTGTAGCTTTAATCGATTTAGGGGCTGATTTTCGATTGGCTGAAGAATCGGTGTATAAAGAATGGTACGGATCGGAATTCAAAGTTCCAGACCTGCATAAAGAGGCGGTTTACGGATTGTGCGAAGTGTTTAGAGATGATATTAAAAGAATCAAGGGGAAAAGAAACCGACTGATCGCAAATCCGGGATGCTATCCAACTTCGGCCTCTCTTGCCCTTTATCCCGCTTTAAAAAACGATCTGGTGGATCGCAGGAATATCATAATCGATTCTAAATCCGGCGTGACGGGGGCGGGAAGAAGTGTAACGAGGGGGACCCATTTCCCGGAATGCAACGAGGCGTTTTCCGCCTATAAAGCCGGAGAGCACAGGCACAGGCCGGAAATAGAGGAAACGTTAAGCCGGATATCCGGAGCCGAAGTAAATGTTACGTTTACTCCTCACCTGCTTCCCTTGAACAGAGGAATATTGTCCACCATTTACTGTGATATGAAATCGGATTATCATGCAATACGCACATGCTACGAAGATGTTTTCAGCAAGGAGCCTTTTATTATAGTTTTGGATGAAGCGGAGCATGCAAATGTCAAGAATGTAAGAATGACCAACTGCTGTCATATATCTTTGCATCGGGATCCGCATGCCGGAAAGCTTATCATCTGCAGCGCTATTGATAATATGGTGAAGGGTGCGGCCGGGCAGGCTATTCAGAACATGAACATGATATTTGGTTTTCCGGAGACTATGGGGCTTCCAAAGGCCGCCCCGGCTTTTTAGAAAGGATTGCTGATATGATAATAAAAAACGGTATATGCGCTCCCAACGGATTTGTCGCTTCCGGTTGCAGCGCAGGTATCAAAAAGGAAAAAGAAAAAAAGGATCTTGCTTTAATTTTCAGCGAGGTTCCCTGTAAAGCTGCCGCAGTTTATACGTCGAACAAAGTCAAGGCAGCGCCGCTTTACATTACCATGGGGCATTTAAAAGACGGAGTCGCTCAAGCGATAACCGCTAATTCAGGAAATGCTAATTCCTGTGCACCCTTTGGAGAGGAATACGCTGTACGCATGGCGGAGGCTGCGGCGAAAGCACTGGATATAGATGCAAAAGATGTCATAGTTGCTTCAACAGGCATTATCGGTGTTCCTTTAGAAATAGATTTCATAGAGGCAAAGATGCCTGCCTTGGCGTCAGCCCTTTCAACGAAAGGGAGCAGCGATGCGGCAAAAGCCATAATGACATCGGATACTTATTATAAGGAGTATGCGCTGTCAATAGATATTTCGGGCGTTACCGTTAAAATAGGAGGAATATCCAAAGGTTCCGGTATGATACACCCTGACATGGGTACAACTTTGACGTTTCTTACGACCGATGTCAATATTGAGCAGACTCTGCTTAAAAAAGCATTATCCTATTGTGTAAGCAAAACTTTCAACAGGATAAGTGTTGACGGAGACACTTCGACAAACGATATGGCCTGCATACTGGCAAACGGGCTTGCAGGAAATTCTGTGATAGAAACAGAGGACTCTTCGGACTATAGAATCTTTACCAAAGCTTTGCTGGATATTTGTACTCATCTAGCCAAAGAATTGGCTAAAGACGGGGAGGGAGCCACGAGGCTTGTCATTTGTACCGTAAAGAATGCAGAAAATGAGGATAAGGCATCTGATATGGCAAAAGCCGTCATTTCATCGTCTTTAACTAAGGCAGCTATGTTCGGAAGCGATGCCAATTGGGGAAGGGTGCTGTGTGCCTTGGGATATTCCGGCCCTGACTTTGACTATCTGAAAACGGATATATCCTTTCGTTCAAAGGGAGGTATCATTTCAGTTTGTAAAAACGGCAGAGGCCTCAATTTTGATGAGACGACGGCAAAGCGGGTTCTAGCGGAAAGCGAGGTGGAGATCCTTGTGGATCTCAAAGAAGGAACGGAAAAAGCGACCGCCTGGGGCTGCGATCTGTCTTATGAATATGTGAGAATTAACGGAGATTATCGATCTTGATGAAAAATGAAAAAGGAACGGAGATTATTATGGTGCAGGAACTATCGGAAAAGGCGGGCCTTTTGGTGCAGGCCCTTCCCTATATTCAGGCGTTTAATAAAAAGACTATTGTAATCAAGTACGGGGGCAACGCTATGACGCATACGGCCCTCAAAGAGGATGTTGTAAGGGATATAGTGCTTTTATCCCTCGTGGGTATAAATATTGTGGTCGTC
>CAYRNC010000015.1:11475-13114 GCA_964425645.1 uncultured Oscillospiraceae bacterium | reverse complement strand
GGGGCGGCCCGGAGATCAACGAGACACTTAAAAGGATGAATATAGAATCGCATTTTATAAACGGATTAAGGTATACAAATGAGGAAACCATGGATGTGGTGCAGCAGATTTTATGCGGCAGAATCAATAAAAATCTTGTCTCTATGATCGGTCGGGTCGGCGGTAGATCCATAGGCCTTTGCGGCATGGACGGAAATATGATAAAAGCGGTAAGATTTCGGGAAGAAGGCAGGGATTATGGGTTGGTAGGACGGATCATCTCTATCGATCCGACGGTGATTAACGGAAATCTAGAAAAGGGGTATATCCCGGTAATTTCCGGAGTGGCCTGCGGGATAGACAGCGGCGAACGATATAATATAAACGCTGATACCGCAGCGGCGAAATTAGCCGTAGCCCTCAATGCCATAAAGCTGATCCTGTTGACTGATGTTCGGGGAATTATGGAGGATACGGGAGATGAGAGCACCTTGATCCCACAGCTCACATTATCTGATATTCCTGAAATGATGGATAAAAAGATTATAACGGGGGGCATGGTCCCGAAAGTGGAATGCTGCGTTGAGGCATTAAACGGCGGGGTGGAAAGAACCCATATTATCGACGGGAGAATACCTCATTCCATTTTAATAGAGCTTCTTTCAGATGAAGGTATAGGAACCATGATCACCCGGGATCCGGAGGATGTATATGAACCTTGATGAAATTAAAAAGCTGGATGCCCTGCATGTCATTCAAAGCTACAGCCGCTACGAAGTTGCCTTTACCCATGGGAAAGGAAGCCTGCTTTATGATGACAAAGGAAAGGAATATGTGGATTTCGGAAGCGGTATAGGGGTCTGTTCATTAGGTCATTCCCACCCCCATTGGATTGAGGCGGTAAGCCTCCAGGCATCGCAACTTGCTCATATCTCCAATCTGTTTTATTCCGAGCCCTATGTACTCTTGGCAAAACGGCTGACTGCCGTTTCGGGGATGGAAAAAATATTTTTCGGTAACAGCGGCTCTGAAGCTAATGAAGGGGCAATTAAAATAGCAAGAAAATACAGCAGGGACCGCTACGGTGCGGGGCGAGCTGTCATTGTAACATTGGATCAATCATTTCACGGGAGGACTATGGCGGCATTGACCGCAACAGGACAGCCCGATTATCACAAGCATTTCTTCCCCTTTGCAGAAGGATTTCGCTATATTGCCCCAAACTATGAGGGGGACTTAAAGGAGGCCCTTAAGGATGATGTCTGTGCAATCATGGTAGAAGGCATTCAGGGTGAAGGAGGCGTAGTTCCTCTTAGGGAATCCTATGTAAGGGAATTGACGGAAAAGGCAAAGGAAAAGGACATCCTGCTCATATTCGACGAGGTTCAGACGGGAAACGGCCGTACAGGGCATATGTTCAGCTATCAGGGATTTGGAGTCAGACCGGATATCGTCACTACAGCCAAAGGACTAGGGGGAGGACTGCCCATAGGAGCTGTGCTCGTAAACGATGAGTGCAGCGCCGTACTGACGTCAGGCACTCATGGCTCAACCTTCGGGGGCAACCCCATAGCTTGTGCCGGGGCAAATGCTGTTTTGGATATAATTACAGCTGAAGGCTTTTTGGAAGGTGTGAAGAAAAAAGGAGAATACATAATGA